>NZ_JBVISA010000008.1:0-326688 GCF_055575755.1 Kitasatospora sp. NPDC034035 | reverse complement strand
TCCGACAGGAGGCCGTCCACGCCCTCCCGGTCCGTGGTGTGGTCGTCCGCGAAACGACGGTCACCCGTCGCGTCCGGCACGTACTTCACACAGACGACGATCCTCAAGCTCATGAGTGGTTCTCCTGTCACGGGTGCACGGGTGCACTGGATCCATGGCCTCAGTCATGCCGAGGGTACTGAGTGCCAAGTCCGGCCCGGCCGCGACCCGCGCGCCGCGGGCGCCACCTGGACCGGCATACCGTGTCGGCTCTCTTCGACTGGCGTCAGAGGCTCCATCGAGAGAATACGGCACTCAGTACCCCTCGTAAAGGAACTCAGTACCCTTCCCGGTGCCCGGGGGCCCGCGGCCCGTCCTCGCCCTGGGCCGTACCGCCCAGGGCGACGGCGGCCTCCCCGGTGTAGACGCGGAAGGTGAGGGACTCCTGCAGGTAGAGCCGGATCGTTTCGGCGTCGTGGGAGAGGTAGCCGACGGAGACGTCCTGGCCGAGGAAGAGTTCGAAGTCGCCGCCGCGGGTCGAGACCAGGAAGGCGCCCTCGATGGCGGGGGCCCAGATGATGTCGCCGTCGAGGAGGCGGGCCAGGTGGTTGTGGACGGGGTAGCCGTGGTCGCTGGTCTCGTTGACGGCGGTGAAGGCGTCGGCGCCGAGGAGCAGCGAGTACGGACCGCCCACGCCGGCCAGGCGCAGCGCCGTGAGGGCGCGGCTGACCGCCTCGGGGTACTCGCGGACGTCCTCCGGGAGGGGGACCGGGGGGTTGCCGGAGGCGGCGCGGATGCCGTCGACCGTGGCGGCGCGGTAGCCCTCGAAGACGGTCCGGTCCTCGGCCAGGGCGAGCGTGCGGGCGGCGTCCTTGACGGGCTGCCAGTCGGAGTCGCGGGAGCCGCGCTCGACGTCGTCCACGGCCTCCCGGCGGACGGTGAAGGGGACGCGCAGCTCCACCACCGGTCGGCTGGCGCGCGCGTGCGCCTGGACGCCGTCCGCCGGCGGTTCGATACCGGTCAGGTGGCCGGTGCCGACGGCGGCGAAGCCGGTGCCCTCGGGGCCGGTCAGGTCGACCACCCGGCGGCCGGCGATGTGCAGTTTGAAGGTCTGGCGGGCCTCCTCCTCGATCTCCTCCCAGGCGGCGGCGGAGACGGGGGCGAGGTCCCGGTGGAGGTTGTTCATGCGCGGGGTCCTGTTCGGGGGGTCTGCTTGAGGCTGCCGATGCCCAGCGAGCCGTCGGCCGGAGGGCCCGCGGGTACCGGCGGCGGAGACGTGAGCGCAGACGTGAGCGGGGACGGAAGCGGGGGCGGCGAGTCGAGGAAGTCCGCGGTCGGGACGAAGAACAGCGAGCCGGTGACGGCGGTGGAGAAGTCGAGCAGCCGGTCGGTGGTGCCGGGCGGGTTGCCGACGAACATGTTGCGCAGCATCTCCTCGGTCACCCCGGGGTCGCGCGCGTAGCCGATGAAGTAGGTGCCGAACTCGCCGCCGCGTGCGAAGGAGCCGAAGGCCATGTTGAAGCGGACGATCTTCCGCTCCTCGCCGTCCGGGCCGGTGATCACGGTGAGTGCCACGTGCGAGTCCGCGGGCTTGACGTCGTCGTCCAGCTCGATGTCGGTGAGCTTGGTGCGGCCGACCGCCCCCTCCTGCTCCTCGACGCTCAGCGCGTTCCACCTGTCCAGCTCGTGCCGGTACTTCTGGACGATGACGTAGCTGCCGCCGGCGAAGTCCGGGTCCTCGGCGCCGACCAGCGCGGCGCTCACGGCGGCCCGGCCCTCGGGGTTCTCCGTGCCGTCCACGAAGCCGAGCAGGTCCCGGTCGTCGAAGTACCGGAAGCCCTGGACGGAGTCGACCACGGTGGCCGGGCCGGCCAGGCGGGAGGTGAGCCGGCCCGCGAGCTCGAAGCAGAGGTCCATCCGCTCGGCCCGCAGGTGCAGCAGCAGGTCGCCCGGGGTGGCCGGGGCCCGGTGGCGGGGGCCGGCCACCTCCCGGAAGGGGTGCAGGGCGGCCGGCCGGGGGCCGTCGAAGAGGCGGTCCCAGAGCTCGGAGCCGATGCCGGTGACGCAGGTGAGGCCGCCCTCCGGGGCCCGGAAGCCGACCGAGCGGCGCAGGGCGGCGAGGTCGGGCAGCAGGTCGCGGACGGCGTCCTCGCCCCCGGGCTCGACGGTGAGCACCAGGAAGATCGCCGCGCCGGTCAGCGGGGAGAGCACGGCCTGCGGTTCGGGCTGCATGTCTCGGTCCTCCTCGGGAAGATCGGCGCGAGGCACACGACTGGCGCGAGGACGGGGTTCTCCCGCGGCGGGCCCACGTCAGCCGCTCCCGGCGGGGCGCGGGCGTCGGCGGGGCGCGGGCGTGCCGAACACCGGACGGACCAGCACAAATCTGATCATGGGAACGATTACACCGCACAGCGGACCATCCGGCGCGGTTGACGCGCATCCGGACGGCCCCGCCACACCAGGCCGGACGGCCCCGTCGGACGGTGTTCCGACGGGGCCGTCCGGGTGATCAGCCGGCCTGTTCGACCATCGCCGGTCAGACCCGCAGGGCCGCCAGCTGCTGCGCGAACGGCACCACCTGCTCGGCCGCCGCCTGCTCGGGCACCGTGGGCGCCGCCGACCCGCGGCCGGACAGCAGCGCTGCCAGCTCGCCCGCCGCACGGTCGATCCGGCGCGGCAGCCCGTCGGTGAGCCCGTCGCCCGCCGCACCCCAGTCGTCGGTGGCCGCGTAGACCGCGGTCGGCAGCACCACCGCGCGCAGATAGCCGAACAGCGGACGGACGGCGTGCTCCAGGGCGAGCGAGTGCCGCGGCGTGCCGCCGGTGGCGGCGATCAGCACCGGCTTGCCGGTGAGTGCATCGTGGTCGATCACATCGAAGAAGGACTTGAACAGACCGCTGTAGGAGGCGGTGAAGATCGGCGTCACCGCGATCAGCCCGTCCGCCTCCGTCACCGCCTCGATCGCCCCACGCAGCGCGGCGCCGGGGAAGCCGGTGACGAAGTTGTTCGCGATCTCCACGGCGAGGTCCCGCAGTTCGACCACGGTGACCTCCACCTCCCGCCCCGCCGGGGCGAGTTGCCGGACGGTCGAGTCGGCGAGCCGGTCCGCCAGCAGGCGCGTCGAGGACGGCTTGCTGAGCCCGGCGCTCACCACCACCAGCTTGTAGGCGCTCACTTGGACACCTCCACCTTCTCGTTCTCGTTCTCGCCGGCCTGCTCGCCGACCGTCTCGGCGGCCTTCTCGTCGCGGGCCGCGAGCAGCGCGGCGTGGGTCGGCCCCTCCGGCACCTCGGCCGGGCGGCCCTTGGCGAACTCCTCGCGCAGCACCGGCACGACCTCCTCGCCGAGCAGGTCCAGCTGCTCCAGCACGGTCTTCAGCGGCAGGCCGGCGTGGTCCATCAGGAACAGCTGACGCTGGTAGTCGCCGAAGGTCTCCCGGAAGGTCAGCGTCTTCTCGATGACCTCCTGCGGGCTGCCGACGGTCAGCGGGGTCTGCTCGGTGAACTCCTCCAGCGAGGGCCCGTGCCCGTACACCGGCGCGTTGTCGAAGTACGGACGGAACTCGCGCACCGCGTCCTGGGAGTTCTTCCGCATGAACACCTGCCCGCCCAGGCCGACGATCGCCTGCTCGGGGGTGCCGTGGCCGTAGTGGGCATAGCGCTCGCGGTAGAGGTTGACCAGCTTCCGGAAGTGCTCCTTCGGCCAGAAGATGTTGTTCGCGAAGAAGCCGTCGCCGTAGTAGGCGGCCTGCTCGGCGATCTCGGGGCTGCGGATCGAGCCGTGCCAGACGAACGGCGGGAGGTCGTCCAGCGGGCGCGGGGTGGAGGTGAAGCCCTGCAGCGGGGTGCGGAAGCGGCCCTGCCAGTCCACGACCTCCTCTCGCCACAGCTGGTGCAGCAGCGCGTAGTTCTCGATCGCGAGCGGGATGCCCTGGCGGATGTCCTTGCCGAACCACGGGTAGACCGGCCCGGTGTTGCCGCGGCCCATCATGACGTCCACCCGGCCCTCGGCCAGGTGCTGCAGCATCGCGAAGTCCTCGGCGATCTTCACCGGGTCGTTGGTGGTGATCAGGGTCGTCGAGGTGGAGAGGATGATGCGCTCGGTCTGCGCGGCGATGTAGCCGAGCATGGTCGTCGGGGAGGACGGGACGAACGGCGGGTTGTGGTGCTCGCCGGTCGCGAAGACGTCCAGGCCGACCTCCTCGGCCTTGCGCGCGATCGCCACCATGGCCTTGATCCGCTCGTGCTCGCTCGGAGTGCGGCCGGTGGTGGGGTCGGTCGTCACGTCGCCGACGGAGAAGATTCCGAACTGCATGCTGCTCACCACTCCCAGGTAGTCCAACTTTCAACCACCTTAGCAGCCGGGTGGGGATCGTTATTCCCACCCACAATGGAAAGCGGGACGACGGCAAGGGGACGGGGCTCCGGAAGGGCGGCGGACGATGGCGCCGTACATCGCGGTGAGCGCGCTGAGCCACGAGGGCCTGGTGCGGGAGCACAACGAGGACAGCCTCACGGTCGGCCCGTGGACCCTCTGCGCCACGGTGACCGCCAACCCGCAGAGCCTGCTCTTCCCGCTCGGCCCGCCCTGCGTGGTCGCGGTCGCCGACGGCCTGGGCGGCCACCCCGGCGGCGAGGTCGCCAGCGCCCTCGTCGCCCGCCGGCTCGCCGCCGACGGGGACGCCCTGGACGGCGAGGAGGCCATCCGGGAGGAGCTGCAGGAATGCAACCGGGCCGTCTACGCGGCCGCCGCCGGGGAGCCGGAACTCGCCGCCATGGGCACCACGGTCGCCGGACTGGTGCTGCTGGCCGAGCAGGTGCTGGCCTTCAACGTCGGCGACAGCCGGGTCTACCGGATCACCCGGGACGGGCTGCGCCAGGTGAGCGTGGACGACAGCCCCCCACTGCCGCCCGGACGGCGCACCACCTCGGTGGTCACCCAGACCCTGGGCGGCTCGCTCGGCCTCACCTTCGTCGAACCGCACGTCCGGGCCGCCCCGCTGGCCCCCGGCGACCGGTACCTGGTGTGCAGCGACGGCCTGACCGACCCGGTGCCCGACGAGGAGCTGGCCGCACTGCTGGCCCGGTCCTACGAGGGCACCGAACAGGCCGACGGCAAGGCGGCGTTCGAGCTGTGGAAGGCGGCGATCGAAGCCGGCGGACCGGACAACATCACCCTGGCGCTGGTGCGGGTCGGCGGGTAGCCCGCCCGGGGTGCGGGTCGGCGGGGTAGCCCGGGTGCAGGTCAGCGGGGTGACCCGGGTGCGGGTCGGCGGGGTGGCCCGGGTGTGGCCCCCGGACATACGGACCCCGCCCCGGCGGGGCGCCGAAGCGCTCCGCCGGGGCGGTCACCTGTCCGTTCGCCGTTCTCGGCTCACATTTCGCTCGTGACGGTCACCCCGCTGAAGCCCTGCTGGGCGTAGAGGCTGAAGTAGACGTAGCCCGCCGGCGGGTCGGTCACGGTCAGCGTCTCGGAGTTGCCCGGGCCCGTCGAACGCGTGGCGCTGCTGTCGGTGTACGCCCAGTTGCTCGCGTTGTAGTAGAGGTCGCCGTTACCGGTGCCGCCGGCGGTGGTGATCTTCACCTGCTTGGTGCCGGCCGGCACCAGGAGGTAGAAGTGCGCGTAGTTGCCCGTGGTGGCCGCCACGTTGCTGCGGGCGCAGTTGGCGTCCAGCTGCCGGGGGTCGGCCGCGGTGCACTCCGGCAGCTGCGGCGGCGTGGTGGCACCGCCGCCGTCGGTGGCGCAGGCGCCGCCCGCGCACTTGGTCAGCCAGCTGTCGAAGTCGGCGTCGTAGCGGGTGCCGATGGTGGTCTTCAGCAGGGTGCGGGCACCGGCCCAGTCGCCCACCCGGTACTTGGCGAGGATCGCGTCCATGTCGGAGCGGTGCTGCTCCAGCATGTAGCGCACGGCCAGGTAGCCCCAGCGGTAGACCCGGTCCTGGTCACCGTAGACGGTGTCGAAGAGGTCGCTGAGCTTGTAGGTGTGCCGGCCGGCGGCCGCGATGGCGCCGTCGTTGTTCACCTTCCGGTACGAGTAGGAGACGTACTCGGCGAAGCCCTCGACCCACCAGACGGTCGGGGTGGTCATGCCGGTGTTGAAGTCGCCGTACATGTCGAACCGGCCGTCGAGGTAGTGGGTGTACTCGTGGTTGAGGTTCCAGATCTCGAAGGACGGACGGGCCCACTCGGCCTCGTAGCAGAGGAAGCGCGGCTGGTTGCCGGCCTTCGCCGGGTCGCCCTCCAGGTACATGCCGCCGTTGTTGGTGTCGATGCCGTAGATGGCGGCAGCCAGCACCTGGTAGTCGCGCGAGGAGTGGAAGACCACGACCTCGATCGTGTTGTTCCCGTCGTCCTTGACCGGGCCGTTGTCCTTGACCACCGAGTGGAAGTAGGCGTCCTGGCCGGTCAGGCTGGTGCAGGCGGTGCCCAGCTGGGTGCTGTCCAGCGCCTGGGCGATCAGCTTGATGCTCGGGCTGCAGGTGTGGTTCACCGTCAGCACGCCGGCCTTGAGCTGGTCGGCGGCGTTGCAGGTGCCGTAGTACGAGCAGTTGCCGGCGTCGTAGAAGCCGACCGCCTCGGCGACCGCGGCCCACTGGAAGACGGTGCGTCCGTTCGGCGCCGCCTTGTCCACCAGCCCCTTGGCCAGCGGACGGACCTTGGCCTGGAGCGCCGTGTCCTTCAGGAAGCGGCCGAGCTCCTTGGTCGCGTTGTAGACCAGCACCCCGAAGTCGCCGCCGAGCAGGTCGTTGTTGCGGGCGGCGAAGGTGGAGAGGGTGTCCAGGACGCTCGGGTCGGCCTCGACGGCCGCGTCGAAGCCGGCCAGCTGGTGGCCGCGGAACAGCACGGTGAACACCGGGTTGACCGACCAGGCCATGCCGGCCGGGTTCCAGGTGGCGCTGTTGTAGTCGGTCAGCAGCTGCTTGACCACCGTGAGGTAGCGGATGTTCTCCTGCGCGCTGTCGATCAGGGTGACGGCCTCGCCCAGGATGGACCCGTTGCCCGCGGCGACGTCACGCGAGTGCGCGCTGCCGAAGAACGCGTCCAGACCGGAGCGGATCGCCGTCTGCAGGGCGGTGCCGTACGTGCCGACGTCACCCGGGTGGTACCACTGCGCGAAGTAGCCGGCGCGCAGGAAGAGCACCAACTGCTCGACGGAGGTGGAGTTGTCGCCCGGGTAGCTGCCCGCCGCGTCGCGCAGCGCGTACGCCACCGTGGTCATCTGCTCCTCGCGGAACGCGCCGCGCGCGTCACCGCCGGTGAGCTGGAAGAGGCTGTTGATGCACTGGATGTCGGCGGCCTTGATGTGCTGGACCAGGTCGCTGCCGGTCCGGCCGGTGAAGTCGCCGGTGGTACAGGCCTGTTCGGCCGCCGCGCCGAGCCGGAAGGACTTGGTGTTCGGCGCCGTGGACGCCTTCACCTCGGCCGGCCGGGTGTCCAGCGACAGCGGGGCGCGCTGGTCGGCGGAGGCGAACTGCCGCTCACCGTCGCCGCGTTCGGGCGTGCCGGTGGCCGGCTGGGGCGCCGGTCCGGCGGGGGTGGTGGGGGCGGGCGCGCCGCCGGGGGCGGCGGGCGCGGCCTGGCTCTGCGGCGCGAACAGGCCGACCGCCAGGAACAGGGACAGGACGAGCGTCAACAATCGTGCCAGCTGCGGGAGTCGCAGCAGACGTGAGGGACTCACGTGAGGGCCTCCGGGCCGTCGTCGGCCGCGATCGGGGCGCGACCGGTGGGGGAATCGAGGACCGTTGGCGACGGCGCCGCGTGGGGGCGACTCCGTCGGGAACCGGTGGGGAGTGTGACATGTACCATGGCACACATCACATACCCTTGGGAACCCTGGGCGTTGTGCGCAGTTCGCGGGGAAAACGCGAGGAGACCATGGTGACGATTCGTCACCACGGTCTCCAGGACGTTCAGTTGCCGCACAGCCGGCGAACCGGCCGTTCGGGGGGTACTACGTGCGGAGCGCTCCGTGCGGGGCGCAGCGCGCCGAGCCGCTACTTGCGGAGCAGCAGGATCACGCCCGCCGTCGCGAGGCCGACCACGACGGCGGCCACGCCGTACGCCAGGCGGTGCGCCCGCACCACCGGCAGGAAGCGGTCCACCGCGTAGCGGCCCGGACCGGTCAGCGCGAGCGCGGCGGCGCCGGCCGTCAGCAGCAGCTCGTACTCGCTGCCCTTCGGGGCGAAGAAGCCGCCGCCCCAGGTGACAGCGATCGCGTTGACCATCGTGCCGACGATCGCGGCGCCCGCCAGCGGGGTCAACAGGCCGACGGCGAGGCCGAGTCCGCCCAGCGTCTCGGTGAGGCCGGCCACCACGGCCATGGCGTGACCGGCCGGGTAGCCGCTCATGGTGAAGAAGTGACCGGTGCCGTCGATCCCGCCGCCGCCGAACCAGCCGAACAGTTTCTGGCTGCCGTGCGCGGCCATGGTCAGGCCGAGGACCAGGCGCAGGAGCAGGAGTCCGACGTCATAGGCGTGCGGGGAGGTCGTCGCGGACCCGGAGTTCTCCCGGGCCGGGCTGACGGTGGGGCTGGTGGCGGCGGTCGTGCTCGGGCTGCTGCTCGGCATGCGCGTCTCCATCGATCGAGGGTCGGTCGTCGCCGGCCGGGGCCGGCGTGAGGGGGTGCGGTGAGGCGGCGGGCGGGGGTCGTCACCCCGACGCCATTGTTCAAATTTGAACCGGCCGCTCCCCCGACCGTACCGTGGAGTTCGAATTTGAACAACTGACGCTTCGTGGGCGACTCGCGACCCCCGCCCGAACCGGGGCAGGGTGGAGACATGGCTCAACGCAGGCAACACCAGCGGGGCGCGCGCACCGGCACCCCGTACCCCGAAGCCCTGGCCGCCTTCGACGAACGCGTCCGGCTGATCACTCCCGACCAGTGGGACTCCCGCACCCCGTGCGCCGACTGGTCCGTCCGCGACCTCGTCAACCACCTCACCGGCGAACAGCTCTGGGTGCCCGAACTGCTGATGGGCGCCACCATCACCGAGGTCGGCGGCCGCTTCGACGGCGACGTACTCGGCGACGACCCCGTCGCCGCCTGGACGGACGCCGCCGAAGCCGCCCGACAGGCCTGGGCCGTCCCCGGCGCCACCGAGCTGACCGTCCACCTCTCCTTCGGCGACGTCTCCGGCCAGTACTACCTGGACCAGCTCACCACCGACCTGACCATCCACACCTGGGACCTCGCCGAAGGCATCGGACGGCGCACCCGGCTCCCCGCCGAGCTCGTCGACTTCACGCTCGGCGAGATCTCCGGCTACGGGGACCTCTCCGGCAGCGGGCTCTTCGACCCGCCCCTGCCGGTGACCGAGGACGCGAGCCCCCAGACCCACATGCTCGCCCTCACCGGGCGGCGGGACGCCGGGTGACCGGACGGCGGGGCAGCCAGGACGGAGAGTGACCGCACCACGGCGTGACCGGGACGGAGGGTGACCGGGGGCCCAGCCGGCCGAACCGCCCGACGCCGGATACTGGAAGGTACGGGGATCAGTTTCCGAGCGAGAGGCGGGCGCGCCATGAGCCGCAGGCCGGACATCCTCGGCGAGTTCACCGCCGACCACCGGGCGGTCACCGAACTACTCGACGCGATCGAGGCCGCCCCGGCCGGCAGCCCCGGGCGCGGCCCCCTGGTGACCCGGCTGACCGACCTGCTGTTCGCCCACTGCGCCGCCGAGGAGGAACACCTCTTCCCGCTCGTGCAGCACGACGTGCCCGACGGCGGCGCACTGGTGTTCAGCAGCATCCACGACCACCTGGCGATCGGGCAGTACCTCTCCGACCTGCAGGCGCTCCGCCCCGACGACCCGGTCTTCGACACCCTGCTGCACGGCCTCGGCGACACCCTGCGGCGGCACCTGCTCAGCGAGGAGAAGCAGCTCTTCGCCGCCGCCCGCAAGGCCCTGCCCGCCGCCGAACGCGCCGCACTCGGCGACCGGCTACGGGCGGACCGCGAGGCGCTCGGCTCCTGACCCCTCCGGTCAGCCCTTCGCCGGCCCCTCGTCGTCCTTCGTCAGCCCTTGGTCAGCCCCTCGTCAGCCCTCCAGGCTGATCACCGCGAAGCGGGCGCCCTCGTGGTCCTGCAACCGGGCCACCCGCCCGTACGGGGAGTCGAAGGCGGGGCCGAGCACCGCGCCGCCCAGCTCGACCGCCCGGGCCAGCGCCCGGTCGGTGTCCGGGACGGCGAAGGACACCTCCCAGTGCGGTGGCATCCCCGCCGGGCCGCCCGCCTGCTCCCTGGCCAGCGCCGCGACGTTGTTCCCCTCGGCCCGCAGCACCACCCGGTCGTGCTCCCAGCGGACCTCGAAGCGCTCCGGGTCGCGGCCGTCCCAGCGGAACACCTCGCCGTAGAACAGCGCCGCCGCGAACGGGTCCGGGGTGCGCAGCTCGATCCAGACCGGCGCGCCGGGCAGCTCCAGCTTCCGGGCCCGGCCCAGCGGGCCCTCCCAGATGCCGAACACCGCGCCCGCCGGGTCCGCCGCGAAGGCCACCCGCCCGGCGTCGAAGGCCAGCGGGCCGACCGCCAGCGTCGCGCCGCGCTCACGCACCGCGTCGGCGGCCGCGTCGGCGCTCTCCGTCCCGAAGTAGCTGGTCCAGGCGAGCGGGATCGCCCCCTCGCCCGCGACGCCGAGCCCGGCCACCGCCTCCCCGCCGACCACCGCGTGCACGTACGGGCCGAAGCGGTCCGGCCCGGCCTCGAACTCCCAGCCGAGTAGCGGCCCGTAGAACCCCTTGGCCCTCTCCAGGTCCCGGGCCATCAGGCTCACCCAGCACGGAACGGCCGCCACACAACGCACCCTGGCGGTCTCACCGCTGCCCATCGCGAACCTCCTCGCCCACCCGGCCGCCGGGCCCCTCCCGACTCCCACGGCCCACCGGCCGCCCGGGACGCCCACAGCCTAGGCCGCCACCCCGGACACCCCGGGGAAGCCATGCCCGGGATCAGCGCACCCAGTTCTTCAACGCCTCGGTGTCCAACGAGATGCCCACCGGGTCCGGCAGCCGAACGGTCCTGCCGAACGGGAGGGTCCGAGCGTTCGTGTAGCGCACCCCGTCGGGCTCGCTGAACACGGTGACCTCGGCGGAGTCCCGGTCGACCAGCAGAGCTGAGCCGACAGCCCGGTGGGCGACGCGAGGGGTCAGGCGTTCCGGACGACCTCGCGGGTGAGCTTGAGGGTGGTCTGGATGGCCAGCAGGTAGCCGCCGTGCATGCGGGTGGCGGCGGCTTCCTCGGCTTCTCCGCCGCCGAGGTCGAGTTCGCCGCGGAAGGTGAGGGTGAGGCCGTGCTCGTCCTCGTCGATGTCGTTGTGGATCACCCAGCGGGCGGCCTCGTCGTCGCGGAAGAAGCTGACGCGGGTCTTCGGGTGGAAGACGATCTCCTCGCGCACCCGCTCGCCGTGGAAGACGACCTCGCGGATCAGGCCTTTCTCGGTCCGCTCGAGCACGGTGCACTCGTCCATGGCGGCGACGACGGGCGCCGCGTTCTCGGCCTTGCGCACCAGGCCGGCCCAGACGTCGTCCCGGGTGAGGTGCACCTCGTCGGGGTTGGCCGGGTCGTTGACGCGCACGGTCTCGCTGATGACTCGCATGACGGATCCCCCAGTTACTTGTTCGGCCAAGCAATTTGCTTGTGCGGCCAAGTAAACGCTTGAGGCATGCCCAGCGCAAGAGGTGGCCCCAGAAGAGAAGAACTGATTGCGCATACAATGAACCCATGCCTGAACTCCCGAACCCCCTCGCCGAGGCCGGCGGCATCAGCCAGGCCATCGCCCGGGTCTCCCGCCTGCACCGGGCGAACGCGGAGCGCCTGCTGCGCCCGCACGGCCTGCACGCCGGGCAGGAGCTGCTGATGATGCTGCTCTGGGAGCGCGGGGCGCTGCCGCAGGCCGCACTGATCGAGGAGCTCGGCACGGACGCCTCCACCGTGACGCGGATGGTGCAGCGGCTGGAGCAGGCCGGGTTCGTCCGGCGCCGGCGCAGCGAGACCGACCGGCGAGCCGTGGTGGTCGAGGCGACGGCGGCGGCCTGCGCCCTGCGCGATCAGGTCGCGCAGTCCTGGCGGGAGCTGGAGGCGGTCACCCTGACCGGGCTGGACGAGGCCGACCGGGCCGCGCTGACCGGCCTACTGGGGCGGCTGGAGCTCAATCTGAGCCCCGCCGTCGACGCCGGCGACCCCGCAGTGTGACGCAGGTCACATGGGTGGCGGAAATTCCGGGGACAGATTCCCCGTTTCCGACTACGTTGGCAGAAGCGGGGAGAACTTCCCCGGTATCCTGAAGGAGCAGTCGTCGTGACCACCGTAGCCGCCGAGTCGGTTCGTCCCGCGGGGAGTGTCCGTACGCCGAAGTTGCGTGCGGATGCGAGCCGGAACCGGGAGCGGATCGTGCTGGCGGCCCGGGAGGCGTTCGTCGAGCACGGTGCGGATGTGCCGCTGGACGAGATCGCCAAGCGGGCGGGGGTCGGCAATGCCACGCTCTACCGGAACTTCCCGGATCGGATGGCACTGATCCGCGAGGTGGCACTGCTGGTCAAGAACCGCATCCTGGCTCTCGCCGAGACGGCGGCGGCGGAGGCGGACGCCGCTGACGGCGGTGGCCCGTTCGACGCTCTACAGCGGTTCGCGCACGCGACCGTCGCGGAGAAGGTCGGCGGTCTGTGCGCGCTGTTCACCAGCCATGTCGACCCGCACGACCCGGAGTTGACCGAGATCCGGGAGCGCCTGCGGTCCGCCGTGAGCGGACTGATGGAGCGCGCCCGGGCGGCAGGCGAGCTGCGGCCGGACGTCGACCACGGTGACCTGTTCATCGCGATGAGCCAGCTGACCCGACCGCTGCCGGGCACCTCCTGCCGGCTGCTGGACGAGTTCGTCCACCGGCACCTGCAGCTGTTCCTGGACGGCCTGCGCGCGCCGGCCCGTTCGGTCCTGCCCGGCCGGGCCGCGACCTTCGAGGACTTCCTGACCCAGAACTGACCGATGCACCACACCTGATCCGACCGGCGGCACCGGGCGACCCGCGCTCCTGGGCGGCACCGACCCGGCCTGCCCCCGGCATGCCTTCGAGCACCTTTCACCGTACGGCAACCAGCCGTTCCCGTACGGCAGTTGACCGTTCACGCACACCACGCACCGTGAAGTGAGTACCCCCATGCCTCAAACCGACGCCCGACCGGCGACGCTGCCCGATCCCCGCCGCTGGAAAGCGCTGATATTCATCGGCCTCGCCCAGCTGATGGTCGTCCTCGACGCGACCATCGTGAACATCGCCCTTCCGTCCGCCCAGAAGGACCTGGGCATCACCGACGGCAACCGCCAGTGGGTGATCACCGCCTACGCGCTGGCCTTCGGCGGCCTGCTGCTGTTCGGCGGCCGGATCGCGGACCTCTGGGGCCGCAAGCGGACCTTCATCGTCGGCCTGACCGGCTTCGCGCTGGCCTCCGCGCTCGGCGGCTTCGCGGTCAACACCGCGATGCTGCTCGGCGCCCGCGCCCTGCAGGGCGTGTTCGGCGCACTGCTCGCGCCGGCCGCGCTGTCGCTGCTCGCCGTGACCTTCACCGAGGCGAAGGAGCGCGCCAAGGCCTTCGGCATCTACGGTGCGATCGCCGGTGGCGGTGGCGCCATCGGTCTGATCCTCGGCGGCCTGCTGACCGAGTACATGAACTGGCGCTGGACCTTCTTCGTCAACATCCCGTTCGCCATCGCCGCCGCCGCCGGCGCGGTGCTGGTGATCCGCGAACCCGCCGAGGGCCGCAACCGCAGCAAGCTGGACGTCCCCGGTGTGCTGCTGGTGACCACCGGCCTGGTCTCGCTGGTCTACGGCTTCACCAGGGCCGAGACCAGCGGCTGGACCGCCGGCAGCACCCTGGGCCTGTTCGCCGCGGCCGCCGTGCTGCTGTTCGCCTTCGTGATGGTGGAGCTGAGGGTCAAGGCCCCGCTGCTGCCGCTGCGCGTGGTGCTGAACCGCAACCGCGGCGGGGTGTACCTGTCGCTGGGCATGGCCGTGATCGGCATGTTCGGTCTGTTCCTCTTCCTGACCTACTACCTGCAGATCGTGCTCGGCTACAGCCCGGTGCTGACCGGCGTGGCCTTCCTGCCGATGGTGGCGGGCATGATCACCGGCTCGACCCAGATCGGCGCCCGGCTGATGACCCGGGTTCCGGCCCGCTACCTGATGGCGCCCGGCTTCCTGGTCGCCTCGGCGGGCATGTTCCTGCTGACCCACATCAGCCTGGACACGTCCTACCCGGCGCTGATCCTGCCCGGCCTGATCCTGATGGGCCTCGGCATGGGCACCGCGTTCATGCCGGCCATGAGCCTCGCCACGTACGGCGTCCAGCCGCGCGACGCGGGCGTGGCCTCCGCGATGGTCAACACCTCGCAGCAGGTCGGCGGCGCCATCGGCACCGCGCTGCTGAACACCATCGCGGCCAGCGCGACCACCAGCTGGCTGGCCTCGCACGCCACCGCCGCGGCCGCCGCCTCCCCGGAGGCCGCCAAGGCGCTGCAGTTCCAGGGCATGGTGCACGGCTTCTCGACCGCGATCTGGGTGTCCTTCGGGATCCTGGTGGCAGCCGCCGCCGTCGCCTTCACCTTCATCAACGCCGGTCGCCCCGACGCGACGTCGGGTGCGGGCGCCGGTGCGGGCGCCGCGAAGGCCGACGAGGTGCCGGTGCTGGTGCACTGACGCCCAGGGGTTTCACTCGGGTGCGTACGCGGCCCGTCCGGTATCTCACGACACCGGACGGGCCGCTCGCCGTTTCCGCCGCCTCACTGCTTCCGCCTCCGCCTCCGCCCGATGCTCACCTCACCCGACCCCCGGCTGAAAGTGGGGATGACCCCCCGTTTAGGGTGGACCCCAGTGCGAATCGGGGACATCTCCCCGTTTCCTTCGGACCGAGGTGCGTGCGACATGACCCGGAATCAGAGCCCAGGGCGGGGGCAGCGGGCCGCCGACTGGGCGGACGGCCGGCTGGGGATCTACACCCTGGCCAGGGCGAACCTCCGCAAGATCTTCCCGGACCACTGGTCCTTCATGCTGGGCGAGATCTGCCTCTACACCTTCCTGATCATCATCCTGACCGGCGTCTGGCTGACCCTGTTCTTCAAGCCGTCGATGGGCGAGGTGGTCTACGCCGGCTCGTACGTGCCGCTCAAGGGCATCGCGATGTCGGAGGCCTACGCCTCCACCGTGGACATCAGCTTCGAGGTGCGCGGCGGCCTGCTGATCCGGCAGATCCACCACTGGGCGGCGATCGTCTTCGTCGCGGCCATGTTCCTCCACATGATGCGGGTGTTCTTCACCGGCGCGTTCCGCAAGCCGCGCGAGATCAACTGGGTCTTCGGCTTCCTGCTGCTCTTCCTCGGCATGCTGGACGGCTTCTTCGGTTACTCGCTGCCGGACGACCTGCTCTCCGGCACCGGCCTCCGGTTCATCGAGGGCGCGATCCTCGCCGTCCCGCTGATCGGCACCTACGTCCAGATGTTCCTGTTCGGGGGCGAGTTCCCCGGCCACGACATCGTGCCGCGGTTCTTCACCATCCACGTGCTGCTGATCCCCGGCATCATGCTCGGGCTCCTGGTGGCACACCTGATCCTGGTCTTCTACCACAAGCACACCCAGTGGGCGGGCCCCGGCAGGACCGAGAAGAACGTCGTCGGCATGCCGCTGATGCCGGTCTACCTGGCCAAGGCCGGCGGGTTCTTCTTCCTGGTGTTCGGCATCATCGCGCTGCTGGCGGCGATCGCGACCGTCAACCCGATCTGGGCGTACGGACCGTACCGTCCCGACCAGGTCTCCACCGACGCCCAGCCGGACTGGTACATGGGCTTCGCCGAGGGCCTGATCCGGATCATGCCGGGCTGGGAGGTCGGCCTGTGGGGCCACACCCTCAACCTCGGGGTGCTCATCCCGTTCACCCTGTTCCCGCTGGTCCTGGGCGCCATAGCGGTCTACCCGTTCGTGGAGAACTGGCTCACCGACGACAAGCGGGAGCACCACCTGCTCGACCGGCCGCGCAACGCGCCCGTCCGCACCGCACTCGGCGCCGCCTGGATCAGCCTGTACCTGGTGGCGCTCGTGGCGGGCGGCAACGACCTCATCGCCACCCACCTGCACCTGTCCCTCAACGCGATCACCTACGCCGCCCGCGTCGGCTTCTTCGCCGTCCCGGTGATCGTCTTCACCGTCACCAAGCGCTGGTGCCTCGGGCTGCAGCGCCGGGACCGCGACAAGGTGCTGCACGGCCGCGAGACCGGCGTCATCAAGCGGCTGCCGCACGGCGAGTTCACCGAGGTGCACGCCGGGCTCACGCCCGCCGAACTCCACCGGCTCACGGCACACGAGCAGCCGCGCCCCCTCGAACTGCCCGCCCCGGTGGACGAGAATGGAGTCGCCCACCCGGCAGGGGTGCTCACCCGCACCCGCGCGAGGCTGTCCCGCGGATTCCACGGCGAGCACGCACAGATTCCCAAGCCCACCGTCGAGGAGTACCGCGAGATCACCGAGGGCCACGGGCACTGACCCGCCCCCGACGCCAGAGGGAGGACATCGTGCACGACCGCACCGACCGACTCGCCGACAGCAGACACCTCCTGCTCACCACCTTCGACGAGGACGGCACCCGGATCGACTCCCAGCTCTGGGTGGTGCCGGACGGCACGGCGCTCGGGGTCTGGACCCCCGCCCACTCGGGCGAGGCCGAACGGATCCGCCGCCACCCCCGGGTGCTGATCGGCCCCTGCGACGCCCACGGGCGCCCGACCGGCCGCAGCGTCCCGGCCCGCGCCCGGCTCTGCGACGCCGACGCGACCGCGCGCTACCGCACCTCGCTGATCAACAAGTACGGCCTGACGGCCCTGATCGTGCTGGCCCGCAGCCGGTTCCGGGTCGGGCTGGACGGGACGGTCGGGATCCGGATCACCCCGAACACGCTGGAGCAGCGGCTGGTCGGGCCGGAGTGGCGGCCGCCGGGCACGTACTGCGTCAACTGAGACCGCCGCCAGGGCAGCAGAGCCCGCCGTGCGCCGGACCCGGGGACGGGGTCCCGGCGCACGGCGTTTCCGGCGCACGGCGTTGTCGGCGTCGGCGTCGGCGTCGGCGTCGGCGTCGGCGTCGGCGTCGGCGCAGGGTTCGCCCGGGGGCCTGCGGCTCGGGGCTCGACAGCCCGGGCCCCGGCGGCTCAGGTGTCGTCGTCCGGCGCCCGCGCCAGGTCCCCGGGCTCGCAGGCCTCGCGGCCGGTCCCGACGTGGACGACCTTGATCGCCCGGTCCGGACCGCCGGGCACGACCTGCTGTTCGTGCCCGCAGCGCGGGCAGATCAGCGGGATCCGTGGACGGGACGGCGCCGGTCCGGTGCCGCCGCCGTCCGGGTGCGGGGCACTCACGTCAGCGGGTGGGTCGGGATCGGGCTGACCTCCTGGATCTCACCGTGGGCCTTGGTGAGCAGTTGGGAGGCGAGGTCGTTGAGCGCGCGGGCGCCCGCGACCTCTTCGCCGACCCGTAGCTGGTCCGGGTCGGAGGGGTGGCGGCTGCTGTAGCCGTGGGCGCGCAGTTCGGTCCCGTCGCCGAGCCGGAGCAGGGCGGCGGCGCTGGTGCGCGGACCGTCCTCACGGAACTCCATGTCGATGTGCCAACCGACCAGAGTCTGCATGGCGGATCACCTCCATCGGTTACTCCTCCAGAGTGCGCCGCACCCACCGTGAACACCAGGCAGCCGGGACCGGGCCTCCGTCGGGGGCAGATTGAACGCGTTCAAGTCAGCGGCGTAGAGTCGGCCGCGAAGCTCATTTGAACGCGTTCAAGGGGGGTGTGTCCGCCATGGGCAAGGGCACCACCGAACTGGTGGACCTGCTGGTCCTGCTCGGCATGGGCGCCGTCGTCCCGCTCGGCCTCGCCCTGATCGACGAACCCGGGCTCGCCCGGGTCCGCCGCTTCTGGCCACTCGCCGCCGTACCCGGCGCGCTCTCGCTCTGGCTGCCGCGCGGCGGCCTCGCCGCCGGGCCCGCCACCGTCTACGCCCTGGGCACCCTGGTCATCGCCCTGCACGCGCCGCTGCGGCTGGCCCGCACCCGCTCGCTGGTGCCCGCCGAGATCGCCGTGCTCACCGCGCTCGCCGCGCCCTCGGTGGCCGGGGTCGCCCTGGTCGCCGAACGCTCCGGCTACCCGCTGTTCGGCTTCGAGCCGCACGTCCTGGCGCTCACCGTCCCGCACTTCCACTACGCCGGCTTCACCGCCGCCCTGGTCGCCGGGCTGGTCTGCCGCGCCGCCGCCCCGGCCGCAGGCCTCGGCTCCACCGCGCCCTCCGCCGCGACCTCCACCGCGGCCCGCTGCGCGGCGCTCAGCGTCCCGGCGGGCACCCTGCTGGTGCTGGCCGGGTACTTCCTCGGCGACTGGTGGCAGTTCGCCGGGGCCCTCGTGCTGACCACGGGCATGTGGCTGGTCGGCCTGGTCACCTGGCGCGAGCTGCGCCCCCGCGGCGGCGACGCCGCCACCGCCCGACTGTTCGCCCTCTCCTCGGCCGTCCTCGCGCTCACCATGGTGCTCGCCCTCTGGTGGGCCCTCGGCCGGGCCGCCGGACTCCCCCACCCCACCCTGACCTGGATGGCCGCCACCCACGGCGTCGGCAACGCGCTCGGCTTCGCCCTCTGCGCCCTCCTCGCCTGGCGCCGGCTCAACACCCCGAAGGCCCACCGGTGAACGACTACAGCTACCCCGAACAGGGCGCCAGCGCCACCGGCGCACTGCCCGACGGCTACCACCACCTGCGGCACCGGGCGCTGATCGGCCACGGCCACGCCGCACTCGGGGTCGCCGGAGCCGCCCTGCTCGGCTGGCGGATGCACCGGCTGGCGGGCGTACGGATCGACGCCGAGGCGGACCAGGCGGCCCCCGGCGTCGCCGTCCACTGCGCGATCGGCGTCGGCCCGCTGCGGGTCGGCGCCCCGAACCGGGTCCTGACCGCCGTCGACGGCCCGGACCGCTACGGCTTCACCCACGGGACGCGGCACGGCCATCCGGCCCGCGGCGAGGAGACCTTCCTGGTCGAGATGGGGCCGGACCAGGCGGTCTGGTTCACCGTCACCGCCTTCAGCCGACCCGTCGCCCGGTACGCCCGGCTGGCCGGCCCGCTGCTCCCGCTCGCCCACCGCGCCTTCGCCCGGCGCTGCGGGCGGGTGCCGGCCGGGATCGCGGCGGACGCGGCGTAAATGCCGTGCCCGGCGCAGCCGCCCTCCGGCATGATCGCCGGATGATGTCGATGCAGCCGGTCCTGGAGATCTTCGCCCCCGACGACTTCGCGCTCTGGCCCACGGGCGAGCAGCAGCCCTGGGGATACCTGGTGCTGAACGGGGAGTTGACGCCGGCCGAGGTGGGCACGGCGGTGTGGCGGCTCACCGACTGCAACGACGTCGACCCCGACGAGGACGACGAGCGCGGTCCGCGCCCGGAGGATCCGCTGGGCGCCTTCCTGCACGGGCTGCTCACCATGCCGGACCTCTTCGCCCCCGGCGGGTTCCGGGTGACCGACCCCGCCACCGGCGCCGTCTTCCAACCGGGCTGCTGCACCGGCCTGGAGGAGTGGCGCCAGTGGCTGACCGTGGCCGACGGCACGGGCACGGCCTGGTTCGGCCACGACCCGGACGCCCGGGCCGAGTGCGTCGGCCGGGTCGTCCGGCTCACCCAGGACGCCGAGGACGCGGACAGCCCGGTCATCGAGCTGTCGCTGGACGAGTTGCGCCGGCTGCTCGCCGGCGCCGAACAGGACCTGCGCGACTTCCTGGCCCTGGCGACGGGTTGGGCCGAGCGGCAGCTGCCCGACCACGCCGCCGCCGTCACCGCCGCCCTCGCCCGGGCACTGGACCTGGAGCCACCGGCATGACCAGCTTCCACACCCACCGAGCCCGGGTGCACGACACCTCCCTCCCGCTGTACCGGCGGCACAGCGCGCTGCGGACCTGCCTGACTTGCTTCGCCCCCTACGGCCTGCGGGCGACGTACCACCACCTCACCGTCAGTGCCCGGATGCCCCGGTACCTGGAGACGGACCCGGACTCGCTGCTCCGCGCGGTGGAGGAGCTCCACGAGGCGCGGGAGCTGTGGCGGGCCCGGGCCGAGGAGTACCGGGCGCAGCGCCGGGCGCAGAAGCGGGCCGGACTGCGGGAGCCGCCGGTGACGCCGTGGTGGGACCGGTACCGCTACCGGTGGGGCTCGCCGGACACGGCGTGGCACCACGACCCCTTTCTGCACCCGCCGTTGAGCCTGCCCGACTACGTCCGGCGGCAGAACGCGCTGCTGGACGGCGCCGAGCTGCCCGGCTGCCCGGCCTGCGGGGAGGAGGGCCCGCCGGTGTCACTGCCGAGCTGCGACGGCCACGCCGAGCTGTGCCGCTCCTGCGCGCGGGTGCTGACGCCCTGCCCGTGCGGGCGTTGGCACAACTTCGAGCCGACGCTCCGGGTCGGCTGGAGCCGCACGTGGCGGCGGGAGCACATGTCCGGCACCGGCGAGCCGAATCCGCACTGGCCCGGGGTCCGGGGGACGGCCCGGATCGAGCGGCTGGCCGCGTACCACTACGTGCACGGGCCGTACTGAGTCGGGCCGCGTAGGCGGGGGGCGGGTCGGGGGGCGGGTCGGGGAGGCGGGGCAGGTCGGGCCCTCGTGGGCGGGGAGGCGGGTCAGGCCTGGTGGGCGGGGACGGCGACCAGGAGGGCGCCGGTGGTCTGGACCCGCACCTCGAAGTGGTCGATGTCGCCCGGCTGGAGGGCCGCGCCGCCGGTGGTGCGCAGCACGCCGCCGTGGTCCCCGTAGCCGCTCGCCGGGACGGTCCAGGTGTTCACCGTCTGCTGTCCGCCGCTGTGCGAGACGGCGACCAGACTGCAGGTCAACGGGCCCTGGACACCGGAGAGTTGCATGCTGACCCGACTGCCCCAGGTGGTGCCGTCCACGCCGACGGTGGCGTGCGCGCCGGTGGCCTGGTCGGTGGCGCTGAACTGCTCGGCCACGGCGACCACGGCGGGGGTGCTGTCGGCGGTGAGCACCGCGGCCGTGACGGCGGGGCCCGCCGCCACCATCGCGGTCGCGGCCAGGGCCAGGACGAGTCGCCGCACCCGGCCCCGCCGCCGGACGGTGCCGACCTCGGCGACCAGCCGGTCCAGGAGCCGCGGGTCCGGGTGCGGGGCGGGGCCGGCCGGGTCCAGCCCGGCGGCCGTCGCGGAGGCCGCGTACTCGGCCAACAGTGGTTCAACGAAGCCGAGTTCGGACACCTGCTCGGCGCACTGCGGGCAGTCGGCCAGGTGCCGTTCGAAGGCGGCGCGCTCGGCGGGCTCCAGCAGGCCGAGGACGTAGGCGCCGGCGTCGGTGTGCTCCGGGCCGCCGGGCACGCCGTCCGGCCCGCCGGGAATGTGCTCCGGGCGGCCGGGCTCGGGGTCGGGGCGCTTGGTCACGATGTCACTCCCCGTTCCTCCAGCGCGAGCCTGAGCGAGCGCAGTGCGTAGAACACCCGCGACCGTACGGTCCCGGCCGGGATGTCGAGTTCGGCGGCCGCCTCGTTGGCCGTGCGGCCCTTCAGATAGGTCTCGACGATGATCTCGCGGTGCGCCGGCGAGAGGTCGCCGAGCGCGTCCGCGACGGTCATCATCCGCAGTGCCCGGTCGAGCTCGTCCTCGGCGGGCAGCAGTTCCAGGGCCGACGCGTCCACCTCGCGGGGCCTGGCCCGGGCGCTTCGGTGCTCGTCGATCACGATCCGCCGGGCGACCGTGACCAGCCAGGGCCGCAGCGAGCCCGCCGCCGGGTCGAGGCGGTGGATGTTGCGCCAGGCGCGGACCAGCGTCTCCTGGACGACGTCCTCGGCCCGCTGCCGGTCGCCGGCGACCAGGTGGAGCACGAAGCCGAAGAGCGGACCGGCGTGCTCGTGGTACAGGGCGCGCATCAACTCCTCGTCGGACGCCCTCGTGCCGTGGCCGGCCGTGCCGTCGACGGGGTGCTCCTCGGTCACCACTTCATCGTTGCGCACCCGGGCCTCCTGGTCGAGGGCGGTCGACATCGGTCAGTAGCCCGGGGTGCTGGGCATCGGGTTGGAGTTCGTGCCGGTGCCCGCCTTGCCACCGCTCGGGGTCACCGCGAACCAGGTGCCGCCCACGCCCTGGCCCTTGGTGTCGCCGGGCTTGGCGTCCGGCGAGTAGCGGTAGACCGGCCAGCCGTTGACGGTGACCTGCTTGGTGCCGTCGGAGCGGGTGACCGTGCCGACCAGCTTGCTGTCGATGCCCTTGACCGTGACGTCGCCGTTGACGTGCTCGGGCGGCCAGGTCGTGGCACAGCTGCCGTTGCAGTAGGACTCCGGCGGGTTGCTCTCGTCCTGGTCGAAGCGGTAGAGCGTGAAGCCAGCGCTGTCGGTGACGATCGTGCCCAGCTTGGGGTCGGTGGCGGTCTGCAGGGTCGCGCTCGCCGGGGCGGTCGGGCTGCCCGACATGCTCGGCGTACTGGACTTGCTTCCTCCGGACGACCCGCAGCCGGCGATCAGGGCGGCCACCGCGATGCCGGAGGCGGCCAGCACGGCGGCCCGGCGGGTGCGGGGTGTGCTGCGCATGGGGTGCCTCCCGCGGTCTGAACGGACTGGACACCCTTCTGTACGGGCGGTGGCGACCGGTTGCTCAATGCCGGGCGCCGGATGGCCGCAGGACGGCCACGGAATGCCGGACACCCCCGGAATACGGTGCCGAGCAGCACCGTTGTCGCGGGCACATGGCCTGTACCGCAGCCTCCGGAAGGGAAGGAATCGCGAGATGAGCAGCACGGTCGAGCTGACCAAGGAGAACTTCGACGACATCGTCCCCGGCCCGGAGGGCAAGGACTTCGTCTTCATCGACTTCTGGGCCGGGTGGTGCGGTCCCTGCCGCCAGTTCGCCCCGGTGTACGAGAAGGCGGCCGAGCGCCACTCCGACCTGGTCTTCGCCAAGGTGGACACCGAGGCGCAGCAGGAGCTCGCCTCCGCGTTCGGCATCCAGTCGATCCCGACACTGGCGATCATCCGTGAGGGCGTGCTCGTCTTCTCGCAGGCCGGCGCGCTGCCGGAGGCGGTGTTCGAGGACCTGATCGGCCAGGCCCGCAACCTGGACATGGCCGAGGTGAAGCGCAAGGTCGCCGAGGAGCAGGCGGCCGGCGGCCAGGCCTGAGCCGCGAGCGGTCGGCGGGGGCCCGGGGAGCGTCGTCCCCCCGGGCCCCCGCCGTGCCCGCTCCCCCGCTTCCGGGACCACGCCGCGGGTGCCGATCGGGATCCGCTCCTAGAGTCGTCGGTGACAGCGGCCTCCGCGGAGGCCCCGCCGACGAAGGAGTGATCCGCCATGAGCACGTTCGTACTGGTCCCCGGGTTCTGGCTCGGTGCCTGGGCCTGGGACGAGGTGGCCGCGCCGCTGCGCGCCGCCGGGCACCGCGTCCACCCGGTGAGCCTGCCCGGGGTGGCCGAACGGGCGGCCGAGTCCGGCGAGTTCGGCTTGGAGGAGCACATCGCCGACCTGGCCGACCTGCTGGTCCGCGAGGACCTGTGGGACGTCGTGCTGGTCGCCCACAGCGGCGCCTGCGCCCCGGTGGGCGGGCTCGCGGACCGGATGCCGGAGCGGATCCGCCGGGTGGTCTACCTGGACAGCGTCCCGCTGGTCGACGGCTCCGCGCTCCACGACCTCTGGCAGCCCGACTACCGGCAGATGGCCGAGGCCTCGGTGGTCGACGGCCGGTTCCCGATGCCGTCCTGGGAGTACCTGGACACCCACGGCGCCGGCCTGGGGGGCCTGGACGAGGCCACCCTGGCGCGGGTCCGCTCCCTCGCCACCCCGCACCCGGCCGGGGCGTACCGGGACGAGCTCCGGCTGACCGGCGCCGGGGCCGCCCTGCCGCACGCGCTGGTGTCCTGTTCCTTCCCGCTCTCCCAGGTCCGCGAGCTGATCGCGGCGGGCCACCCGTACTTCGCCGGGATGGCCGCGCCGAACTGGGAACTGCGCGAACTGCCCACCGGGCACTGGCCGATGTTCTCCCGTCCGGCCGACACGGCGGCGGTGCTCGCGGAGCTCGCCGCGATCTGAGCCCCCGGCCTGTCCCCCATGCCCGGGCCCGTCCCCCGTGTGTCCTGGGGTGCCCCCGTGTGTCCTGGGGTGCCCCCGCGTGTCCTGGGGCGCCCCCGCGTGTCCTGGGTGCCCCCGCGTGCGCAGGCCTGTCCCCCGCGTGCACGGGCGTGTCCCCTGCGCGTCCTGCGCGTGTCCGACCGTCGCGAAGGCACGCCCGACCCGGCAGGATGGGCCCAACGCCGTACCCGAGCGGAGAGCGAGACTCATGAGCGAGCAGACCGGCCGTACCGAACCGCCTGCCGCCGGGCCCGAGTTCGGACGGGTCACCACCGCGCTGGTCACCGGGAGCGCCGCCGACCCGCCGTACCACGTGGACGTCAAGGCCGGCACCCACGCGCTGACCTCGGACGAGCCGGTGCGGCGCGGCGGCTCGGACAGCGGGCCGGAACCGTTCGCGCTGCTGCTCGCCTCCCTCGGCTCCTGCACCGCGATCACCCTGCGGATGTACGCCGACCGCAAGAAGTGGCCGCTGCAGGCGGTCCGGGTGAGGCTCGGGTACGAAACGGACGGCAGCCGGGGCCGGATCTCCCGCCGGGTCGCCCTGACCGGCGACCTGGACGGGGCCCAGCGCGCCCGACTGCTCGACATCTGCGAACGCACGCCCGTCACCCTCGCCCTGCGGGCCGGGGTGGCCATCGAGACCACGGAGGACCGGGCATGACCAGCACCGCCGAGGAGTACGACGTCATCGTCCTGGGGGCCGGCCCGACCGGCGAGAACGTGGCGGACCGGACGGTCGCCGCCGGGCTGCGCACGGTGATCGTGGAGGCCGAGCTGGTCGGCGGCGAGTGCTCGTACTGGGCCTGCATGCCGAGCAAGGCGCTGCTGCGCCCGTCGGCCGCGCTGGCCGACGCCCGCGCGGTGGCCGGCTCCCGGGAGGCGGTCGGCGACGGACGGCTGGACCCGGCCGCGGTGCTGGCCCGGCGGGACTCCTTCGCCTCGCACTGGAGCGACGACGGCCAGGTGCGGTGGCTGCGGGACACCGGCATCGACCTGGTCCGCGGCCACGGCCGGCTGGCCGGCGAGCGGACGGTGACGGTGGAGGCCGAGGACGGCAGCGAGCGGGTGCTCACCGCCCGGCACGCCGTCGTGGTGTCCACCGGCAGCCGTCCGGTGCTGCCCGGGCACGTGCCGGGGCTGACCGAGGCCCTCCCGTGGACCAACCGGGAGGCCACCGGCTCGCCGGCCGTGCCCGGGCGGCTGGCGGTGGTCGGCGGCGGGGTGGTCGGGGTGGAGATGGCCGCCGCCTGGCGGGCGCTCGGCGCCGAGGTGGTGCTGCTGGTTCGCGGCGAGGGGCTGCTGCCGCGGATGGAGCCGTTCGCGGGCGAGCTGGTCGCCGAGGGCCTGCGCAAGGCCGGGGTGGACGTCCGTTTCGGCACCGAGGTCACCGGGGTGCAGCGGGCGGACGGCTCCGGGCCGGTGACCCTGACGCTCAGGAGCGGCGCGGAGGACGGCGCGGAGCTGACCGCCGACGAGGTGCTGTACGCGACCGGCCGGGCCCCGCGCACCGCCGACATCGGGCTGGAGCAGGTCGGGCTGAAGCCGGGCGACTGGCTGGAGGTGGACGACAGCTGCACGGTGCTCGGCGTGGACGGCGAGTGGCTGTACGCCGCCGGGGACGTCAACCACCGGGCGCTGCTCACCCACCAGGGCAAGTACCAGGCCCGGATCGCGGGCGCGGCGATCGCCGCCCGCGCCCAGGGGCGCCCGCTGGACACCGCGCGCTGGGGCGCGCACGCCGCGTCCGCCGACCTCGCGGGCGCGCCGCAGGTCGTGTTCACGCAACCGGAAGTCGCCGCCGTCGGCCTGACCCTGGCCGCCGCCGAGGAGGCCGGGCTGCGGGTCAAGACCGTCGACCACGACCTCGGCGCCGTCGCCGGGGCCTCGCTGTACGGCGACGACTACCGCGGCCGGGCCCGGGTGGTCTTCGACCTGGACCGCCAGGTGCTCGTCGGCGCCTCCCTGGTCGGCCCCGGCGTGGCCGAACTGCTGCACTCGGCGACCGTCGCGGTGGTCGGCGAGGTGCCCATCGACCGGCTCTGGCACGCGGTGCCCGCGTACCCGACGATCAGCGAGGTCTGGCTGCGGCTGCTGGAGGGCTGCCGGGGGTAGGGCCCCTGGCCGCAAGTGCGGCCCCCGGCCGGGCGGACGGCCTTCCGGGTCAAGGACGGCCTCCCGGGTGAACGGCGCGGCGAGATGTGACCACCGGTGGACGGCGGGACACTGGCAGTCGGGGGCCGTCCCGGGGGCCGCGCTCGTGACCAGGGTGGTGTGAGGCATGACCGAAGTGCTGTTGGCCGTCGGAACCGAGAAGGGCCTCTTTCTCGGCCGCAGCCGCGACCGGCTGACGTGGGAGTTCAGCGGGCCGCACTTCCCGATGAACGCGATCTACTCCGTCTCCGTCGACCGCCGCGAGGGCCGCACCAGAATCCTGGTCGGCGCCGACAGCAGCCACTGGGGGCCCTCGGTCTGGCGCTCCGACGACCTCGGCGCGCACTGGTACGAGCCGCCGCAGCCGGCCATCCGCTTCCCCGAGTCCACCGGCGCCTCGCTCACCCGGGTCTGGCAGCTGCAGCCCGCCGGCGGCGAGGCCCCCGGCGTCGTCTACGCGGGCACCGAGCCCGCCGCGCTGTTCCGCTCCACCGACGGCGGCGAGACGTTCGCCCTGCTGGAGTCGCTCTGGGAACACCCCCAGCGGCCGCAGTGGGGCGCCGGCTACGGCGGCCAGGGCCTGCACACCATCCTCACCGACTCGCACGACCCGCAACGGCTGCTGGTCGCCGTCTCCAGCGGCGGCGTCTACCGCAGCAAGGACGGCGGCGACAGCTGGGAGCCCTCCAACACCGGGCTGCGCGCCGAGTTCCTCCCGCAGGAGAGCCAGTACCCCGAGTTCGGCCAGTGCGTGCACAAGATCGCCCCGGACCCGGTCAACCCCGACCGGCTCTACCTGCAGAACCACGGCGGCGTCTACCGCAGCGACGACTGGGGCGCCGGCTGGCGCTCGATCGTCGACGGGCTGCCCGCCGAGTTCGGCTTCGCCGTCGCCGCCCACCCCCGCCGGGGCGACACCGCCTACCTCTTCCCGCTCGGCGGCTCCGACGACCGCATCCCGCCCGGCCGCCGCTGCCGGGTCTTCCGCACCACCGACGGCGGCACCAGCTGGCAGCAGCTCGCCGACGGCCTGCCCGGCGAGGACCACTACGGCATCGTGCTGCGCGACGCCCTGCGCACCGACGACGCCGACCCGGCCGGGATCTACTTCGGCAACCGGACCGGCGACGTGTACGGCAGCCGGGACGAGGGCGAGAACTGGTCGCTGCTGATCTCCCACCTGCCGGACGTGCTCTGCGTCCGCGCCGCGGTGGTGGCCTGAGCCCGGCGCCGGCCGCCGCGCTTCCCGACGGCCTGCCGCCCCCAAGTCCGCTGTCCCGAATCCCGCTGTCCCGAAGCCCGCTGCCGGAAAACCGGTTGCCCCGAGCGCCCGGTTCTGGCCAGCATGAGCCGCCGACGAACGATCTCCGGCGAACTCGCGAAAAGGGGTGGGCCATGGCTGAGGCCGACTGGGTGGTCAGGCACGACGGCGACGGCAATCCGGTACTGCGCTACCAGCCGGGCGAGCGGGAGGGCCTGCCCTGGGCCGACCTGCTGCAGGTGCTGGACGAGTCGGTGGACGCGGCCGGGTTCATCCGGGCCGAGCTGCCCGGGTGGGTGGTCTCCGGCAGCCCCGAACTCGGGCAGCGCCTGGCGGCGGACGGCGCGACGGTCCTGCGGCACGCCCACACCTTCCGCCGGGACCTGCGCGCCGACCCCCCGCCCGCCGACTGGGCCGGGGCGCCGCTGCCCGACGGCCTGCGCGGGGGACTGCGCGACGGCCTGCGGGCGGTGCCCTGCGACCGGGCGCCCGAGGAGCTGTTCGAGGCCTGGCGGGCCGCCTTCGGGCCCGGGCACGTCGACCGCTTCCCGGGCGACGACGCCCAGGCGCTCTCCGACCGACTCGGCCTGCTGCTCGCCGGGAAGGCCATCGGCCCGGTCCTGCCGTCCAGCCTGCTCGCCGTGGACGCCGAGGACCGCGTGGTCGCCGGGGTGATCCTGACCGACCGCGACGGCCGGCCGTGGGTCGCCGAGGTCTTCCGCCACCCACAGCGCGGCTACCGCGGCCTCGGCGCCGACCTGCTGCGCCGGGCGGTCGCGGACGCCGCCGCGCGCGGGATCGCCGACCTGCACCTGGCGGTGACCGACGGCAACCCGGCCCGCCGCCTCTACGAGTCGCTGGGCTTCCTGCTGCAGGAGACCTCGCTGACGGTGCTCGTCCCGGACGCCGACTGAGCCCGGGTGCGCTCAGGACCGGGGCTGCTCACGGCCGGGGCTGCTCACGGCCGGGGCTGCTCACGGCCGGGGCTGCTCACGGCCGGGGGTGCTCACGGCCGGGGGTTCTCACAGCCGGGACAGTGACGGCCGGGCCGACTTCGGCAAGCCGATCGGGGACCGCCGGACCCACGGGAAACCGGCTGGTCGGAGGCGGTGTGTAGGCTCAACGGTCATGGCAAGGGTGACACGGGACGATGTGGCGCGGGCGGCGGGGACGTCCACGGCGGTCGTGAGTTATGTGATCAACGACGGGCCGCGGCCGGTGGCGCCGGCGACCCGGGCGCGGGTGCTCGCGGCGGTCGAGGAGCTCGGCTACCGGCCCAACCGGGTCGCCCAGGCGATGGCGCGGCGGCGGACCAACCTGCTCGGGATGGTCGTGCCGGACGCCCGGCAGCCGTTCTTCGCCGGGCTCGCGCACGCCGTCGAACAGGCCGCCGCCGAGCACGGCCGGCTGCTGCTGATCGGCAACTCCGACTACGCCGACGAGCGGGAGGCGCACTACATCCGGGCCTTCCTCGGGATGCAGGTGGACGGCCTGATCCTGGTCACCCAGGACCCGGCCACCCCCGGGCTGACCGGCTTCGACGTGGCCGACGGCACCCCGGTCGTGCTGCTGCACCACCGTGCGGAGAGCGCCGACGGCGTCGCCGTGGTCGCGGACGACGAGGGCGGCGCCCGCGAGGTGGTCCGCCACCTGCTCGGGCACGGGCACGCCGAGGTGCACTGCTTCGGCGGCACCCGCGCGCTCAGCCCGCACGACCCGGTCACCGGGCGGACGGCCGGCTGGGTCGCCGCCATGGAGGACGCCGGGCTGCCCACCGAGGGGCGGCTCACCCCGGCGCCGTTCGACCGCGTCCGGGCGCACGCCGAGGCGCTCGCCCTGCTGGCCCGCCCCGACCGGCCGTCCGCCGTGTTCTGCGCGACGGACGACCAGGCGATCGGCCTGCTGCGGGCCGCCGACGACCTGGGGATCCGGGTGCCGGAGGACCTCGCGGTGGCCGGCTTCGACGACATCGCCGAGGCGGTGATCGCCGGGCCCGCGCTGACCACCGTCACCACCGCGCAGGACGAGATGGCCCGCGCCGCGCTGGAGCTCGTCCTCGGCGGGGCCGAGCGCCGCGCCACCGGCGCCCGGACCTTCCCGGCCCGACTGGTGGTGCGGCGCTCCTGCGGCTGCCCGGCACCGGACCGGGCGGCCCTGGACTGACCGCTGCTCGACCTCGCCGGGCGTCGGTTCAGCACCGCGCGTCAGTTCAGCACCGCGCGTCGGTTCGGCCGCCGGGCGTCAGTTCAGCTGGAAGGTGGCCTCGACCGGGTAGTGGTCGCTGGGCGCGTTGGTGTCGAGCTGCCCCGGCGCCCAGCCCGCCTGCGGGTCGAAGTCGACCTTCACGGTCGACATCCCGGTCGGCACCGGGCGGCCCGGGGCGTTGAGGTAGCCGATGTAGTCGAGGTCGTCCCGGTAGTCCTTGGGGAAGGTCTCGACGCCGGACATGTACTGGCACCAGGCGGAGACCGAGCAGTCCATGGTGGTCAGGTTCTGGCCCGGGTCGGTGGCCGGAGTGCCGAGCACGCCGTTCACCGCGTTCTGGGCGTTGGTGTAGTCGCCGCGGCCCTGGCCGTGGACGTACTCGACGTTGAGGTCGCCGCCGATCAGCACCGGCGCGCCGCTGCCGACGATCCCGTCCACCCAGGCGCGGATCTCGGAGAGCTGGCCGAGCCGGGTGGACTGGGTGGTGTCGGTGGAGACGTCCGACTCGTCGGCCTGGAGGTGGGTGCCGACCACCCAGGCGGCGCTGCCGTTCTTGGTCACCTTGACCAGCGCCGCGCCCTTGTTGGCGTGGTAGTCCCAGGTCCCGTACGTCGAGTTGGCGAAGACGTGGGCGTACTGGGCGGCGATCGGGTACTTGGAGAGGATCATCGTGCCGCCGTTGATGACGAACCACGAGTTGGAGCAGTTGCCGCTGATGCCCGTCCAGCCGCCGCCGGAGCAGGTGCCGCCGACCACCGGGGTGCGGTACGGGTAGAGGTCGGCGAGCTTGGCGTTGATGTCGGCGGTCGAGCTGTTGTTGAACTGCTCGTCCAGGATGACGACATCGGCGTTGTGCTGACGGACGATCTGCTCGATCACCGGGGTGCGGCGGGCGGCCTGCTCGTTCTGGGTGCTGTCGACGACGGCGGTGCCGAGGTCGACGTTGAAGGCGAAGACGGACAGCGTGGTGGGGCTCGCCGGGGTGCCGGCGGTGGCGGCCGGGGCGGTGCCGCCGACCAGCAGTGCGGCGGCGGCCGCCGAGGTGAGGGCGGTGGCCGTGCGACGCGAGAGCATGGGCGTTCTCCTGGGGATTCGTCTACCCTGCGGGGCCCGGCGCCGGGGTGGCCGGCGGTCGGGGACTGGCGGACGAACGCTAGCTACCGATCGGTACGTCGGGAAGAACGCCAGGAGATCAGTTCCGGCCGATCATGTGGCCGCGAGATGTCTGTACAGGTCTGGGCGGGTAGGCGACAAGATGTCTGTACACCCTTGCACCGCCCACGCGCCGCCACGCGCCGCCCGCCGGGCCCGCGCGAACCGCCGTCAGCCGTCGAGCAGTTCGTCCGCGAGCAGATCCATCAGCAGGTTGTCGTGCCAGGTGCCGTCCGAACCGCGCTCGTACTGGCGCATGGTGCCGACCGTACGGAAGCCGACCTTGGTGTAGCAGCGGATCGCGGCGAGGTTGTCCGCGGCCGGGTCGATCACCAGCCGGTGGTAGTGGTGGTCGTGCACCAGGTACCGGGCCATGGTGCGCACCGCGTCCGTCCCCAGACCCAGGCCGTGCACCGTCGGATCGAGGTAGAGGTCCATCCCGGCGTGCCGGTACTCGTCGTCGTTGTTGGCGTACCACTGGATGGCGCCGACCACCTGGCCGCCCAGGTCGATCGCGAACGTCTCCGTGTCGGGTGATTCCAGGTCGTTGGCGACCTCGGCGGGCAGGTCGTCACCGCCCCGCCAGCGGGCGAACACCTCCGGCGTGCCGCGGATGGCCGCCAGGGCCGGGATGTCGTCGGTGGTGGCCGGTCGCAGCGTGACCAGGGCGCCGTGCAGAATCGTCCCCATATGGGGCATGTTGGCACGGAAACCCGGCTCCGGCGAGTGCTTTTACCGCATTGCCCGGACCCCCGCGACCAGGGATGATGCTGCGCCGTGACCCACCTCGTCCTCGGTCTGTCGGGCATCCTCGGCTACGCCGCCGTGGTCATGATCCGAAAGAACTGGGCCCGGAGCTGGGCACAGGCCGAGTTCGACGCACCCGCGTACGGCATGCGGAACGTCGCGGCCGCCCCGGCGCAGGCCCCCCGGGCGACGGGCGGCTGCCGATGCTGCGGCACCTGCTCGCCCACTACGCGGGCAAGGCCGGGCCGTACCGCATCGCGCTGGAGCTCTTCCGGGGTGCGACGTGCGCTGCGGCGCGTTACGCGGTGGGGTGCGCAGGGTCGCCGAGGGGGCCGAGCCAGACGGTGGTGACGGCACTGACGTAGCGGGCACCGCAGTGGTCGTCCGGGACGACCAGCTGCGGGCCGACGGCGTCCAGCGGCGCGCCGTCCATGCTGGTGGCCAGCAGGATCCGCCGGCCGCCGAAGTCCGGGTCGATCTCGGCCCAGGAGACCACCGCCCGGTGGCCGTCGGCGCCGACCACGGAGAGCAGGAAGCGCAGCCGCTGCTTGCGGCCGGAGAAGTCGATCCGGGGCCGGGCCTCGCGCAGTACGTCCAGCAGTGCCGGGCCCTCGTAGCCGTGCCGCTGCTCGCCCTCGGTCCGGCAGTCGAAGCTGACCACGACCCGGTGGGCGGGGAGGACGCGCAGCTGGTCGACGGTCAGCTCGGCGGGCCGCTCGAGGTGGCCGTGCAGCCGGACGGTGGGCCTCGCCGGGGTCATGGTGCTCCCTCTTCCCGGGCCGCTGCGCCGCGGCCCGGGAAGAGGACTACCCGAGGGACCGCTCGGACATTCGCAGTTGCCAGGCTGGAGGCGGATATTCATCGCAATTGCGACGACCGATCCCCTGTTCCGATCGAATCTGCGCTGCGGCTGACCCTCGGGCGCGGAACCTGCGGAAAATCTTCGTGGCGGGTGTCGATCCGGCGCCGGCCCGTTCGACGCAGGGGTGAGAGGCGGGGAGAGGCCCCGCCCGACCGACCGAGGAGTCACCATGCCGCGCTTCATGACACTGATCCGGATCGACGAGCAGGCCCGCGCCGACTGGGAGCCGGACCCGAGCTTCGAGCAGCGGATGGGGGCCCTGTTCGAGGAGATCACCAAGGCCGGGGTGATGCTGGAGACCGCCGGGCTGACCCCGACCTCCCAGGGCACCCGGGTGACCTGGAACGACGGGAAGGTCGGCTACACCGACGGGCCGTTCACCGAGACCAAGGAGGTCGTCGGCGGTTACGCCATCCTGCAGTGCAAGGACCAGGCCGAAGCCCTGGAGTGGACCCGGCGCTTCCTGCAGACCCACCCGGCGGGGTGGAGCGTCGAGGCGGAGGTCCGGCAGATCGAGGAAATGCCCCAGCCGTAACGGTGAGTGCGTTTGCCTCCCCCGCCGTCGGCTGCTCTGATGGGTCGCCGTGACGGAGAGGGCTGCGAGAAACGGCACTGCGACGAACGGCACTACGCCGGGCGGCACTACGACGAACGGCACTACGCCGGACGGCGCTGCGCCAGCCAGGACCGCGGCGGCGGCCGTCGAGACGGTGTTCCGGATCGAGTCCGCGCGGATCATCGCCGGGGTGGCCCGGATCGTCCGGGACGTGGGCATCGCCGAGGAGCTGGCGCAGGACGCGCTGGTGGCCGCGCTGGAGCGGTGGCCGCAGGAGGGCGTCCCGGACAATCCGGGCGCCTGGCTGACGGCCACCGCCAAGCACCGGGCGATCGACCTGGTCCGCCGCCGGGAGGTCTACGCCCGCAAACTCGCCGAGGTGGGGCGGTCGGCGGAGGACGTGGCGCCCCCGGAGCCGGTCGAGCCGGACGACATCGACGACGACCTGCTGCGGCTGATCTTCACCGCCTGCCACCCGGTCCTGTCGGCGGAGGCGCGGATCGCCCTCACCCTCCGACTGCTCGGCGGGCTGACCACCCCGGAGATCGCCCGCGCCTTCCTGGTGCCCGAGCCGACGGTGGCGCAGCGGATCGTCCGGGCGAAGCGGGCGCTGGCGAAGGCGGCGGTGCCGTTCGAGGTGCCGTACGGGGAGGACCGGGCGCGGCGGCTGTCGTCGGTGCTGGAGGTCATCTATCTGATCTTCAACGAGGGGTACTCGGCGACGACGGGGGACGACCTGCTCCGCCCCCAGCTGTGTGAGGACGCGCTGCGGCTGGCCCGGGTGCTGGCCGCGCTGATGCCGGCCGAGCCGGAGGTGCACGGGCTGGCCGCGCTGCTGGAGTTCCAGGCCTCGCGCACGGCCGTCCGGACCGGCCCGGACGGCCGGCCGGTGCTGCTGGCGGACCAGAACCGGGCCCGCTGGGACGGGCTGCTGATCCGGCGCGGCTTCGACGCCCTGCAGCGGGCGGGTACCGGGCCGTACTCGGTGCAGGCCGCGATCGCCGCCTGCCACGCGAAGGCGCGGCGCTACGCGGACACCGACTGGGCGACCATCGCCACACTGTACGAGCGGCTGCTGGCGCTGTCGCCGTCCCCGGTGGTGGCGCTGAACCGGGCGGTGGCCGTCTCGATGGCCCGGGGTCCGGCCGCCGCACTGGAGTTGGTGGACGCGTTGGCGGCGGAGCCGGCGCTGCGCGGCTACCACCTGCTGCCGAGCGTGCGGGGCGATCTGCTGGCCCGGCTGGGGCGGGCGGACGAGGCCCGGGCGGAGTTCGAGCGGGCGGCGGAACTGACCCGCAACGAGCGGGAGCGGGAGCTGCTGCGGGAGCGGGCCGCGGGCCTCGGGGGGCTTTGGGTGCCCGAGGAAGACTAGGGGGTTTCGTCCAGGCGCAGCCGGGCGCTGACCTCGCCGAGACCCTCGGCGAGGACGGCCAGCTGGTCGCGGGTGAGCACGTCGATCAGCAGCTCGCGGACCAGGGCGACGTGCCCGGGCGCGGCCTGGCGCAGCATCTCCCGTCCCTGGTCGGTGAGTTCGGCGAAGACGCCGCGTACGTCGCTGGGACAGGAGCGGCGGGAGACCAGGCCCATCCGCTCCAGCTGGGTGACCTGGTAGGTCAGGCCGCTCTTGGAGGTGACCAGCTTGTCGGCGAGTTCGGTCATCCGCAGCGAGTCGCCGGGGGCGGCGGACAGGTGCACCAGGATCTCGTACTGCTGGTGCGAGAGGCCGGAGTCCTCCTTGAGCTGGCGCTCCAGCCGGCGGTTCAGCAGGTTGCTCGCGGTGACGAAGCCCCGCCAGGCGGCCATCTCGTCCGGGTCCAGCCAGCGGGGTTCGTTCAGTGAGGACATGGATGAAGCCTACTCCTGTTGTTCAAATTCGAACAAAGGTGTACCGTCGATCGGAGTAGACGTTCAAATTTGAACTACCATCGGACGAACGGTCCCACCGGTCCCGAGGAGGACGCCATGAGCACCGCGGCCCCCGAGCGCATGCCCGCTCTGTACCTGTCGCACGGCGCTCCGCCGCTGGCCGACGACCCGATCTGGCCGGGCGAGCTGGCCGCCTGGTCCGCCGACCTGCCCCGGCCCAAGGCCGTGCTGATGGTCTCCGCCCACTGGGAGGAGGCGCCGCTCGCCCTCGGCGCCGTCACCACCACTCCGCTGGTCTACGACTTCTGGGGCTTCCCCGAGCACTACTACCGGGTCCGGTACGCCGCCCCCGGCGCGCCGGAGCTCGCCGAGCGCGTGCGCAAGCTGCTGCGCGCCCCCGGCACACCCGTCCAGGACATCCCCGACCGCGGACTCGACCACGGCGCGTACGTCCCCCTGGTGGAGATGTACCCGGACGCCGACGTCCCGGTGCTCCAGGTCTCGCTGCCCACCCTCGACCCGCAGCGGCTGCTGGAGCTCGGCCGCAAACTCGCCCCGCTGCGCGACGAGGGCGTGCTGATCGTCGGCAGCGGCTTCTTCACCCACAACCTGCGGGCACTCAGCAACGACGGCCGGGTCACCTCGGTGATGGCCGAGTTCGACGACTGGGGCCGGCGCGCCCTGGCCGCCCACGACCTGGACGCACTGCTCGACTTCGAGCACAAGGCCCCCGCCGGGCGGCTCGCCCACCCGCGCACCGAGCACTTCGCCCCGCTGTTCGTCACCCTCGGCGCCGGCGAGGCCGACCTGGACAGCCAGCGCAGCGTCATCGACGGGTTCTGGATGGGACTGGCCAAGCGCTCGATCCAGCTGGGCTGAACGGACTCGACGGATCACAGCGAGCAGCAACGGATCACAGCGAGCAGCAGGTGAAGCGCTCGCCGATGTGCTCGGGCTGCTCGATCTCGTCCACCAGGACGACCGCGTAGTCCGGCACCGAGATCCGGCTGCGCCCCTCGGCGTCGGTGAGCAGCTGCTCCAGGCCGGTGCGGTAGCGGCCGGTCCGCTCCCCCGGGCCGATCTCGGCGGCCGGGCTGAGCACCGTCCAACGGAGGTCGGAGACCGTCCGGTAGTAGTCCAGCGCCGCGCCGTGCGCGTGCATGATCTGCAGGACCGTCTCGGGCAGCCCCGGGGTGTCCCAGACCCGCACGCCCGGCGCGGTCTCCAGACTGCCCGCACCGCCGACCGCGATCAGCCGGGGCGCCGCGCCGCCGAGCCTGCGCAGGCCCTCGACCAGGGCGCGGGCGGCGGGCTCGATCAGCGCCAGGTGGCCCGGGCCGTCACCGCCGCCGACGGCGCTCACCAGGACGTCGCGGCCGGCCGCCACCCGGGCCACGTCCGCCGGGTCCAGCACGTCCCCGCGCTCCACGGCGGCGGCCCCGCCCCGGTAGCGGTCCGGATCCCGGACCACGGCGGTGACCTCGTGGCCACGTGCCGCCGCCTCCGCGACGACCGCACTGCCGATGCTGCCGTTGGCGCCGATCACGGCGATCCTGGCCATGGGGTACCTGCCTGGTGGCTCGGTGGGGGCTGCGTGTGCCGAAGGGCGTCGGACAGGATCGATTATCGGGCGGATCCCCGGCGCCGGCCCGGGGCTTGGGCCTGTCGTGTGACGGCTTGGCGCAGCTGCGTTCGACGAGCGGCCGAAGGAACGGCCGAGAGAACGGAACGGCCGCCCGCGCACGTCCTCGTGGGACTGACGGGCGGCCATGGGCAAGTGGCCGGTACAGCCGGACGGCTACGCGTCCCCGGTGGCGGCGCGCTCGGCCTTGCTGCGCTCGACGCAGAACTCGTTGCCCTCGGGGTCGGCCAGGGTGAACCAGCCCTTGCCGTCCGGGGTGCGGCGGTCGGCCAGCACGGTGGCGCCCAGGGCGACCAGGCGTTCCACCTCCTCGTCCCGGCTGCGGTCCTGCGGCTGCAGGTCGAGGTGGACCCGGTTCTTCGCCGACTTCCCGTCGGGCACCCGGATGAACAGCAGCGAGGCGCCGGCCGAGTCCACCAGTGCCTCCTCGTCACCCGGGTTGTCGTCCTCGCCCAGGGTGCCGTCCAGTGCCTGCGCCCAGAACGTGGCCAGGGCGTGCGGGTCGGCGCAGTCGATCGTCACGTGCCGTGCCAGAGAAGCCATGCGCCCTACTCTGAACTGCGTCGTCCGGATCCGTCCAGCCGTTTCCGGGAATGCCGGTGGCCGTCCCTCGGGTACGGCGGGAAGGCCGGGACAACCTCCGTGAACGCGTAGCCGCTCTTCTCCGCGACCCGGCACGAGGCGTGGTTGTCGCCCTCGTGCAGCAGGTCGATCCGACACAGGCCGTCCTCGGCGAAGGCGGCGAAGGCCCAGGCGGTGAGGGCCTCCACCGCGCGCGGGGCCACGCCCCGGCCGCGCGCCGGGCCCGCCGTCCAGTACCCCACCTCGGCCGTCTCCCCGCCCGGGGTGCCGCGCTTGAGCACGACGTTGCCGACCAGCTCGCCGGCGTCCAGGACGGCGAAGGCGTACCGGGTGCCGGCCGCGCGGCCCTCGTGCTGCGCGGCCAGCCAGTGCGCGGCCCCTTCGGCGCTGTCCACCGGGTTGCGGGTGAAGCGGCGCAGCGTCTCGTCCCGGTAGGCCTCGATCAGGGCCGGCGCGTCGGCGTCCTCGAAGGGGCGCAGCTGCAGGCCGTCGGCCGTCGGGTGCGCGGTGACGGTCATTTCTCCAGCCCCTCCCAGTTCCAGCGCGGGGTCGGGCCGGGCTCGCCGAGGTCGGTGCCGGCCGGGGAGGCGGAGACATCCTCGGCGATCTTCGTGCCCCAGTCGAAGTACTCCAGCACCCGGCGGCGCAGCAGTTCGTCGGCCGGCAGCTCCTGGCGGACGGCCTCGGCCATCAGCTCCATCCAGCGCAGCCGCTGTTCCTCGGTGATCTCCAGGCCCAGGTGGGCGTGCAGCAGGGCCTGGTGGCCGCCGAGCTCGTCGGTGAAGGCGGTCGGGCCGCCGAAGACCTCGGCCAGCCAGACGGCGACGTGCTCGATGTGGGTGGGGGTGAAGTCGGCGAAGACGGGCGCGAGCAGCGGGTCGGCGAGGACGCCCCGGTAAAAGGTGTGGCTGAGGCGGCGCAGGGCGTCGATGCCGCCGACGGCGTCGTAGAGGCTCTCGGGCCGTTGGTCGCTCATGGGTGTTCTCCCCGTAGGTGGTTGACCGTGCGTTGCGACCTTCCTAGCAGGCGGGCGGCGGCTCGGCAGGCGCTGCGGGCCCGTTGTTCGCGTCGGGCTCAGCAAGTGGAGGGCTCGGCTCCTGTCCCCCGGCCAGGGAGCGGGCGTACGCCTCCCGGACGTTCGGCGGGACAACGCCGCGCCGCACCACCGGCAGGCCGTGGGCGGCGGCCCGGACGGTCAGCGGGGTGTCCTCCTCGGCAGCGGGTGCGGGTACGGGTGCGGGCTCGGTGTCGTGGTCGGTCATGCGCCGCATTCTGACGGTCGGCTCCGACACTCCCGCTTGACCCTGCCGCTGGCGGCAGGGTCAGAGGGTTGCCCCATGGACACTGTGAACGCAGCAGAGGGTCGGGGCGTGGTGGTCACCGGCGCCGGAACGGGGATCGGGCGGGAGACCGCGCGGGCCTTCGCGGCCGAAGGGGCGCGGGTGCTGGCGGTCGGGCGGCGGCCGGAGCCGCTGGCGGAGACGGCAGCCGCGTACCCGTCGCTGATCGAACCGCTGGCCGTCGACGTGACCGGGCCGGACGCGCCGGAGGCGATCGTCCGGGCGGCGCTGGAACGGTTCGGGCGGCTGGACGTACTGGTCAACAACGCGGGCATCACCGGCAGCGGCGGGCAGCTCGGCGGGTACACCCGGGACGGCGTCGAGGCGCTGCTGGCCACCAACCTGGTCGCCCCGGTGCTGCTCGGGCAGGCCGCGCTGCCGGCGTTGGCGCACAGCCGGGGCGTGGTGGTCAACGTCAGCACCGCCGTCGGGCAGCGCGGCTGGCCCTCCGGCTCGGTGTACGCGGCGAGCAAGGCCGCACTGGAGACGGTGACCCGCAGTTGGGCGGTGGAGCTGGCCCCGCGCGGGGTCCGGGTGGTGGCGGTGGCACCGGGGGCGATCGAGACGCCCATCGGCGAGCACGCGGGGCACGGCCCCGAGCGGCTGGCGGCGCTGCGGGCCTGGCAGCTCGCGCACACCCCGTTGGGCCGGATCGGCCACCCGGCGGAGGTGGCCTGGGCGATCGTGCAACTCGCCTCGCCGCAGGCCTCGTTCGTGACCGGCGTAGTGTTGTCCGTCGACGGGGGCGCGCTGGTGCAGTGACGACCGGTGAAGTGGCAACCGGTGAAGCGATGCCCGGTGCAGGGACGATGGGGGCCGTACGGGTGCGGATCGGCGAGCTGGCGCGGGCGACGGGCGCGACGGTCCGGGCGCTGCGGCACTACGAGCAGGCCGGGCTGATCGACTCCGAGCGCGAGCCGAACGGCTACCGCGACTACGCGGAGTCGGCGGCCGCCCGGGTGCGCAACATCCGCGCGCTGGTGGGTGCCGGGCTCACTCTGGACGACGTCCGGCCGCTGCTCGGCTGCCTGGACGGGGACGTGCTGGCGAACCGGCCGTCCGAGCGGGTGCTGGCGGTCGCCCGGGAGCGGCTGGCGGTGCTGGAGCGCCGGATCGCCGCCCAGACCGAGGCGCGGGACCGGCTGGCGGCGGCCCTGGCGGCCGCTCCCGAAGCGACCGGAGCGACCGCCCCGACGGCGACCGGAGGTGCTGCGGAAGGGTGACACCCCCGATCGGGGGTGTGCAGGGAGCAGGTGGGAGAGGACAGTAGGCGCATGCAGATTCCACTCTCCGTGATGGACTTCCTCGACCGGGCCGAGCTGGTCTACGGCGACCGGGTCGGCATCGTCGACGAGCCGGTGCAGCCTGCCGAATCCTGGGGCGAGCTGAGCTACCGCCGTGTCGCCGAACTCGCCCGGGCCCAGGCGGCCGGGCTGGACCGGCTGGGCGTCGGGCCCGGCGAGCGGGTCGCGGTCGTCTCGCACAACTCGGCGCGGCTGCTCACCTCCTTCTTCGGCGTGAGCGGGCACGGCCGGGTGCTGGTGCCGGTGAACTTCCGGCTGAAGGCCGAGGAGGTGTCGTACATCGTCGAGCAGAGCGGCGCCTCCGTCCTCCTGGTCGACCCCGAACTCGCCGACGCGCTGAGCGGGGTGGTGGCCAAGCACAAGTTCGTGATCGGCGCGGACAGCGACGCCCTGCTGTACGACTTCGACAACTCCCCCCGGCGGTACGCGGTCTCCGAGAACGACACCGCCACCATCAACTACACCAGCGGAACCACCGCCCGCCCCAAGGGCGTTCAGCTCACCCACCGCAACGTCTGGCTGAACGCGACGCTGATGGGCCTGCACTACGGCGCCAACGACCGGGACGTCTACCTGCACACCCTGCCGATGTTCCACGCCAACGGCTGGGGCCTGCCGTTCTCCCTCACCGGGCTCGGCGCCCGGCACATCGTGCTGCGCAAGGTGGACGGCGCGGAGATCCTGCGCCGGGTCGAGCGGCACGGGGTGACCTTCCTGTCCGGTGCGCCCGCCGTGGTCCAGATGGTGCTGGACGCGGCCGCCGACTGGGACGGCCCGGTGCCGGGCCGCGACCGGGTGCGGATGATCGTGGCCGGCGCCCCGCCGCCGACCTCGGTGGTCCAGCAGGTCGAGGAGCAGCTGGGCTGGGAGTTCATGCAGCTCTACGGCCTGACCGAGACCGCGCCGATCGTCACGGTGAACCGCTCGCGGGCCGAGTGGGACGCGCTGCCGGCGGCCGAGCGGGCCGAGAAGCTGGTGCAGGCCGGCGCCCCGGCGCTCGGCACCCAGCTGCGGGTCGACGGCCAGGGCGAGGTGCTCGTGCGCTCCAACACCGTGCTGGACGGCTACTGGCAGCAGCCGGAGGCGACCGCCGAGGCGCTGCGCGACGAGTGGTTCCACACCGGCGACGGCGGCACCCTCGTGGACGGCCAACTGACCATCTCGGACCGGAAGAAGGACGTCATCATCAGCGGCGGGGAGAACGTCTCCTCGATCGAGGTGGAGGACTGCCTGTACAGCCACCCGTCAGTCGCCGAGGCCGCGGTGATCGGGGTGCCGCACGAGAAGTGGGGCGAGACGGTGAAGGCGCTGGTGGTCCTCCGGGAGGGCCACGGGCCGGTCAGCGAAGCCGAGTTGATCGCGCACTGCAAGCAGCGGCTGGCCGGCTACAAGTCGCCCACCTCGGTGGAGTTCCGGGACGCGCTGCCGCGCACCGCCACCGGGAAGCTGCAGAAGTTCCGGCTGCGCGAGCCGTACTGGACCGGGCGGGAGCGCCAGGTCAACTGATCCGGCGGCTCACGTGATCCGGCGGCCCACCTGGTGCGGCGGCTCGGCAGCGGCTCGGCAGCGGCTTGGCGGCGACTCAGTGCACGAGGCCTGATTCCCTGGCCGCCAGGGCGAGTTCGGTCCGGTTGCGGACACCGAGCTTGTGCATCGCGGACTTGAGGTAGCCGGTCACGGTGTTGCAGGTCAGGCCCAGTCGGGCGGCGATCTCCGGGTTGGTCCGGCCGGTCGCCGCCCAGCGCAGCACCTCGTGCTCGCGCGGGGTCAACGGCCGTACGGGGGCGGCCGGCCGGGGCTTGGCGCGGCTCCAGGCGGCGGCCCCGGCGAGCGCCCGGGCGGCGGCCCGGGCCAAGGTGCCGACGGCGGAGATCCGGACGTCCCCGAACGGGACGACGGCGCGCACCGAGGCGTACACCACGCCGTGCACGGTGTCGCCGTCCATCAGCGGGACGGTCAGCATCGCGTACAGGTCCTCGGCGGCGACGGCCGGGTCGTACTGGTGCGAGATGGTCGTCGCCGCACGGTAGTCGGGCACCCAGGTGGGCGCGCGCTCGGCGAGCGCGCGTCCGCCGAGACCGAGCCCGGCCGGAACCGCCACGTTGTGCAGCAGGTCCGCCCGGGTGCCGGCCCAGTGGCGCAGCACCATGCCCTCGCCGCCCTTCCCACGCCCGGGCAGCGGCTCCGGCACCCCGACCAGCCCGACATCCACGCCGCACTCCGCCACCACCCGCCGCGCGAGGTCGCCGAGCACGGCGTCCCGCACCAGCTCGGCGGCCCGCACGGCGACGTCGGGGTCGCCTTCGGGTCGCGCGGCGTCGTCGACGGGTCGCGCAGCGGCGAGGGAGTCCGCAGCCCTGGTCATCGCGGAATTGTCACACGCGGTACGGCCGGTGGCGAGAGTCCTGACGTGGGTGTTTCGTGGAGTGGCGGACGCCGTCGGCCCGCCGGGCATAGGGTGCGGGCGCAGGCTACCGACGGGTAGCAACTGCCGTGCCCCGGAGGGAAGACGATGACCGACCCGAACGCCGTCCTGCGCGGCCTGTTGGCCGACCTGCGGGCCGAGACCGCCGTCCTGGACGCGCTGGTGGCCGGACTGCCGGCCGAGGACTGGGCTCGGCCGACCCCCGCCGAAGGCTGGACGGTCGCACACCAGATCGCCCATCTGGCCTGGACCGACGGCTGGACCGCGCTGGCCGCCCGCGACCCGGAGGGCTTCACCGCCTCGCTCGGCGGCCGCTTCACCGAGCTCCTGGCCGCCGGGGCCGACCCCGTCGAGGAGGGTGCCCGGGAGGGCGCGGCCGCCGAGCCCGACGCCTTGCTCGACCGCTGGCGTACCGGCCGGGAGGAGGTGCAGGCCGTCCTGGCCGCCGCCCCCGCCGACGTCCGGCTGCCCTGGTTCGGCCCGCCGATGAAGCCCACCTCGATGGTCACCGCCCGGCTGATGGAGACCTGGGCGCACGGCCAGGACGTCGCGGACGCCCTCGGCGCGGCCCGGGAGCCCACCGACCGGCTGCGGCACATCGCCCATCTGGGCCTGCGCACCCTGGGCTTCGCCTTCGCCGCACACGGGCTACCCGCGCCGGAGGCCCCGGTCCGGCTCGAACTGACCGCCCCCGACGGGAGTTCGTGGCCCCTCGGACCGGCCGACGCCACGGACGTGGTCACCGGCCCCGCCCTGGACTTCTGCCTGCTGGTGACCCAGCGCCGCCACCGCGACGACCTGGCCCTGACCGCCACCGGCCCGGTCGCCACCGCCTGGCTGCCGATCGCCCAGACCTTCGCGGGGCCTCCCGGCAAGGGGCGGCAGCCGGCCTCCGGCGCCTGAACGGCCCCGGCCGTCAGGGGTGTCGGGCCTTTCGGGGACAATGGCGGGCATGAACGACCTGCTCAGCCGCCTGCCCGACGTCCCTGCCCTGCGCGACCGCTGCCGCGGCCTCGCCATGCTCGACGCGATCCTCAGCCCGGACGACTGGGAGTCGCGGTACCACTCCTTCGACTCCCGTTGGGACGAGGGCGAGGAGCTGGCCTCGATGCGCAACGGCCAGGGCGACGACTGGTGCGTGATCTTCTCCCCCGTCGGCGCCTACGGGCGGGCCTTCGACCACGAGGCGCCCAACGCCCCGGAGCTGCTCGCGGCCGTGCCCGAGGAGTTCCGCCGCTTCGCCGAGGAGCCCGCCCTCGGAGACGAGGACGGGCCGACGGTCACCCGCTGCTTCTGGCGCGGCCAGGGCGACGACTCCTGGCGGGGTGCGGCGGCCGAGCGCGGCGCGGACCACCTGTTCGAGCTGCTCGCCGACGGGTCGGCCGAGGCCTACCGGCAGTGGGCCGAGGACTACTTCGAGCCGGAGCAGGCGCTGGACCTCGCCGCGATCGGGCACGTCCTGGCGCTGCGCCCGCTCACCCCGGCCGTGGTGGCGGCGCTCAACGCGGAGACGGACCTGGACGAACTGGCCGAGGACCTCGCGGAGATCGGCTACCCGGCGGGCTGATGCATTCGGGGAGCCGATCCGTTCGGTGAACCGATCCGTTCGGTGAACCGATCCGTTCGGTGAACCGATCCGTTCGGTGGGCCGATCCGTTCGGTGGGCCGATCCGTTCGGTGGGCCGATCAGAGGCCGATCCGCAGCGGGGCGAGCCGGGTGGCGATCAGGTTGGTGGCACCCCGGTCGCGCTCGATGTGGCCGTGGACCAGCAGTCCGGCCCGGTCCAGGGCGGTGCGGCGCTGGGACTCCCAGACCGGGCGGTTGCAGATCACGTTGATCAGGCCGGTCTCGTCCTCCAGGCTGAGGAAGAGCACCCCGCCGGCCGTCGGCGGCCGCTGCCGGTGGGTGACCAGGCCGCCGATCACCACCGCCGTCCCCGGTGGCACGTCCGGGAGCTGGGCGGCCGACAGCGCTCCGCCGCGTTCCAGCTGGGTGCGCAGGTGCTGGAGCGGGTGGCTGGTGGCGGAGGTTCCGGTGGCCCACAGGTCGGCGATGGTCTCCTCGACCGGGCTCATGCCGGGCAGGTCCGGCGCCTCGGTGCCGGGCGTGGTGCCGGGGATCAGTTCGGCCGAGATCCCGGCGAACGCCCCTGCGGTCCACAGCGCCTGACGTCTCGTCAGACCGAAGCAGTCGAAGGCGCCCGCCGTCGCCAGTGCCTCCAGGACGGGCGCGGGCAGGCCGGTGCGGCGGGCGAAGTCCTCCAGGTCGGCGTACGGCTGTCCGGCCACGATCGTCTCGGCCTGCGGGGTGCCGATGCCTCGGACGGTCTCCAGGCCGAGCCGGATGGCCGGCTGCGGGCGGCCGGCGGTCAGCGGCGGCTTCGGGGTCGGCCCCCGGTACGGCTCCAGGGTGGGGCGCGCCCCGCTGGCGTTGACGTCCACCCCGCGCACCCGCACGCCGTGCCGCCGGACGTCCGCGACCAGGCTGAGCGGCGAGTAGAAGCCCATCGGCTGGTTGGCCAGCAGGGCGCAGGTGAAGGCCGCGGGGAAGTGGTACTTGAGCCAGGCGCTGGCGTACACCAGGTAGGCGAAGCTGATCGCGTGGCTCTCCGGGAAGCCGTAGTTGGAGAAGGCCTCGATCTTGCCGTAGACGTCCTCGGCGACCTCCGGCGGGATGCCGCGCTCGGCCATCCCGCCCAGCAGCCGCTCGCGCAGCCGGGCGACCCGCTCGTGCGAGCGCTTGGCGCCCATCGCCTGCCGCAGCCGGTCGGCCTCGGCGGGGCTGAACCCGGCGCAGTCGATGGCGAGTTGCATCATCTGCTCCTGGAACAGCGGCACCCCGAGGGTCTTGCCGAGCGCGTTCTCCATCAGCGGGTGCGGGCAGCCGGGCGGCTCCGCCCCGGCGCGGCGGCGCAGGTACGGGTGGACGGATCCGCCCTGGATCGGGCCGGGGCGGATCAGTGCGACCTCGACCACCAGGTCGTAGAAGTGGTCCGGCTTGAGCCGGGGCAGGGTCGCCATCTGCGCGCGGGACTCGACCTGGAACACGCCGACGGTGTCGGCCCGGCGCAGCATCGCGTACACGCCCTTGTCGTCGTCCGGGATGGTGGCCAGGTCGTGGCGCAGGCCGTGGTGTTCCGCGACCAGGTCACAGGCGTCGTGCAGTGCGGCGAGCATGCCGAGGCCGAGCAGGTCGATCTTCACCAGTCCGGCACCGGCGGTGGACTCCTTGTCCCACTGCAGGACGGAGCGCCCGGGCATCCGGGCCCACTCGGTCGGGCAGATCTCGCCGATCGGCTCCTTGGTGAGCACCATGCCGCCCGAGTGGATGCCCAAGTGGCGCGGCAGGCCGTGGAGTTGGGTGGCGAGCGAGAGCACGTCGGCGGGGATGACGGCGTCCGCGCCGGGGGCGGAGCGGAAGTCGGTCTGCCGACTGAACGCGTCCACCTGCCCCTGCGGGTAGCCGAGCACCCGGGCGGCGTCGCGGATCGCCAGCCGGGGCCGGTAGGTGATCACATTGGCGACCTGCGCGGCGTGCTCGCGCCCGTAACGGCCGTAGACGTACTGGATGACCTCCTCGCGGCGGCGGTTCTCGATGTCCAGGTCGATGTCGGGCGGCCCGTCCCGGGCGGTGGAGAGGAAGCGTTCGAACAGCAGCTTGTAGTGGATCGGGTCGACGGCGGTGATCCCGAGGGCGTAGCAGACCGCGGAGTTGGCGGCCGAGCCGCGGCCCTGGCACCAGATCTCCCGGCTCCGGCAGAAGTCCACGATGTCGTGCACGATCAGGAAGTAGCCGGCCAGGTCGAGGTCCTCGATCACGTCCAGCTCCTTGGCGAGCTGGCGGCGGGCGGCGGCGTTGCCGGGGCCGAAGCGGGCCGGGCCGCCGGACGCGACCAGGGCGCGCAGGTGGCCGATCTCGGTCCCGCCCTCGGGGACGGGGAAGCCCGGCAGCTCCGGGTCCAGTGCGGCGAAGTCGAAGGCGCAGGCCCGGCCGAGTTCGACGGTGGCCCGCTGCACGCCCGGGAAGCGGGCCAGCCGACCGGCCATCTCGCGGCCCGAGCGCAGGTGCGCGGTGCCGGCCGCCCGGGTCCAGCCCACCGCGTCCTGCAGGGTCCGGCGCTCGTGCAGCGCGGCGAGGCTCTGCGCGAGGCGGCCCTGGGCGGGGCCGGCGTGGTGGGCGTTGGTGGAGGCGACGGCGGTCAGCCCGTGCCCGGCGGCGAGCGCGGCGAGGGCGTCGTTGCGCCGGTCGTCGCCGGGCAGCCACTGGTCGATCAGTTCGACGTACACGTTCTCGCGGCCGAACGCCTCGGTGAGGGTGCGCAGTCGCTGCTCGGCCGCGCCCGGATCGGCGCCGCGCTTCCCGGCGAGGGCGGCGGGGACCCGGCCGAGGCGGCAGCCGGTGAGCACCGCCCAGTGGCCGCCGTGCGCCTGGGCCAGCGCCGCGAGGTCGTACACCGGGCGGCCCTTCGCGCCGCCGGCCAGCTGGGCGGCGGCGATCGCGGCGGAGAGGCGGCGGTAGCCGGCCGGGTCGCGGGCGAGGACCAGCAGGTGCTCGGTCTCCAGGTGCTCGCGCTCCGGGTGCTCGCGCTCCGGGTGCTCGGTCTCCGGGTGTCCGGTCGCCCCCGGGAAGTGGCCGGCCGCTTCGTGGCGGAGGGTCAGCTCGGCGCCGAACACGGTGGCCACACCGGTGCCCCGGGCCGCCTCGGCGAGCCGGACGGCGCCGTACAGGCCGTCGTGATCGGTGATCGCGAGGGTCTCCACACCCAGCCGGGCCGCCTCGGCGACCAGGTCCTCCGGGTCGCTGGCGCCGTCCAGGAAGCTGAAGGCGGAGTGGACGTGCAGCTCGGCCCAGGGTTCGGCGGAGCTCTTCGGAGCGGCCGGGGGGTCCTCCGGACCGGGGCGGCGCAGCGGGATGACCGTACGGTCCGGCGCCGCGGGCGTACGGTCCGGCGCCGCGCCGGTCAGTCGGCGGTGCAGCTCGCTCCAGGGGAGGGTGGGGTGGCTGGTGAAGCCCATCGGGGGTCGCCTTCGTCGTTCTCGTGCTCGTCCTGCTCCCCCCTGCTCCGGGTTCCGGCTTTCGGTCTCCGGCTTTCGGGCCCCGGGGCCGCTAGTCGTAGCCGGCCTCCAGGTACCACGCACCCCCCTCCACGGTGAGCAGCAACGCCCGGCCGCCGCCCACCACGACCTGGAACCGCGCCCGGCGGCGGGCGAGCGCCTGGTCCCACCAGTACTCGACCGCCGGCCAGGGCCCGGTCCAGCCGTCCACCGGCTCCTCCCGCCCCCGGACCACGACCAGGGCCGGCCGGGCCGACACCCCCGCCCGGCCGTCCACCGTGACCGGCAGCCCGGCCTCATCCAGCACCCGCACCGGCGTGGGCTCCCGCAGCACCACAGCCGGCCACACCTCCGGCAGCCGCCCCGGCCAGGGCGCGTCGGCCGGCACCGCCGCCCCGTACGGCTCGCCCCACGGCACCTTGACCGCCTGCTCCCCCGGCCCGCGCCCCCCGGCCGGTTCGATCCGGCGCAACCCGGCGTGCCCGAGCACCGCCTGCACCCGGGCGACCGCACGCTCCACCCGGTCGTCGGCGACGGCCTGGCCCCACAGCGCCAACTGGCGGCCCTGGTCCGGGGAGAGGCCGTCGGGCGCCAGGCGAAGCAGGACGAAACCGGTGTCGGGGCCCTCGTCGGCGGCCGCGAAGACGCCCGCACCCTGCCAGGCCTGCAGCTGCCAGCGGACCCGCTCGGCCAGCGCCGTCGCCGACAGCCGGCCCTCGTGGCGCCACAGCCGGGAGGCCGTCCGGCCGTCCGCGCAGGCCACCTCGACGGCCACCCGGCGGCAGGTCAGCCCGGCCCCGGCCAGCCGCCGGTGCAACGCCTCGGCCAGCGTGCGGGCGACGAACACCAGCGGCTCGGCCAGTGGCTCCGGCGGGTCGAAGCGCTGCTCGACGGCGAGGTCCGGCTCCTGGTCGCGCGGCACCAGCGGGCGCGGTTGCAACCCGCGGGCCAGCCGGTGCGCGGCCGTCCCGGACGGGCCAAAACGGTCCGCGACCGCCTCGGGCGGCAGCGCGGCGAACGCCCCGACGGTGGGCAGGCCGAGCCGCCCGAGCAGCTCGGCCGGCGCCTCGTCGCCCAGCGCGCTCACCGGGTACGGGGAGAGGAACTCCGCCGTCCGGCCCGCCGGGACCAGCACGCCTGCACGGGCGGCGAGCACGGCGGCGAACAGGCCGTCGGCGACACCGACCTGGGCGTGGGGGGTGTTCGGCGGCGCTGCGTCAGGGGTCTCGGGAGCCTCGGGGGTATCAGGGGTCTCGGGGGTCGCCGGGGCCTCGGGGGTCGCCGGGGCCTTGGGGGCCCGGGGGGTCACCGCGCCCGGGACGGCGTCCGGGACGGGCGGCCGCCCGAGAGCGTCCGCCACCGCCGTACGGACCTTGGCGGCCAGCGCCTCCTCGCCGCCGAAGTAGCGGCCCGGACCCTTCACCGGGATCGCGCACAGACCGGGACGGATCACCTCCACCCGGGGTGTGAACGCCTCCACCGCCGCGACCACCGGCTCGAAGCGGCGGGTCTCCGCCTCCGGGTCGCGATCGCGCAGCTCCAGCTCCGGGCAGAGCCGCTGGGCCAGCTTGAGCCGCTGCCCCTGCCGCACCCCGGCCGCCCGGGCGCCCGCCGAGCAGGCGAGGATCCGCCCGCCCTCGGTCACCGCCACCGGGTCGTCGCCGGTGACGGCCGCCACCGGCCAGTCCGGGCACCAGACCACGAGCACCCGGGGGGTTCGGTCCTCGGCGGTCCCGGACAGCTCGCTCCCGGGCACCTCGCCCCTGGACACCTCGTTCCCGGGCACCTCGGACCACTCGTTCCCGGGCATCTCAGACCACCGCCGCGACGTGTGGTGCCGCCGGTTCCGTCACGGGCTGCAGCTGCGGCTGCTCCTGGGCCGGACGCTCTTGGAACGAGCGTTCCTGGAATGGACGTTCCAGGAGCGGCCGTTCCTGAAGCGGGCGCACCGCGCCGTGCTCGTCCGGCAGCCAGAGCCGGGCGGTCCGGCCGCGCACCGCCGAGCCGCGGCCCTCGGCCACCACCTCGACCTGCCGGCCGACGAGCTGCCCGTAGCCGTCGCCCAGTCCGAACCAGCGCCCGGACCGCACTCCCAGCCGCAGCGCCGCGCCCGGCCACGGTCCGGCCACCAGCAGCACACAGCCGCTGCGCCGCAGTACCGCCGCCAGCCGGGCGGCCAGCTTCGGCGGCACCGGCCCGTCCGGACGCAGCATGACCAGTTCGACCGCGCCGGCCAGCACCGACACCACCTCGGCCCAGTGCGGCCCCGGGTCGTCCGCGACCAGCAGTCGGCGCAGGTCCAGCCCGTATCCCTCGGCGGCGGCCAGCCCGAGGTCCGGCAGCCCGACCGCCGCCGCCCAGCCGCCCTCGGTCTCCCGTACCCCGGCGGCGAGCGCCAGCAGCAGCCCGGTGTCCCCGCCCGCCACCGACACCGCGGTGCCGCGTCGCAGCCCGCCGTCCGGCAGGACCTCCCGTAGCGCGGGTGGCACTGGCAGCAGGCCCCGGGCCTGCGCCTGTCCGTCGCCCGGCTCCCCCGGCACGGCAGCCGGGAGCGCCACCGGCCGGAGCACGGGTCGTGCGGGCTGCTCGGCGGTGGATTCGAAAACAGATTCGAAAACGGGCACAACCCCAGGATCGAACATCCGTTCGTAAAGATTCAAGTCCGACCCGGTAGCCCCTCCCGTCACTCTCCGTGCCAGGTCGCGGCAGGCGCGGCCGACGGGCGGGCGGAGGCGTGGGGCCGGACGGGCGATATCACTCGGCCGACCGGGCTACCGACAAGTCTTTTTTCCTTGACAAATTTTTTTGTCGGACGGATCCTGGAGGGGTGCTGGACGTCGCTGTGATCGAAGACCCCGCCGCGGCCGAGGCGTCCCTGGACCCGATCCGGGCCCGGATCCTCGCCGCCCTGGCCGAACCCGGCTCGGCCGCCATGCTGGCCGGCCGCCTGGCCCTGCCCCGACAGAAGGTCAACTACCACCTGAAGGAACTGGAGCGGCACGGACTCGTCGAACTCGCCGAGGAGCGCCGCAAGGGCAACGTCACCGAACGGGTGTACCGCGCCACCGCGGCCTCCTACGTGATCTCCCCCGGCGTCCTGGCCGCCGTCAGCCCGGACCCCGACCGCTCCCCCGACCAGCTCTCCGCCCGCTGGCTGCTGGCCCTGGGCTCCCGGCTGGTGCAGGAGGTCGGAAGCCTGCTGACCGGCGCCGCCCGGGCCCGGCGGCGGGTCGCCACCTTCGGCATCGACGCCCAGGTGCGGTTCGCCTCCGCGGCCGACCGGACCGCCTTCGCCGAGGACCTGGCCCAGGCCGTGGCGACCCTCGTCAGCCGCTACCACGACGAGTCCGCCCCCGGAGGCCGCAGCCACCGGGTGATCGTCGGACTCCACCAGATCCCCGCGGCCGCGCAGGCGGCGCCGCCCGCCACCGCGCCGGAGCCGGCCGGGACCCCGGCAGAAACGACCGGGACCGCCGGGACCGCCGGGACCGCCGCAGAAACGACCGGGGCCGCCCCGGAACAGGAGAACCCACGATGACCCACCCGTTCGAGATCGAGCTGGAGACCGCCCTGCCGGCGAGCCCGGAGCAGGTCTGGGAGGCGATCGCCACCGGGCCGGGGGTCGACTCCTGGTTCATGGGCCGCAACGAGCTGGACCCGCGCGAAGGCGGCACCGCCACCATGGAGACCGGAGGCCACCGCGAAGAGGCGGTGATCACCGCCTACGAACCCGGCAAGCGCCTGGCCACCCGCACGGCCACCGCCGAGGACGGCCGCTTCATGGCCTTCGAGTACCTGATCGAGGGCCGGGACGGCGGCTCCACCGTGCTCCGCGTCGTCCACAGCGGCCTGCTCGGCGACGACTGGCAGGACGAGTACGACGCGCTGCGCCGCGGCTGGCCCTTCCACCTCCACACGCTCCGCGAGTACCTCGCCCACTTCCCGGGACGCACCGCCGTCCCGGTCTTCGCCGCGGCACCGTCCGCCGGACGGCCGGAGCCGGAGGTCTGGACGGTCCTCGCCGGCGCCCTGTCACTGCCCCTCCCGGTCGCCGTGGGCGCACGGGCCCACGCCGAACCGGCCGGCCTGCCGCCACTGGACGGCGAGGTGGTCTGGTCGGACGACGAGCGCTTCGAGGTCCGCACCGCCGACGGGCTCTACGCCTTCCACCACGGCTCCGGCCTGGTGCTGATGTTCCACCACCTCTTCGGCCCGGCGCCGGAGGGGGCCGAAGCCGCCTGGCAGCGGTGGCTGACCGGGCTCCTCGCCTGAAGGCCCGAGCCTGAGCGCCCTTGCGGGCTCGGACACCTGAGCGCCACGCCTGAGCGCCCGAACCACCCGAACAGACACGAGAACGAGGAACAGAGGAACCACCGATGCGCACCCTGATCAGCACCGCCTTCATCTCGCTCGACGGCGTCGTCGACTCCCCCGGCGGCGAGCCCGGCTACCGGAACTCCGGATGGACCTTCAAGGACATCGAGTTCGTCCCCGAGGCCTTCGAGATCAAGGGCCGGGAGCAGGAGGAGGCCGGCGCGATGCTGCTGGGCCGGGTCAGCTACCAGGCGTTCAGCCCGGTGTGGCCGGACATGGCGGAATTCGCCCGCTACAAGGCCCTGCCCAAGTACGTCGTCTCCACCACCCTCACCAACGACGACCTGGTGTCGAACTGGGGCGAGACCAGCATCCTGCGCTCGCTCGACGAGGTCGCCGCCCTGAAGGAGACCGAGGGCGGCCCGATCATCGTCCACGGCAGCGCCGCCCTGAACCGGGCCCTCTCGGACGCCGGCCTGATCGACCGCTACCACCTGATCGTCTTCCCCCTGCTGCTCGGCGCGGGCAAGCGCCTGTTCAGCACCACGGACAAGGACGCCCAGAAGCTGAAGCTGGTCGAGCACGAGGTCTACAGCAACGGCCTGCAGAAGCAGGTCTTCGACGTGGTGCGCTGACTTCCGCCCCCGCAGGGATGATTGACGGTGCGTCAATTCTTCCTGTGGGGGCACCTGTCGAACACCTCGGACCGGCACCGGAAATCGATGGACAGGCCTCCGGCGATCAACAGACTGGTCCCATGACTGTGACGGACGACAAGACCGACCTCCGGATCTACCTCCAGGACGCCCGCGACGCGCTGCTCTGGAAGCTCGACGGCCTCTCCGAATACGACCTGCGCCGCCCGCTCTCCCCCACCGGGACCAACCTGCTGGGCCTGGTCAAGCACCTCACCGGAGCCGAGGCGATGTACTTCGGCGACACCTTCGGGCGCCCCTTCCCCGAGCCGACCCCGCTGTGGTTCACCGGCGACACCGAGCCGAACGCCGACCTGTGGGCGCGGCCGGACGAGACCACCCAGGAGATCGTCGGGCGCTACCGGCGGGTCTGGGCGCACTCGGACGCCACCATCGAGGCCCTGCCGCTGGAGGCGACCGGCCGACTCCCGTTCGGCGACCGCCCCGAGCAGACCCTGCACCGGGTCCTCGTCCACATGATCGCCGAATGCCACCGCCACGTCGGCCACGCCGACCTGGTCCGCGAGCTCGTGGACGGCGCCATCGGCCAGCGCCCCGACGGCATCAACACCGCCGAGGGCGACGCGGACTGGTGGCAGGCCCACCACGACCGGGTGGAGCAGGGGGCCCGCAAGGCCGGCGGGCTCGCCTGACCCACTCGCCCGCCCTCCGGCTCGTCCGGGGAGGGCCTCGTCCCGGCGCCCTGCCACGCCCGGTGATCGCCGTAGGGTGTCGGGCATGACCGGTGCGGAACAGGGTGTGCAGATGACCGTCCGATGCGGGGCCTGCGGGGGCACCGCCATCCGCAGCGTCGGGCAGTTCCTGATGCACGGGCGGGAGTTGTGGTGGGACGCCGACAGCTCCTGCCCGCCCTGCGGCACCACCCTCTGCGAGTACTGGGGCCCGGCGACGGTACCGGAGGACGTCCGCGAGGCACTGCTGACCACCCACGGGCCGGCCCGGCTCCGACTCGCCGGATCGCTCACCGACCCGCTGGCGGCCCTGCGGACGCTCCGCGAGGGCTCGGCGTCCTCCCTGCAGCGGACCCGTGAACTCCTCGCCGAACTCAGGGACTTCGGGCTCCACGGGACAGCCGTCGAGATGGCGTACTGGAAGGTACGGCTGACCGAGCGGGGCATCGCCGCGGAGGTCGCGGACGGCTTCGGCCGGGCGTACCGGTACGTCGGGCCGCCGGAACTGCGGTCGGCCGCCGGGCCCGGCGGCCGACCGGTCCGGACGGCGGACGAGTTCGCCGCCTGGGTGGACGGACGGACGGCGGAGGAACTGGCGGAGCCGTTCACCTTCGTGGTCGACCTGGGCGGCGCGCTGCTGCTCGCCCCGCGCCGCAGCGAGCACGTGGCCTGCGCGGGCGGGCGGTTGGTGCTGAGCGCCGGAGAGATCGGGTTCCGGCGGTCGGGCGGGGGCTGGGAAGTCGAGACGATCAGCAACCACTCCACCGGCTACTGCCCCGACACCACCTCCTGGCCCGCCGTGACCGCCGCCCTCACCCGCGTCGGCCTGCCGCACCCGGGTGCCTTCACGTACGCGGCGGTCTTCCGCCGCTGCCCCCGGTGCACCGCGTGCAACCTCGTCCGCGAGGAGCACTACGCCTGCGCCTTCTGCGACGCGGACCTGCCCGAGCACTGGAACGTGGACCCGGCGGCAGGAACGCAGGCGGCAGCGGCGTAGGGGCCGGAGGTGCGGGAGCCGACGGTTCAGGAGCTGGAGGTGTAGCAGCCGGACCGGGGGTGTGCCCCGAAACCCGCGCGGCGATGTCGGGCCGGGCCGCTAGGGTCTGGGGGGTCAGGGCCGGGGAAGGGTGGGGTTCGTGGGGTGTGAGCAAGTGGCGGGTTTGCCGGACGGTGTGGTGCACGCGGAGAGCCGGGAGTTCCTGGCGCGGGAGGGGCTGCCGACCGCGGGGGCGTTCCTGGAGTTCGGGGTGCTGCGGCCGTTCCCGGCGGACGCGGAGCGGCTGTTCGTCCTCGGCGAGACGGACTACTGCACCCCCTTCGCCGCCGTCGGCAACCTGGTGCTGCTGGACGGGGCGACCGGTGAGGTGTTCCTGGACAACGGCGGCCCCCGTCGGGATCCGCTGGCCTCCGACCTGACCACGCTGGCCGGCCTGATACGGGAGGTCGAGGCGGTCGCCGAGGCCGCCCGGCGGCCGGAGGCCCTGGACGGGCGGCGCGGCCCGGCCGTGGTGGCCGAGGTCATGGCGCAGGCCGAACGGCGGATGCGGGAGGTCGATCCGGGCCTGTTCGCGAGCGACTCCACGCCACCGGCGCACTGGGGCACCGCGCTGCTGGTGCACGCGCTGGGCTGGGGCGCGCTGCCGGGCGGTCCGGGCGGGCCCGCGTACGAGGTCGGCCCGGAGCTGGTGGCGGAGCTCGCCGCGCTGACGGACGAGGACGACGGCCCCGGCCAGGTGCACCGCTTCCGGCCCGAGTACCTGCCCGCCGCCCTGGTGCACGAGCCGACCCGGCGGCTGCTGACCGAAGTCGGGCTGCCGCTGGGCGGGGCGATGTTCGGGGTGTGCGAGGAACCGCTGGTCACCATGGGCGAGGCGTACCCGGAGTACTTCGACGGCGAGGAGGACCGCCCGTACCAGCGGGACTTCATCGCCCTCGGGGACTGGCCGACGGACCTCACGATCGCCCTGGACGGCGCCACCGGCCGACTCGAACTGCCCGACTGGTACGACGACGGCCAGCCCGAGGCCTACCTGAACCGCGACCTGTCCGCCCTGCTCTACGCCCTCTGGACGTACGAGCGGCTGCGCGCCGAGTGGGAGCGCTGGGACTACGGCCGGGGCCACGACACCTGGGCGGTGTTCGACCCGCAGTCACTGCTGAGCACGGTGGTGGACCGGCTGGTGGAGGCCGTCGACCCGGAAGCCTTCGCCTCGCCGGGCTGCTCCTGGCGGCTGCTCGCCGAGGACGGGCACATGGGCGGCATGCTGGGGTGACAGCGCGCGGGGTGCCGGCGCTGTCCACCGCTGGGGCAGCGTGCCGGCCGCGGGAAACGCGGCCGGGAGGGGCGCCGGAGGGCGCGGTGGGCCGGGCGTAGGCTGTGCCGATTCGATCACTCGAAAGGGTGCAAGAGAGATGCACAGCGATACGGGGGACCTCTACCGCGCGTTCGCGGAGCGAGAGGCTCGCGGCAACTCCGCGATCTACCAGGACCTGGCCGAGCACCTCGCCGAGGACGGGCAGTTGTGCGCGATGCTGGACGGGCTGCCGGCCGTGAAGCGACAGCCGAACCTGCTGTTCGGTGCCGTCCGGCACCTGGGCGGGCCGGTGTCGGAGGGCTGGCCGGCCTTCCGCGACTGGGTGACGGCCCACTGGGACGAGGCGTCGGCCACCATGCTGGAGCGCCTGACCCAGACCAACGAGTCGGGCCGCTGCGCCACCCTGCTGCCGCTGCTGGCGACCCTGCCGCAGCCGCTCGCGCTGATCGAGGTGGGCGCCTCGGCCGGGCTCTGCCTGTACCCGGACCGGTACCGCTACCGCTACCTGCCCGCGGACGGGGTGGGCGCCCCGCCGGCCGAGTTCGGCGACGCGGCGAGCCCGGTGACGCTGGACTGCGCGGTGAGCGGGCCGGTGCCGCTCCCCGCGTTCCTGCCGGAGCGGCTGCCCGAGGTGGTATGGCGGGCCGGGGTCGACCTCAACCCGCTGGATGTCCGGGCCGAGGAGGACATGCGCTGGCTGGAGTCGCTGGTCTGGCCGGAGCAGACCCACCGGCTGGACCGACTGCGCGGCGCCGTCCGGGTCGCCCGGGCCGAGCCGCCGCTGCTGGTGCGCGGCGATCTCAACGCGACGGTACGGGAATTGGTGGAGCGGGTGCCGACGGGGGCGACGCCGGTGGTGTTCCACAGCGCCGTGCTCGCGTACCTGCCGCCGGAGGCGCGGGAGGAGTTCGCGGTGACCATGCGCGAGCTGCCCGGGCACTGGATCTCCAACGAGGCGGTCTCCGTGCTGCCGACCGTCTCCCGGCGCCTGCCCCGACCGGCCCCGGCCGGATCCGGGCTGTTCGCGCTCGCCCTGGACGAGCGGCCGGTGGCCTTCACCGGGCCGCACGGACAGTCCCTGGACTGGTTCGGCGAGGCGTAGCCGGCCGGGCTGGGACGGGGTCGCGGGCAGCCCCGGAAGTCCGGGCTTGAAGCTGCCGCAGCGGCAGCTTCTACCGTCGTACCGGGGCCGGAGGAACCGGCCCCGGTACGACGAACGTGGGGACCCGGAAGCGAGGGAGGCGGCCATGGCCTGGCCGATTGCGGAGGTCGCCCGGATGTCCGGGGTGACCGCCCGGACGCTGCGGCACTACGACGAGATCGGACTGCTTCCCCCGGCCCGGATCGGCACCAACGGCCACCGCTACTACGAGGAGCGGCAGTTGCTGCAACTGCAGCAGATCCTCGTACTGCGGGCGCTGGGCGTGGGGCTGACCGAGATCGCCCGGATCCTGGGCGAGCAGGTGGACGAGTTGCACGCCCTGCGGGGCCACCACCGGCAGCTGGTCGCCGAACGCGACCGGCTGGACGCCCTGGCCGCCACCGTTTCCCGCACGATCGCCGACCTGGAACGCTCCCGGAAGGACGGCACACTCATGACCATCAACCGCCCCGAGAACCTGTTCGAGGGCATCCAGCCCGCCGATGTCGACGCCGGCCTGCGCGACTTCCCCGAGCACGCCGAGGCGGCCCGGCGTGCGACCGCCGCGATGAGCCCGGACGAGATCGCGGCCGGGCAGCGCGAGCGGACCGCGCGCATGGTCCGGCTGGCCGAGCTGGTGGCGTCCGGCCACCCGGCCGGCGCCGAGCCCGTGCAGAGCATGATCGACGAGGAGTACCGGCTGCTCGGCACGATCCGGTCGGTCTCGGTGGAGGAGTACCGCGCGATGGCGCGTTCCTGCACCGAGACCGAGCAGTGGCGCGCCGCGTACGAGGCCATCGCCCCGGGCCTGGCCGCGTACCAGCGGGCCGCCATGGAGGCGTACGCGGCGGCGCGGCTCTCCTGAGCGCGGTTGTCCCTGGGCGCGGTTGCCTCTGGGCGGGCCGCTCCTGCGGGGGACCAGCCCCGCGGGAGCGGCCGCCTCAGGAACGGCCCGCCGCCGTCACTCCGTCCGCAGCGCCGTGACCGTCCGGGTCCGGGCCGCCCAGGTGGCGGGGAGGGCGGCGCCGAGCAGGGCCAGCACCAGGCCGCCGAGTATCAGCGGCCCCACCACCGACGGGTCGAAGACGCCGAGGTCCGCGTCGGGCACGCCGATCCCGGCGGCGCGGGCCATCGCGGGCATCACCTGGTGGTGCACAGCGATCCCGATCGGCACCCCGATCAGCCCGGCCACCAGCCCGCTGCCGCAGACCGAGGTGAGCACCATGCCGACGGTCTGCCGGGGCGACATTCCGAGCGCTCTGAGCACCCCGAGGTCGTGCACCCGCTCCCGGGTGTCCAGCAGCACCGTGTTGAGCACCCCGAGCCCCGCGACCACCGAGAGCAGCAGCGTGAGCGTCCCGGCCAGGGTGTTCATCGCCAGCACCACGACGTTGATGTGCTGCTCGCCGGGCTCGGCGCTCAGTCCCATCGGCTGGACCGCACTGTCGAGCGCGTCGGCGTACGCCTTCGCGTCGGTGCCGGGGGTGAGGTCGATGTGGAAGGAGATCGCCTCGGCGGCGACGGCGCCGCCGAGCGGGGCCAGTGCGGCCCGGTCCAGGAAGACGAAGTCGTTGGTGGCCAGGACCTCGCCGGTGATCTTCGCCGGGGTGGTGCGCCCGTGGTCGGTGAGGGTCACGGTGTCGCCGACCTTCGCCTGGTTGGCGCGCAGGTAGGCCGATCCGACCACGATCTCGCCGGGGCCGTCGAACCAGCGGCCGGAGACCAGCTGGTAGCCGCTCCACGAGACGTCGCCGGTGAACGCGACCATCTCGGAGCGCCCGGTGTTCCCGGCCACGGACACCGGCGTCGGGACGCTGCTGTACCAGGCCCGGGTGCCCGGGCGGGCGCCGATCGCCCGGGCCACGGCCGCCTCGTCCACGCCGTCGGCGGACTTCGCGGTGCCCTCCATCGGGGTCTGGACCACGACCTTGCCGGCGCGCCCGGCCTCCAGGCCGTCCTGGAGGAGGCCGAGCGAGAGCGTCAGGCCGACGCAGAGGGTGACCCCGGCCGTGCCGAGCACCACCGCGGCCCCCGTGGTCGCGGACCGGGCCGGTCGGTTGAGCGGGCTCGCCAGTCCGAGGCTCAGCGAGCGCGGCACCGGAAGTCGGCCGATCCCGTTCCGAACCCTCGTCAGGAGGCCTGCCGACGCGGCCCGGCCCCGGTCGCCCTGGGCGGCGGCCCGTTTGGCGCCCGGCGCCGTCCGGCCGACCGTGAGCGCCTCCACCGTGCGCAGTCGTCCGGCCCGCAGCGCCGGCACCAGGGCGGTGCCCGTCACGGCGGCCAGGGCCGCCGCCGGGACGGCGAGGTCCACCCAGAGCGGGATGCCGAGCAGGCCGCCGCGCAGGGCCTTATGGGCAATGCCGAGGACCGGTACGGAGAGCAGGTTGCCGCCGAGCACGCCGAGCGCCGTGCCGATCCCGGCGGGGATCAGGGCCTGCCCGACGTAGGCGCGCGCGACCTGGGCCGGCGTGAAGCCCAGGGACTTGAGGATGCCGATCCGCCGGGTCGCGGCGGTGACGGCGCCGCTGACCACCACGCCGATGATCAGCACCGACATGGCGAGGCCGAGCACCCCGAAGGCCGTGACGAACGGGACGAAGGTCGAGGCCGTCCGGTTGGCCTCCTCCTGGGCGGGCCGGTAGGAGGTCGCCTTGGTGAGCGCGCCGGCCGGCACCGCGGCGGCGAGCGCGGCGTGGTCGGCCTCCACCTCGGCGTCGGTGTCGGCGTGGGCGAAGCGGTAGAGGTACTGGGCGGCGGGGGTGGTGCCGGGCGCGGTCAGCCCGGCGACCTGCTCGGGGGCGACCCAGCCGTCCGCGCTCCAGGAGACGGAGGCGGCGAGCCCGACCACCTTGAGCGTCGGGTGCCCGGGCAGGTCCGGGAACTGCATGCTGTCACCAACGGTCAGCGGGGAGTGGCCGTCCAGGAACACCACTTCGCCCGGGCCCGCGACCCAGCGGCCCATGGTGATCCGCAGGCCGTCCATCGGGCCGTCCTGGGCCCGGCCGACCAGGGTCATCGGCGGGAGCAGGCTGCCGGGCGGCGGAAGCTCGGTGTCCTCCCCCGAGCGCGGCTGGACGGTGACCGCCGGGTACGGGCCGGCCGTGGCCGTCGCACCGGCCGCGTGGGCGGCCGCGGCGAGCTGGGCGGGGCTCGCCTTGGCCGAGTCGTACAGCGCATTGAGGTGCGCGCCGTGCTGGGCGGTGAAGGACCGCTGGTACGGGCCCTGGGCGGCGACCAGCAGCCCGACCGCGAGGATGCACGCCGTCACGGACATCATCGTGGTGAGCACCATGACCAGGGTCTGCACCCGCTTGCGGCCCACCCCCGCCCGGACCACCTTGCCGAGCGCACTCATGCGTCCACCCCGCTCCGCCGCTCGTTCAGCCGCTCGTTCAGCCGCTCGCTCACAGCGCGCTCCTGGGGGCCGGTACCGCCGTGGTGTCCCGCACCAGCCGGCCGTCGAGCAGTTCGATCGTCCGGTCCGCGCAGGAGTCGGCGAGCGCGGTGTCATGGGTGACCAGCAGGATCGTCTGGCCCTCCGCGTTGAGCCCGCGCAGCAGGTCGCGGACGTCGGCGGCCGAGGCGGTGTCCAGCGCGCCGGTGGGCTCGTCGGCCAGCAGCAGCGGCGGACGGTTCATCAGCGCCCGGGCCACCGCGACCCGCTGGCGCTCGCCGCCGGAGAGCCGGCCCGGGAAGGCCTTGGCGTGCCGAGCCACCCCCAGCCGCTCCAGCAGCTCATCGGCCCGGGCGCGGGCCTGGTCGCGCCGCATCCCGGCGAGCTGGGCCGGGAGCAGCACGTTGTCCTCGACGTTCAGGTCGTCCAGCAGGTTGAAGAACTGGAACACCATGCCGATCCGCCGGCGCCGGTACTCGGCCAGCGCGGCCTCGCCGAGTTCGTGGACGGCCACGCCGTCGACCTCCACCGCGCCCTCGCTCGGGCGGTCGAGGCCGGCGATCAGGTTCAGCAGGGTGGACTTGCCGCTGCCGGAGCGACCGAGCACGGCCAGCGCCTCGCCGGCCCGTACCTCCAGGTCGAGGCCGGCCAGGGCGGGGCGGGCGGCGTCGGATCGGTCGTACGTCTTGCTGACGCCGCGGATCCGGATGATCGGCGCGTTCACGGGCCCTCCACGGTTCGGGGTCCGGCACCGGGGAGACCTGGGGCCGGCTGACGGGACATGACGCTACGAATCGCGGCCGGGGTGCGGACAGCCGTCTGGACGGCCTCTCCCAGGTGTATTCAGATACACCCCGAACTGGGTGTTCAGGCCTAGAGCACCGACCGCCCCGGCCAGGCAAACTGAGCCACCGACAGATCGGAACCGGGGTCCGCGAGGGCTCCGGAGCCGAGTGCTTCGAGGCCTCCGGACGGGGGCTCCGGGACGGCGAGGGGGCGCGTCATGACGACGGAAATGCACACGGGAGTGGTGGACCGGGTAAGCCGGGCCTGCGTGGACGGCGTGCGCGCCTGGTACGTGGTGACGCTCGCCGTGACGGGCCTGGTCTCGCTGCTGGCCGGTCCGCTCCTGCTGGCCGCCGCGCTGTTCGGCCCCGACGAGGCCGGGAGGTTCGGGCCGGGCGGCCCGTTCATCCTGACGGTGCCGCTGGGGCCGGTCGCCCTCTGGGCGCTGTGCTGGGCCACCGGGGGCGGCGGCCGGGCGGTCGGGGCCGCCCTGTTCGCCCCGGGCGCGCTCGCGGTGATGGCGACGCACCTCTACGGCGGCGCCGCGCCCGGTGGCCGGTCCGTCTCCCTCTGGCTGGCGCCCTCACTGCTGGTGCTCGCACTGTTCGGCGCGCGCTGGATCGCGACGGAGACCAGGCGGGTGGTCGGGAAGTGGAGCGGGCGGCCCGTCCCGGTGCCGTACCGCCGCCCGCCCGGCGCCGCCGGCCCCTGGCAGCGGCTGCGGGCCGGCGGCTGGCTGACCGACCCGGCGGTCTGGCGGGACCTCGCCTGGGCGCTGCTCACCGGCTGCGCGGTGCTGCTCACCGCCGTGATCGTCCTGGTGGCCCCGCTCGCCCTGGAGGTCTTCGGCCGGAACGGGCCGTTCTTCCCGCTGGGCATCGTCTACGGGATGGGCCTGTGGGTTGCACCGGCGGCCGCCCTGTGGGCCTCCCCGCCGGTCCTGCGGGTCCACGAGCGGGCCGCCCGGGCCCTGCTGGGCCCCTCCCGGCGGGCCGAACTCACCCGCCAGGTCAGCCACCTGGCGCGGACCAGGGCGGACACCATCGACGCCGGGGCCGCCGAGCTGCGCCGGATCGAGCGGGACCTGCACGACGGGGCGCAGGCCCGGCTGGTGGCCCTGGGCATGCTGCTGACCGTGGCCGAGCAGCTGAAGGACGACCCGGACGCCCTCGGCCCGCTGCTGGCCGAGGCCCGGACGTCCTCGGTGAAGGCGCTGAGCGAGCTGAGGGACCTGGTCCGCGGCATCCACCCCCCGGTGCTCGCCGACCGCGGACTGGCCGACGCGGTGCAGGCGACGGCGCTGGACCTGCCGCTGCCGGTCACCTTCACCGGCGCCCTGCCGGGGCGGACGCCCGCCCCGGTGGAGTCGGCCGCCTACTTCGCGGTCACCGAACTGCTCGCCAACGTGGTGAAACACGCGGGCGCCTCGCACGTATGGATCGAGATAGGGCACAGTGACGGGCTGCTGCGGATATCGGTCACCGACGACGGGCACGGCGGCGCCGACCCGTCCCGGGGCACCGGCCTCAGCGGAACCGAACGCCGACTGGCCGCCTTCGACGGGGTGCTCGCGATCAGCAGCCCCTCCGGTGGTCCGACCATCGTGAACCTGGAGATCCCGTGCGCGTTGTCATCGCCGAAGACCTCTTCCTCCTCCGGGACGGCCTGACCCGGCTGCTGGAGGCCAACGGCATGAAGGTCACCGCGGCGGTCGAGAACGGCGACCAGTTGCTCGCCGCGGTGGCCGCCGACCGGCCCGACATCGCCGTGGTCGACGTCCGGCTGCCGCCGAGCTTCACCGACGAGGGGCTGCGGGCCGCGCTGGCCGCCCGCCAGGCCCACCAGGGCCTGCCCGTCCTGGTGCTGTCGCAGTTCGTGGAGCAGCTGTACGCGCGCGAGCTGCTGGCCGGCAGCACCGGCGGGATCGGCTACCTGCTCAAGGACCGGGTGATGGACGGCGACCAGTTCATCGACGCCGTCCGACGGGTCGCCCAGGGCGGTACCGCGATGGATCCGGAGGTGATCACCCGGCTGCTCACCCACAACTCCTCGGCCGGCCCGGTCTCCACCCTCTCCCCGCGCGAGCGGCAGGTGCTGGCACTGATGGCGGAGGGCCGCTCCAACGCGGCCATCGCCCAGCAGTTGGTGATCACCGAACGGGCGGTCGCCAAGCACACCGCGTCGATCTTCGTCCGGCTCGACCTGCAGCCCTCCGACGACGACAACCGCCGGGTGCTGGCCGTCCTGGCGTACCTCAACAATTCCTGAAAGGGGACGCAACACCACCTGCAAGGGGACGCCGATCGCAGCACGCCGCGATCGAGCAAACCTCACTTGACAGATCACCGACAAGTGATGGGCGGCCCTCCGCCGCAGGGGGCTCGCCCACCGCCGAACCGGTCATCTAGGCTGGTGCCGTGCTCATCCTTGTTCGCCGCCGCCACGTGGACCTGCTCCGCGTGACCAGCATGTCCTGTCGACGCTCCGGCTGAACCTCGCTCCAACCACCTCAACGGCGGCCCCACCCGGCCGCCCCCGCCTCCCGGCTCCCGAGCACCCGCCGCACCAGGCACTGCTCCGGCGCCCCCGGTCGACCACCGGGCCCGGCCGGGACGAGACCCAGCGGATGTCACACATGACGCAGCAGCACACCCCCATATCCGAAACCGGATCCGGCTCCACCCTCGCGGACGCCCTCCCGGTGATCGACCTCTCGCTCGCCGACGGCAGCCCGCAGGACCGCCGCCGCCTGCATGACGAGCTCCGCGCCGCGGCCACCGGCGTCGGCTTCTTCCAGCTCGTCGGCCACGGCGTCACCCCGCAGGAGACGGCCGCGCTCACCCAGGCCATGCGCGCCTTCTTCGCCCTCCCCGAAGCCGACCGGCTCGCCGTGAGCAACCTCAACTCCCCGCACTACCGGGGCTACACCCGCACCGGCGACGAGCGCACCGGCGGCAGCCAGGACTGGCGCGACCAGCTCGACATCGGCGCCGAGCTGCCCCCGCACGTCCCCGGCACCGGCGAGCCCCCGTACTGGTGGCTGGAGGGCCCCAACCAGTGGCCCGAGGCACTCCCCGAACTGCGCACCGCCGCACTCGGCTGGATCGACCACCTCGGCGGGGTCGCCCGCCGGCTGCTGCACGAACTCCTCACCTCGATCGGCGCCAGCCCCGACTTCTACGACGAAGCCTTCGCGGGCCACCCCCACCTGCGCCTCAAGCTGGTCCGCTACCCCGGCACCGCCCCGGACGGCGCCGGCCAGGGCGTCGGCGCCCACAAGGACTACGGCTTCATCACCCTGCTGCTCCAGGACACCGTCGGCGGCCTCCAGGTCGAACGCCAGGACGGCACCTTCCTGAACATCCCGCCGCTCGACGGCGCCTTCGTCGTCAACCTCGGCGAGCTGCTGGAAGTGGCCACGGACGGCTACCTCAAGGCCACCAACCACCGCGTGGTCAGCCCGCCCGGAGCCCGCGAGCGCTTCTCCGTCCCGTTCTTCTACAACCCGCGCCTCGACGCCCACATCGCGCCGCTGGACTTCCCGCTCGCCCACCACGCCCCCGGCGCCACCGAGGACCCGGACAACCCCCTCTTCGCCGATTTCGGCCTCAACGAGTGGAAGGGCTACACCCGGGCCCACCCCGAAGTCACCCGCCGCCACCACGCCGCCCTCGCCTGACCCGGGCGGCGCCGGCGAGAACCGGGGAGACCCAGAGAGACCCTGGGAGACCCGGTTCGGCCCCAACGAGTGGGCGGGCTACACCCGGGCGCACCCCGAGCCCACCCGTCGGCACCCGACTCCCCTTGACCCACCCCGGCGGCGCCCCCGGGTGGGTCAGGCGACGCCCTGACGCGACGGGCCGGGGCGTCGACGTACCCGGCCCCGCGGTGGAGGATCCTCCTCCCCGCCCTTCGCGCCTGCTCAACCTGCCGATGTTCGGCCCGGCGAGCAGCCCTGACCGCTGCCACGACACCGGCCCGGGGACGCGCATTCCGCGGACATCCCGCCGGCGGCCGGCCGGCATCCGGCCGCCCTCGGCACCCGGTCCGCACCCAGCCGCCCCGGCATCCGTCGGCATCCCGGCTCTCGGCGCGCCAGCGGCAGCGGCAGCCAGCGGCCACCGGCGGGCCACCACGACGGGCGGCCGGTGGCGGTCCGCCGGTGGACCGCCACCGGCCGCACTGTCACACTGCTGCTGTCACAGCAGGAGTGTGCCAGCGCGGGAGGGAAGCACATGGGGGAGCACGGCGCCGTGACGGGCGGGGTTCGGCTGACGGTGGACGAGCTGGCGGCGCGGGCTGGGGTGACCGTGCGGACCGTGCGGTTCTACGGGACGAAGGGTTTGCTGCCGCCGCCGGAGTTGGGGCCGCGGCGGGTGGGGCTGTACGGGGCGGCGCACCTGGACCGGCTGGGGCTGATCGAGGAGTTGCAGCGGCAGGGGCTGACGCTGGCGGCGATCGAGCGGTACTTGGCGCGGTTGCCGGAGGACAGTACGCCGCTGGATCTGGCGATCCACCGGGCGCTGGTGGCGTCCTGGACGCCTGAGGCCGCCGAGGAGCTGGGGCGGGCGCAGCTGGAGCGGCGGGCCGGTCGGGGGCTGTCGGAGGCGCAGGTGGAGCGACTGGCGGCGATGGGGGCGTTGGAGCGGACCGACGACCCGGAGGTGTTCCGGGTGGATCCGGGCCTGTTGCCGCTGGGTGTGCGGATCCTGGACGTGCCGATCCCGCTGGAGACGCTGCTGGCCGCCCGGGCGGTGGTGCTGGAGCACAGCCGGGCGACGGCACGGGAGTTGCAGCGGCTGTTCCGGGAGACGGTGTGGAAGCCGTACCGGGAGAGCGAGCCGGCACCGGAGGAGCTGGCCCGGATGAAGGCGTTGACGGACCACATCCAGCCGATGGTGGCGCAGGCGCTGGTGACGGCGTTCCAGCGCTCCCTGCGGGAGGAACTGGGCCAGGAACTCGACCAGGAACTGGACCAGGAGCCGAGCTAGGAGAACGCCAGGAGCCGGGTGAGGCCGTGCGGGACACGGCCTCACCCGGAACCCGGGCAGCACCCCGGGTCAGTCCGTGAACGTCCGCCCCTCCGCGGCGATCCGCTCCAGCAGCGCCGGCGGCGCGAACCGCTCGCCGTAGGCGGCGGCGAGTTCGCGGGCGCGGGCCGCGAACCCGGCCGGTCCGCCTTCGTAGCCGTTGATGTACTGGAACACGCCGCCGGTCCAGGCCGGGAAGCCGATGCCGATGATCGAGCCCACGTTGGCATCGGCGACCGAGGTCAGCACGCCTTCCTCGAGGCAGCGCACCGAGTCCAGCGCCTCGCTGAACAGCATCCGCTCCTTGAGGTCCTCGAAGGGCACCTCGGCGCCGCCCGAGCCGTCCGAACCGGAGCCGGAGCCGGAGAAGTGCTCCAGCAGCCCGGGCCAGAGCCGCCCGCGCTTGCCGTCCTCGCCGTACTCGTAGAAGCCCGCGCCGCCGCTGCGTCCCGGGCGGGCGAACTCGTCGACCATCCGGTCCACGACCGCGTCGGCCGGGTGCGGCGTCCAGGTGCCGCCGGTGGCCTCGACCGAGCGCCGGTACTCGTCGCGGATCTTGCGCGGCAGGGTGAGGGTGAGCTCGTCCATCAGGGAGAGCACCTTGGCGGGGTAGCCGGCCTGGGCGGCGGCCTGCTCGATGGAGGCGGGGTGGATGCCCTCACCGACCATGGCGACGCCCTCGTTGAGGAACTGGCCGATCACCCGCGAGGTGAAGAAACCGCGCGAGTCGTTGACCACGATCGGGGTCTTGTCGATCTGCCGGACCAGGTCGAAGGCGCGGGCGAGGGCCTCGTCGCCGGTCTGCGGGCCGCGGATGATCTCCACCAGCCGCATCTTGTCGACCGGCGAGAAGAAGTGCAGGCCGATGAAGTCGCCGGTGCGCCGGACGCCTTCGGCGAGCAGGCCGATCGGCAGGGTGGAGGTGTTGGAGCAGAGCAGCGCGTCGGGGGCGACGACGTCCTCGATCTCCTGGAACACCTTGTGCTTGAGTTCGGTGTTCTCGAAGACCGCCTCGATCACCGTGTCGCAGCCGGCCAGGTCGGCGGCGTCGCCGGTGGGGGTGATCCGGGCGAGCAGTTCGTCGCGCTTGGCCTCGGTGGAGCGGCCGCGCGCGATGGCCTTGTTCAACAGCCCTTCGGAGTAGGCCTTTCCGCGCTCGGCGGCCTCGACGGTCGTGTCCTTGAGGACGACGTCGAGGCCGGCCTTGGCGCAGGCGTAGGCGATGCCCGCGCCCATCATCCCGGCGCCGAGCACGGCGACCTTGCGGACCGGCCGCCGCTCGATGCCCTTGGGGCGCCCGGCACCGGAGTTGACCGCCTGCATGTCGAAGAACAGCGCCTGGATCATGTTCTTGCTGGTCTGGCCGCAGGCGAGTTCGGTGAAGTAGCGGGCCTCGATCACCATCGCGGTGTCGACGTCGACCTGGGCGCTCTCCACCGCGGCGGCCAGGACGTTGCGCGGGGCCGGGTAGGGCGCGCCGTTCAGCTGCTTGCGCAGGTTGGCCGGGAAGGCGGGCAGGTTGGCGGCGAAGGCCGGGGTGGCGGGGGTGCCGCCGGGGACCTTGTACCCCTTGACGTCCCAGGGCTGGACGGCGGTCGGGTTGGCCTCGATCCAGGCGCGCGCCCGGGTGGTCAACTCCTCGGGGGTGTCGACGAGTTCGTGCACCAGTCCGTGTTCCAGCGCCTGCGCCGGGCGGTACTGGCGGCCCTGCAGCAGGAACTTCAGCAGGGCGTCGGTGATGCCGAACAGCCGCACCGTACGGACCACTCCTCCGCCGCCCGGCAGCAGGCCGAGGGTGACCTCGGGCAGGCCGATCCGGCTCGCCGGGGTGTTCAGCGCGATGCGGTGGTGGCAGGCGAGGGTGATCTCCAGGCCGCCGCCGAGCGCGCTGCCGTTGACGGCGGCGACGACCGGCTTGCCGAGGGTCTCCAGCGTGCGCAGCGCGCGCTTGATCCGCATGGACTTCTCGAAGACGGCCTCGGCGTCCTCGGGGCGGGCGGCGGAGAGCATCCGCAGGTCTCCGCCGGCGAAGAAGGTCTTCTTGCCGGAGGTGATCACCACGCCGCGCAGGGCGTCCCCGAGTGCGGCCAGCCGCCCGACGACGGTCTCGAAGTCGGCGGTGAAGGCCTCGTTCATGGTGTTGACGGACTGGGTGGGGTCGTCGAGGACGAGGGTGACCACGCCGTCCTGGTCCTGCTCCCAGCGGATGGTGGTGGTGTCGCTCATGAAGTTCTCCAGGTCTGCCAGGTCTACCGGGGGCCGGACTCAGATGCGCTCGACGATGGTGGCGATGCCCATGCCACCGCCCACGCACAGGGTGATCAGGCCGTAGCGCAGGTCGCGCCGCTCGAGTTCGTCGATGACGGTGCCGAGCAGCATCGCGCCGGTGGCGCCGAGCGGGTGGCCGAGAGCAATCGCGCCGCCGTTGACGTTCACCTGGTCGTGGCGGAAGCCGAGTTCGCGGATGAAGCGGAGCGCGACGGCGGCGAAGGCCTCGTTGATCTCGACCAGGTCGATGTCGGCGGCGGTGAGCCCGGCCTTGGCGAGCGCCTTGTGGGTGGCCGGGGCGGGGCCGGTGAGCATGATGGTGGGCTCGGAACCGGAGACGGCGGCGGAGACGATCCGGGCGCGCGGGCGCAGCCCGTACCGCTCGCCGACCTCGCGGTTGCCGATGGCGACGAGGGCGGCGCCGTCCACGATGCCGGAGGAGTTGCCCGCGTGGTGGACGTGGTCGATGGCCTCCACCCAGTGGTACTTCTGCAGGGCGACGGCGTCGAAGCCGCCGGCCTCGCCGATGGCGGCGAAGGAGGGCTTGAGGCCGGCCAGGGTTTCCACGGTGGTGCCGGGGCGGATGAACTCGTCGCGCTCCAGCACGACGAGGCCGCTGCGGTCGCGCACCGGGACGACCGAGCGGTCGAACAGGCCGTCCGCCTGGGCCTTGGCGGCGCGGGCCTGGGACTCGGCGGCGAAGGCGTCCACGTCGGTGCGGGAGAGGCCTTCGATGGTGGCGATCAGGTCGGCGCCGATGCCCTGCGGGACGAAGTTGGTCTCGTAGGCGGTCATCGGGTCGGCGAACCAGGCGCCGCCGTCGGAGGCCATCTTGACCCGGGACATCGACTCCACGCCGCCGGCCAGGACCAGGTCCTCCCAGCCCGAACGGACCTTGGCGGCGGCCAGGTTGACGGCTTCCAGACCGGAGGCGCAGAAGCGGTTCTCCTGGACGCCGGCGACGGTGTCGGGCAGACCGGCCGCGACGGCGGCGATCCGGGCGATGTCGGAGCCCTGGTCGCCGACCGGGCTGACCACGCCGAGCACGATGTCGTCGATCGCGGCCGGGTCCAAGCCGGGGAAGCGGCTGCGCAGTTCGTGGATCAGGCCGACGACCAGGTCGATCGGCTTGGTGCCGTGCAGCGAGCCGTTGGCCTTGCCCCGGCCGCGCGGGGTGCGGATCGCGTCGTAGACGTACGCTTCGGTGGTCACGATGGGAATGCCTTTCGGGGGCTTCGGGCTTCGGACTTCGGGGTTCGGGCTCGAGCTTCGGACTTCGGGCTTCGAGGCGGGCGGGGCGGGGCGGGGCCTCGGCGGGGCAGGGGCTCGGCGGAGGGGGTCAGCCGAGGATGGAGCGGCCCACGATCTCCTTCATGATCTCGGTGGTGCCGCCGTAGATGGTCTGGATGCGGCCGTCGGTGAACGCCCGGGCGACCGGGAACTCGCTCATGTACCCGTATCCTCCGTGCAGTTGGAGGCAGCGGTCGGCGGTGCGCTTCTGCAGTTCGGTGGCCCACCACTTGGCCATCGAAGCGTCGGCCGGGGTGAGCGCGTAGCGGTTGTGCTCGGTGATGCAGCGGTCGACGAAAGCCCGGGTGACGGCGCACTCGGTGGCCAGCTCGGCGATCTCGAAGCGGACGTGCTGCAGCTTGGCGAGCGGTCGGCCGAAGGCCTCGCGCTGCTTGACGTAGTCGGTGGTGATCTCGACCAGGTACTCGGCGCCGGCGATCGCCGAGGCGGCGATGGTGAGCCGCTCCTGGGCGAGGTTCTGCATCAGGTGGACGAAGCCGCCGTTGAGCTCGCCGATCAGGTTCTCCTTCGGCACCCGGACGTCCTCGAAGAACAACTCGGCGGTGTCCTGGGCCTTCTGGCCGATCTTGTCGAGGTTGCGGCCGCGCTCGAAGCCGGGCATCCCGCGTTCGACGGCCAGCAGGCTCAGGCCGTGCGCGCCGCCCTCGGGGGTGGTGCGGGCGACCACGATGACGAGGTCGGCGAGGATGCCGTTGGAGATGAAGGTCTTGGCGCCGTTGAGCAGGAAGTGGTCGCCCTGGTCGACCGCCTGGGTGCGGATGCCCTGCAGGTCGGAGCCGGTGCCGGGCTCGGTCATCGCGATCGCGGTGATCAGCTCGCCGGAGCAGAACCCGGGCAGCCAGCGACGCTTCTGCTCCTCGGTGGCGAGGGAGGTGAGGTAGGGGCCGATGATGTCGTTGTGCAGGCCGATCGCCAGCCCGGAGGCGCCGGCCCGGGCGAACTCCTCGGCCAGCACGGCGGCGTAGCGGAAGTCCGGCGTGCCGCCACCGCCGTACTCCTCGGGGACGGCGAGGCCGAGCAAGCCCTGGCGGCCGGCCGCGACCCAGGCGGAGCGGTCGACGATGCCGGCCTTCTCCCAGCGGTCGTAGTGCGGCAGCACCTCCTTGGCGAGGAAGGCCCGTACGGCGGCCCGGAAGTCGTCGTGCTGCTCGGTGAAGATCTCGCGCTGCAACGCTACTCTCCTTGCTCTGCTGCGGAGTTGCCCGCCTCGAAGGTGTCTGCCTCGGGGTTGTCTGCCTCGGGGGTGCCCACTGCGGGGTTGTCTGCCTCCGAGCCGTCCGCCCCGGAGGTGAGGGATGGCACGGCCCAGTGCCGGGCCACCTCGGCAGTGTCCGCGCCGGGGCGGGCCGGCGGGCGGCGCAGCGCGCCGGGGGTGGCGGAGAAGCGCGGGGCGGGGGCGGGCTGGGTGACGCCGTCCACCTCGACGTACGTCCCGCGCGCCGACAGGTGTCCGTCGCCCGCCGCCTGATGCATCGTCAGCACCGGTTCCACGCAGGCGTCGGAGCCCGCGAAGACGGCCTCCCAATCGGCCCTGGTCCGGGTGGCGAAGCGGGCGGCGATCCGGGCGCGCAGTTCGGGCCAGCGGTCGAGGTCGTACTGACCGGGCGCGTCCGGGCCGAGTTCCAGCAGCCGGGCGAATTCGGCGTAGAAGCGCGGTTCCAGCGCGCCGACGGCCAGGTGTCCGCCGTCGGCCGCTCGGTAGACGGCGTAGAACGGCGCGCCGCCGTCCAGCAGGTTGACGCCACGGCGGTCCTGCCAGTGGCCGGCCGCGAGCAGGCCCCACAGCATGCTGCCGAGGTGTGCCGCGCCGTCGACGATCGCGGCGTCCACCACCTGGCCCGTGCCGGTGGCCCGGGCGTGGTGCAGCCCGGCGAGCAGGCCGACGACCAGGTAGAGCGAGCCGCCCGCGTAGTCGCCCAGCAGGTTGGCCGGGATTCCGGGTGCCTCGTCGGCGCCCCCGGGGGCCGCCACCAGCCCCAGCACCCCGGCCACCGCTGCGTATCCGAGGTCGTGTCCGGCGGTCGCGGCCCGGGGGCCCTGCTGCCCCCAGCCGGTCATCCGCCCGTACACCAGCGCCGGATTGCGCGCCAGGCACGCCTGCGGCCCGACCCCGAGCCGCTCGGCGACACCCGGCCGGTAGCCCTCGATCAGCAGATCGGCCCGCTCCACCAGGTCCAGCACCAGCCCGGGCCCTTCGGGCGACTTCAGGTCGACCAGCACCGAGCGCTTGTTGCGGTTGCTGAGGTCGTACGCCGGGTCGGTTCCGAGCGGCGACGGCTCGGGGCGGTCGACCCGCACCACGTCCGCCCCGAGGTCTCCCAGCAGCATCGCCGCGAACGGCCCCGGCCCGATTCCGGCGAGTTCCACCACCCGCACACCCGCCAACGGGCCCCGGGCGCCCTCGCCCACCGGACTGCTCGTGTCACGCACTGGCCGCAGAACCCTTCGGGGTTTGACAGTAAAGCTGTAACACTCGGGATGATAGGCAAGCGACCCGCCGGTAACAAGACCTCCACCGCCACCCGCGCCGCCCCGCACCGCACGCGTGCAGCCCAGTGTGCGGCCGGCGAAAGGGATCCGGGGAAAAAGTGTCGGACGCCTGTCGCCGTAATGGCCTAGGGTGCGAGTCAGCCATTACGGCAGACAGACAAACAGACAACGGGGAAAGCGTCATGACCACTGCCCAGCACCCTGCCCAGCCTCATGCCCAGCACCCTGCCCGCACGGTCGTCGCCGTCTCCGAACGGCTGGTGCTCACGCAGCCGCAGCAGGGGGACGCGGGGGCCATGTTCGCCGTCCACGGGGATCCGGAGACCAACCGGTACAACCCGCACGGGCCGCAGCGGGACATCGCGGCGGCCCAGGAGGCCTTGGACGGTTTCGTGGCCGACTGGGTGCGGGACGGCGTGGGGTACTGCGCGGTGTCGACGCGGGAGGAGCCGGAGGTGATCATCGGGTCCGCCGGGCTGTACCTGCACACGCTGGACGGGGAGCGGGTGTTCAACCTCTACTACCGGTTCCGGCCGTCCGCCTGGGGTCAGGGGTACGCGGCCGAGGCGGCGCGCGCGGCGATGGCGGAGGGGCGGCCGCGGTTCCCCGGCATCCCGGTGGTCGCGCTGATCCGGGCCGACAACCTGCCCTCCCGCCGGCTCGCCGAGCGGCTCGGACTGGTGGCGGACCCGGACGGCCGGGTCGACGACGAGGACCGGCTGATCCACCGGATGGCCTGATGCTCTGACGCTCTGACGCCTGACCGCCCGACCGCCCGACCGCCCGACCGCCCGACCGCCCGACCGCCTGACCGCCTGACGGTCTGACGGTCTGACGGTCTGAGCCGAAGATCCCCCACCGGGGGGAGACGGATCCCGCCCCGGGCGGAGGAGCGCGGCCTGGGCGGGGCGCGACCGTGGAGGCATGAGGATCAACGAAGGCGTCGTACGGGCCGGAGCGGCATGGACGGCGGTGGCGGCGACAGGGCCCTACCTGACGCTCAAGCTGCTCTGGCTGACCGGCCATCCGGTGGGGGCGGACGATCCCGGCTCGATGCACAAGCTCTGGCTGCTGAACCTGCTCACCTTCGGGATGGACGCGATCGCCGTCGCCCTGGCGCTGGCCTTCGTGCGGCCGTGGGGGCGGCGGGCGCCGGCCGGGCTGGTGGCGTTCCCCATGTGGGTGGCGACCGGGCTGCTCGGCACCATCCTGGTGGCACTGCCGCTGTTCCTGCTGAGCGCCCTGGTGCTGGGTCCGGAGCACAGCGCCGACCCGAACGACAAGGGCCTCGGCGACTGGGTCTTCCTCGTCGTGTACGGCGGGTTCACGGTGCAGGGACTCGCGCTGATCACCGCCTTCGCCCTGTACGCCCGGCAGCGCTGGGCCGGGCTGCTCAAGGAACGGATCGGCGACCTGCCGGACTCCCCCACACTGACCGTGCAGCGCGCCCTCGCCTGTGTCGCCGCGCTGCTCGCCGCCGGCGTCGCGGCGGCCCGGGCGTACTGGGCGGCGGGCGGCACCGCCGGCATGCCGATCGCGATGACGGAGGACGGGAACCGGGGCGCGGCGGTGATGGACGGGGTGTTCGCCGTGATGGCGGTGGCCGCGGCGACGGCGCTGCTGGTCCTGGTCTTCCGGATCCGGCCGCGGCGGCGGCTGCTCGGCCCGCTGCTGGCGGTCTGGACCGCGGCCGGCTCGCTGTTCAGCTGGGGCAGCTGGCAGATGGTGGCCTTCGGAGCGACCACGACCCGGGTGAGCGACCTGCGGATGGCCGTGCCCGGGCTGATGCCCCTGGTGCAGACCGCCCAGGTGATGACCGGGGTGCTGGTACTGGTCGTCGGGGCGATGGCGCTGACCGAACGGGGAGCCCGGGCCGGCGCCCCTGACGTAAAGTCACCCGGGTGATCACGGGGGCGGGCACGCGGCTGCGGCGTGCGGTGGAGGCGGTGTTCGGGCGGCGGGCCCGGCTGCGCTGGGCACACCTGGTGTTGGGCGCCGCGCTGCTGATGCCGTACTGGCTGCTCTCGGTGGTGATGCTCGGGGCGCTCAACACCGACCAGGCGCCCGGCCGGCAGGTGCTGCTGCAGGTCCTCTCGCTGTTCACCTCGCTGCCGATGGCCGCCGTCACCGCGCTGGTGCCCACGGTCCGGGGGCTGGAGGGCGCGGCCGCGCGGGCGCTGTGCACGGCCCCCCGACCGGAGGAGCTGGCCACCGGGCCGGCCCGCTCGTGGCCGGCCCGGTGGCGCACCGCGCTCTGGTTCGTGCTCCACCTGTTCTTCGGCGGGGTGGTCGCCGGGATGACACTGGCCGGGACGCCGTTCGCGGTGGTACTGATCTTCTCGTTCGGCGGAGCCCAGGACCTCATCCGCTTCTGGGAGGACCGGTTCCCCGGCTGGATGTTCACCGGCCCCACCCTCGGCATCGCCGTCCTGCTGCTGATCGTCCTCACCAACGCCGCCTGCGGCGCACTGCTGGCCCGCTGGGCACCCGCCCTGCTCGGCCCCACCCCGGAGGAGCGGCTGGCCGCCGCCGAGCGCCGGGCCACCATGCTCGCCCAGCGCAACCGGCTGGCCCGCGAACTGCACGACTCGGTCGGGCACGCGCTCAGCGCCGTCGGCATCCAGGCCTCGGCGGCCGCCCGGGTGCTGCGCACCAACCCCGACTTCGCCGCCGAGGCGCTGCAGGCGATCGAGGAGACCGCGCGGGCGGCCGTCGCCGAACTCGACACCGTGCTCGGCCTGCTGCGCGAGGAGGACCCGGAGGCCGCCGGACCGGCCGGACCCACCCTCGCCGGGCTGGACGACCTGCTGCGCCAACTCGCCCGCACCGGGGTGGCGGTGGACGCCGACTTGGCCCCCGGCCTGACCGGCCTGCCTGCCCCGGTCTCCCGCGAGGCGTACCGGATCGTGCAGGAGGGCCTGACCAACGTGCTGCGGCACGCCGGGCCGGCCCCGGCCGGGCTGCGGGTCGGCCTGGCCGACGGCCGGCTGGAGATCGAACTGACCAACCCGCTGGGCCCCGCCCGCCCGAGCCGCCCCGGTGGCGGGCGCGGGCTGCGCGGGATCGGGGAGCGCGCGACGGCCCTGCGCGGCGGCAGCACCGCCGGGCCGAGCGCGGACGGAACGACGTGGCGGCTGGCCGTCTGGCTGCCGGTGGGAGGGACCGCACGATGAGAGACGGGGACACGGTGAACGGCGGACACGGCAGGAACAGCGGCGAGCGCGAAAGCGGGGACGGGCGCGAGGACCGCCGCGCGGACGACGGCAAGGACGGCCGCGAGGACGGCATCCGGGTGGTGATCGCCGACGACGAACGGCTGGTCCGGATGGGCCTGCGGGTGGTGATCGACGCCGAGCCCGACCTCACCGTGGTCGGCGAGGCCGCCGACGGCGCCGAGGTCGTCCCGCTGGTGCGCGAACTGCGGCCGGACGTCGTACTGATGGACGTCCGGATGCCCGGCATCAACGGGATCCGGGCCACCGAGCAGCTGGTCGGCGGCATGGCCGAGCCGCCGAGGATCCTGGTGGTCACCACCTTCGAGCACGACGACCACGTGTACGACGCGCTGCGCGCGGGCGCCGCCGGGTTCCTGCTGAAGCGGGCCCGGGCGGAGGAGATGGTGCAGGCGGTACGGCTGGTCGCGCGCGGGGACTCGCTGCTCTTCCCGGCGGCCGTCCGCGAACTCGCGGTGCGCCACGGCACGGACCGCCGCAGGGAGGCCGCAGTCGAGCGGGGGCCGATCGGGCGACTGACCGAACGGGAGGGGCAGGTGCTGCGGCTGATGGCCACCGGGCTCAACAACGGCGAGATCGCCGCTCGGCTGGTGGTGAGCCAGGAGACGGTGAAGACCCACGTCGGCAGTGTGCTCGCCAAGCTCGGCGCGCGGGATCGCACCCAGGCGGTCATCGCGGCGTACGAGTCCGGGTTCGTACTGCCGGCCTGAGTCGTACTTCCGGCCGCAGCGTCCGGCCTGAGGTGCCGGCCTGAGCTCCGCAGGGGTCGCACACAGGTTCCACCTCGCCCGTACCAGCGAGTAGAGTGCGATTTTCCCCTCAGCCGTCCGATACCTCCCGTATCGCCTGAAACGAACTGGTGGCCGCATGACAGTCCGGACCCGACCCGCGCTGTGGTGGCGCATGGGAATCGTGCTCTCGGCGGGCCTCGGCCTGACCCTCGGGACGGCACCGCTGGTGTACTTCACCGTGCAGAGCAACGTGATCGTGCTCGGCTACTTCATCGGAGCGGTGTACTGGATGATCCAGCGCGGCACCGTGGACGCGCCCGCGCCCCGGCTGCGCGGCGCCGCCACCCTGTACATCCTGATCACCGGGCTCGTCTCGCACGTCCTGCTGCAGCACGGCGCCAGCCCCCTGCCCGGGCTGGTCAGCGGGCCGGACAAGCTGGCGCACTGGTCCTCGTTCTTCCTGCACTACGTGACACCGGTGATGGTGATCGTCGACTGGCTGGTGCTGAAGCCGCGCAACGCGGCGGCCTGGAAGGACATCCCGCTCTGGCTGGCCTTCCCGCTCGGCTACGCGGCGATCGTGCTCGCCCGCAACGCCCTGTTCGCCGACTACCCACTGCCGTACCCGTACTTCTTCTTCGACCCGACCACCAAGGGCTACGGCTACGTCTGGGGCCAGATCGCCCAGTTGACCGTCGAGTTCGTCGTGCTCGCCGCCCTCGTCGTCGGGCTGGACCGGCTCGGGACACTGGTCGCGGGCAAGCTCAAGCCCGCCCGAGCGTAGGCACGTCCGGCGGCCGGGCTCAGGGACTCGTCCCTGAGCCCGGCCGCCGGGTTCTCGCCCCAGCCGCCAGGTGCTCGCCCCAGCCGCCCCGGCTTCTCTGCTGCCCCGGCGGAGCGGTGTTCGCTACATCGGTGTCCGCTACATCGGATCCACCGCCCGCAGGTCGCCGTCCAGCTCCAGCCACCTCGTCACGCCCAGGCCGCGCAGGAACGGCAGGTCGTGGCTGGCCACGATCAGCGCGCCCCGGTAGGCGGCCAGCGCCTGGGTGAGCTGGTGGACGCTGGCGAGGTCCAGGTTGTTGGTCGGCTCGTCGAGCAGCAGCAGCTGCGGCGGCGGGTCGGCCAGCAGCAGGGCAGCCAGCGTGGCGCGGAACCGCTCGCCGCCGGAGAGGGTGGCAGCCGGCTGGTCGGCCCGGGCGCCGCGGAACAGGAAGCGGGCGAGCCGGGCGCGGATCGCGTTGTCCCCGGCGGCCGGGGCGAACAGTTTGACGTTCTGGACGACGCTGAGCTCGTCGTCCAGCAGGTCGAGCCGCTGCGGGAGGTGCCGCAGCGGCACCGGGGTGGTGATCTCTCCTTCCAGTGGGGCGAGTTCGCCCGCGATGGCGCGCAGCAGGGTGGACTTGCCGGCCCCGTTGCGGCCGACCAGGGCGATCCGTTCGGGGCCGCGCAGGTCGAGGTCGGCGGTGCCGCCGTGCGGCAGCCGGACCTTCTGCAGGGTGAGGACGGTGCGCCCGGCCGGGACCTCGGTGCGCGGCAGGTCGATCCGGATCTCGGCGTCGTCGCGTACCGCTTCCTCGGCCGCGCTGAGCCGTGCCTTGGCGTCCTCCAGCCGCTCGGTGTGCATGCCCTGGAGCCGCCCGGCGGTCTCCTGGCCCTTGCGTTTGAGCATCCCGGCGAAGATGTGCGGGTCGTTGCGGGTGACCGAGCGCTTCCTGCCGTACGCGGCGCTGCGGTCCAGCCGGCTCCGGGCCTCGACCAAGTCCCGCTTCTGGCGCTGGACATCGGCCTCGGCGTTGCGCAGCAGCCGCTCGGCGGTCTCCTGCTGGGCGGTGAGGGTGCGCTCGTAGTCGGCGAAGTTGCCGCCGTACCAGGTGACGTCGCCGTCCCGCAGGTCGGCGATCTGGTCGACGTGCTGCAGCAGTTCGCGGTCGTGGCTGACGATCAGCATCACGCCGTGCCAGCCGGCCACCGTCTCGTAGAGCCGCTCGCGGGCGGCCCGGTCGAGGTTGTTGGTGGGTTCGTCCAGCAGCAGGACGTCGGGGCGGGCCATCAGCAGGGCGGCCAGCCGCAGCAGCACCGCCTCGCCGCCGGAGAGTTCGCCGGTGGTGCGGTCGAGGCCGAGGCGGCGCAGGCCGAGCCGGTCGAGCGTGGCGCGGGCGCGCTCCTCGACGTCCCAGTCGTCGCCGACGGCGTCGAAGTGGCGCTGGTCGGTGTCGCCGGACTCGATGGCGTGCAGGGCCTCGCGGGCGGCCCGGATGCCGAGTGCCTCGTCCACTCGCAGGGTGGTGTCGAGTGTCAGGCCCTGTGGCAGGTAGCCGAGTTCGCCGTCGACCCGGACGGTGCCGCCGGTCGGGGTGAGGTCGCCGGCGATCAGCCGCAGCAGGGTGGACTTGCCCGCGCCGTTGAGCCCGATCAGGCCGGTGCGGCCGGGGCCCACGGCGAGGTGGAAGCCGTCCAGGACGGGCTTGCCGTCGGGCCACTCGAACGCGAGGTCGGTGCAGAGGACGGCGGTGGTGGGTTGTGCCATGAAGGCCTCCCGGGATGGTTGCCGATGGGGTGGTGAGCAACACGGGGAGACGCCGCTGGTGCGGAACCGGTCCGGCCGGAGGGGGACGAAGGGGTGGCGTCACACGGAGGATCGCCACGGGGCCGTGACTGAGGTCGCACACGCGCGCACCACGCGGCAGCAGGGCCTGCGTGGCGGGGCGGTGTCCCGGGACCTCAGTAGAGCAACGGCCTTCTCCTTGTCTGGCTGATGACCCGAACCACGCTAGGCACACCGGGGAACGTGTGCAACCGATTTTCCGGCCGCGACGGGATCCCGACGAGGCCCCGACGGAGGCTCCGTGCCGATCCCGTGCCAATCCGGTGACAGCCTCGTCCCGGTCAGGGGTGGGTGTAAGGAGTTCCTTATCCACATGGCAGACTCCTCACCGCCATACCTGCGGCGAAGTGCAGCCGTACCCGCGGAACGGGCCGTATGGCGGTAGTCAACAGGGGGATTTGAACTCATGTCACCGATATCCCGGCCGAGCCGTGCCGTCCTGGGCGCCTCCGTCGCCGCACTGACCATGGTGGTCGCCACCGCGTGCGGACCGGACAACAGCGACCCGGCCGGCGCCCAGACCACGGCCCCCTCCGTCGCGGCCAGCGCCTCCGGCAAGCCGGGCGCGGCGCCGATCAAGCTTCCGACGCTCGAAGAGCTGAAGACCTGGAAGCCCGAGGACTGGGACAAGTGGGCCCAGGCGAACGTCATCACCCCGGCGGTCAAGGGCTACTGGACCCTGCAGAAGCTGCTGGAGGCCAAGCCGAAGCCGCTGCCCCAGGCCCCGGCCCAGGACCCGACGCAGGCGCCCGCCCAGCCGACCGCGCAGCCCACCAGCGCCGCCCCGGCCCCGGCCCAGCCCACCGCCGCCCAGCCGCCGGTCGGCCCGGACCAGATGCCCGCCATGGTCCCGGCGAAGCCCGTGGCGCACCCGTTCCCGAAGAACATGCACGTCAACGGCAAGCTCTTCTTCAAGGACGGCAACGACGACTACGTGTGCTCCGGCACCGTCGTCTCCGACCCGGCCAACCCGGGCAAGAGCAACCTGGTGTGGACCGCGAGCCACTGCCTGCACGGCGGCAAGGGCAACAAGTACTACACCGACATCGCCTTCGCCCCGGCCTTCAACAGCAACGGCGTGCTGAGCAACGGCAACAAGCAGAAGTCCAAGCTGGACGACGCCGAGCCGTACGGCGAGTGGGGCGCGACCGCCGGCATGGTCTCCCCGCAGTGGACCGCCGAGGCCGACCCGGAGCACGGCGGCCCGTGGAGCCAGTACGACTTCGGCATCATCAAGGTCGCCAACCCCGACCCGAACGGCAAGTCGCTGGAGGAGACCGTCGGCGGCTCGGTGCCGCTGTGGTTCAACGCCCCGCGCGACCAGCTGGCCGCCGTCTCCAACTACGGCTTCCCGGAGGGCAAGCCCTTCGACGGCGTCGAGCTGGAGCACTGCGACGGCGGCAAGCCGTCCAAGAAGACCGGCGACCCGAGCCGCCCGGCGATGCTGCTGATCGGCTGCAACATGACCGGCGGCAGCAGCGGCGGCGGCTGGTACGCGACCAAGGACGGCAAGCCGGCCCTGGTCAGCGACACCTCCATCGGCAACGGCGCGAACACCTACGAGGCCGGTCCGTACCTGGAGGACGTGGCCCAGCACATGTTCGACTACTTCTCGAAGAAGGCCAAGTGATCCACGGGGGATGATCCCCCACCGGTCCCGGGGGCCGCGGCTGCCACAGCCGCGGCCCCCGGGCCTTTCCGTTGCCGGCCGGCTTTTTCCGGTGCCGGCCCTGTTCCTCCTACAATCGGGCCCATCATGAGCGCGACACTCGTAGTCAAGGACCTCAGCGCCGGCCACGGCGAACGCACCCTCTTCTCCGGCCTGGACCTGGTCATCGCCCCCGGCGACGTGATCGGCCTGGTCGGTGTGAACGGCGCCGGAAAGTCGACCCTGCTCCGGCTGCTGGCGGGCCTGGACACCCCCGAGGGCGGCTCGCTGCGGCTGAGCCCGGCCGGTGCCAACATCGGCCACCTCCCGCAGGAGCCGGAGCGGCGCGAGGGCGAGTCGGTGCGCGCGTTCCTGGCCCGCCGCACCGGCGTGGCGGCCGCCCAGGCCGCGCTGGACGAGGCCACCGAGGGCCTGGTCGAGGGCCGGGCGGGCGCCGACGACGCGTACGCGGCGAGCCTGGACCGCTGGCTGGACCTCGGCGGCGCCGACCTGGAGGAGCGGGCCGAGGAGGTCGCCGACTCCCTCGGGCTGAAGGTCTCGCTCGACCTGCCGATGACCGCGCTCTCCGGCGGCCAGGCCGCCCGGGCCGGCCTCGCCTCGCTGCTGCTCTCCCGCTACGACGTCTTCCTGCTCGACGAGCCCACCAACGACCTCGACCTGGACGGCCTGGAGCGGCTGGAGGCCTTCGTCAAGGGCCTGCGCACCGGCACCGTGCTGATCAGCCACGACCGCGAGTTCCTGGCCCGCACCGTGACCAAGGTCCTGGAGCTGGACCTGCACCAGCAGCAGGTCAACCTGTACGGCGGCGGCTACGAGGCGTACCTGGAGGAGCGGTCGGTGGCCCGCCGGCACGCCCGCGAGGATTACGAGGACTACGCCGACACCAAGGCCGGGCTGGAGGCCCGCGCCCGGATGCAGCGCGGCTGGATGGAGCACGGCGTGCGCAACGCCCGCCGCAAGTCCTCCGACAACGACAAGATCGGTCGCGCGATGCGCTCCGAGTCCACCGAGAAGCAGGCCTCCAAGGCCCGCCAGACCCAGCGGATGATCGAGCGGCTGGAGGTGGTCGAGGAGCCCCGCAAGGAGTGGGAGCTGCGGATGGAGATCGCCGCCGCGCCGCGCTCCGGCTCGGTGGTCGCCACCCTGAACGGGGCCACGGTCCGGCGCGGCGACTTCGCCTTCGGCCCGGTGGACCTGCAGATCGACTGGGCCGACCGGGTCGCCATCACCGGCGCCAACGGCGCGGGCAAGTCCACGCTGCTGGCCGCCCTGCTCGGCCGCCTCGAACTCGACGGCGGCAGCGGCTCGGTGGGCTCCGGCGTGGTGGTCGGCGAGGTGGACCAGGCGCGCGGCCTGTTCCTCGGCGGGGAGCCGCTGGCGGAGGCCTTCGCTGCCGCCGTACCGGAGCTCTCGCCGGAGGACGTGCGCACCCTGCTGGCCAAGTTCGGCCTGAAGGCGGTGCACGTGATACGCCCGGCCGGCACCCTCTCCCCCGGCGAGCGCACCCGGGCCGCGCTGGCGCTGCTGCAGGCCCGCGGGGTCAACCTGCTGGTCCTGGACGAGCCCACCAACCACCTGGATCTGGCCGCGATCGAGCAGCTGGAGTCCGCACTCGGCTCGTACACCGGCACCCTGCTGCTGGTCACCCACGACCGGCGGATGCTGGACACCGTCGCGGTGAACCGGCGGATCGAGGTCCGGGACGGGCGGGTGCACGAGCTGTAGCGGCCACTATTGGTCTCTACCTCTTCCCGGAGGGACCGCCATGTGCTGTGCTGTCGCCCATGGTTGACAGGACAGACGTTGACGCAGACGTCGACAGCACGGACATCGACAGTGCGGTGAGCCCCGTGGCGGGGAGCACCGTGGCGGAGAGCACCGTGGCGGAGAGCACCGTGGCGGGGACGTCCCACCCGACCGTCCCCCTCGCCCCCATGACGGTCCCGGCCCACGAGGCCGAGGCCCGCAGCAGGTCCTTCCACGAGGTGATGGCCCAGCGCCGGACCGTCCGCGACTACGCGACCCGCCCGATCCCGGACGGGGTGGTCGAGTGGGCGGTCCGGACCGCGAGCACCGCGCCCAGCGGCGCACACGTCCAGCCCTGGCGGTTCGTGGTGATCACCGACCCGGAGCGCAAGCGGCGGCTGCGCGAGGCCGCGGAGGCCGAGGAGCGCGAGTTCTACGGCCACCGGGCGTCGGAGGAGTGGCTGGCCGCGCTGGCGCCGATCGGCACCGACTGGCGCAAGCCGTTCCTGGAGGACGCGCCGGCCGTGATCGTCGTGTTCGAGGTGCACAAGGGGCCCGGATCGCCGCGCCCGTACTACACCAAGGAGTCGGTGGGGATCGCGGTCGGGCTGCTGCTGGCCTCGCTGCACCAGGCCGGACTGGCCACGCTGACCCACACACCGAGCCCGATGAGGTTCCTCAACGAGGTGTGCGACCGCCCGGCCGAGGAGCGGGCGGCGTACGTGATTCCGGTCGGTTACCCGGCCGAGGGAGCACGTGTGCCGGACCTGCGGCGCAAGGAGCTCGACGAGGTGCTGGTCCGGCTCTGACGCGCCCCGGTCGGCGGCCGTACGCCGGGGCCGCGACCGCGCGCCGGGGGCCTCCGCCATGCGCGCCCGCCATCAGGGGGCTTCCGACCGGGCCGAATGGTGACAGGTCCGGGCCAAGGACATAATCGCCGTCATGAGCCAAGCACAGCCACGGTCCTGTGACTCCGCCCCGGTCGAAGAGGCGCGCACGGCCGACCGGGCGCGGGCGGCGGCCGAGGCGACCACCGGGCGGCCGCCCGAGCTGCTGCGGCTGCCCGGCGGTCTCTGGCTGCGCCGCCGCGGCAGCACCCACGCGGTGGCGCTGAACCGGGCCGTCCGGGCCAACCTGGAGCACCTGCGGCCCTGGATGGAGTGGGCGGCCGAGGCCCCGACCCGGGCCCAGACCGCCGAGCTCACCCGGGCCGGCTCCGCCGCCTGGGAGGCCGGCACCGACTTCATGTACCTGGTCGGCCTGGACGCCGAACCCGGCGCCGTGATCGGCGCCGTCGGCCTGCACGGGCGGATCGGCCCGGGCGCACTGGAGATCGGGTACTGGGTCGGCGCCGGGCACGTCGGCCGGGGCATCGCCACCACCGCGGCCGGGGCGCTGACCGAGGCCGCGCTGGCCCTGCCCGGGATCACCCGGGTCGAGATCCACTGCGACCGGGCGAACGCCGCCAGCGCGGCCGTCCCGCGCAAGCTCGGCTACCGGCTGGACCGGGTCGCCGCGGCCGCCGTCCGGGCTCCGGGCGAGACCGGACGGCAGCTGGTGTGGGTCAAGGAACGGACCGGGTCCGTGCGGGACGGCCGGTAGCGCCCGACGGTCAGTAGCGCCCGCCGGTCGGCGCCGGCAGCGCGTCCAGCTCGGCGAGGTCGGCCGCCGAGAGCACGACCTCGGCCGCGCCCACGTTGTCCACCAGGTAGCGCGGCGTCCGGGTGCCCGGGATCGGGAAGACGTACCGGCCCTGCGCCAGCACCCAGGCCAGCGCCACCTGCGCGGGCGTGGCACCGATCCGCTCGGCGACCTCCCGGACCTTCCCGACCAGCGCCAGGTTCGCCTTCAGCGCGTCCTGCTGGAAGCGCGGCAGCCGGCGGCGGAAGTCGTCGGCGGGCAGCTCGTCGAAGGAGGCGATGCTGCCGGTCAGGAAGCCCCGGCCGAGCGGGGAGAACGGCAGGACGGCGATGCCCTGCTCCTCGGTGTACGGCAGGACCTCGGCCAGCGCGTCCCGGGTCCACAGGGACAGCTCGTTCTGCACGGAGGCCACCGGGTGCACCGACTGCGCCCGCTTGATCTCCTCGACGGTCACCTCGGAGAGGCCGATGCTCCGGGCCTTGCCCGCCGCGACGACCTCGGCGAACGCGCCCCAGGTCTCCTCGATCGGGACCTGCGGGTCGACCCGGTGCAGCTGGTAGAGGTCGACGTGGTCGGTGCCCAGGCGGCGCAGGCTCTCGTCGATCGAGCGGCGCACGTGCTCGGGCCGGCCGTTGCGCTCCTGCTGGCCGTTGCCGCCCGGGACGATGCCCACCTTGGTGGCCAGGAAGGCGCGCTCCCGATACGGGCCGGCCAGGGCGGCGCCGACGACCTCCTCATTGGTGTACGGGCCGTACATGTCGGCGGTGTCGATCAGGCCGACGCCGAGGTCCAGCGCCTGCCGGATCACCCGGACGGAGTTCTCGTCGTCCCGGTTCTGCACGTCGTAAGCCCAGGTCATGCCCATGCAGCCGAGGCCGATGACGCCGATCTCGGGGCCCTTGGTACCGAACGAGGCCTTGCGCATGACGGTGCTCCCATGTGTTGTCTTCGCGGTGGTTCGTGTCGTGGTTCGTGTGGCGGTTCGCGCAGTGATTCGCGTGGTGGTGCGTGATCAACGCCTTCAGCTTTCACCTTGGAGTGCACTCAAGGTCAAGTCCGTTCGTACGGTCATCGGCTCACCGCGGGGGGTGCGGGCGGGGCGCACGATTCCGGTTTCACCACCAGGCAGGAAGACCCGGCCGTCAACCCCCCGTCGTTCGCCCCCGGACCTTTCACCGGGTCATCACAGGTACCCCTCCGCCAAACCGGCGCGCGAGAGCCCGCGCGCGAGCACCCCGCACCACCGGGCGCCGCCCGTCCGGCCTTGGCAGGGCCCACCGGGACGGTCGACGCTCTGTGCACGGCCGATCATCGGCTCATCGCCTCACACCTCACATCCCATCGGGGAGGACCCATGCAGCTCTCGCGCACCCGCGTCACCGTCGTCGCCCTGCTCGCGGCCGCCGCCACCGCGCTCGCCGTCCCGGCGCAGGCCGCCGGCGGGCACCGCGCGCTCAGTCACTTCGACGACGGCAGCTTCGAGACGCCCAAGGCCCCGGCGAACGCCTTCACCGAGTTCAGCGCCGGCCAGGTCATCGGCCCGTGGCAGGTCGTCAGCGGCAGCGTCGACCTGAGCGGCGCGGGCTTCTGGCAGGCCGCCGAGGGCGACCAGTCGCTGGACCTCAACGGCGGCAGCAGCGGCACCGTCGCCCAGACCTTCACCACCGTCCCGGGCGCCACCTACTCGGTGACGTACGCGCTGGCCTCCAACCCCGCGGGCGGCCTGGCGCTGAAGACCGGCCGGGCCCTGATCGACGGTCAGGACTTCCAGGACTTCTCCTTCGACTCCACCGGCAAGACCAGGGCCGCGATGGGCTACGTGGGGCGGCAGTTCAGCTTCGTCGCCCAGAACTCGTCCACCACGCTGTCCTTCGCCAGCACCGTGGCGGGGGCGTACGGACCGGTGATCGACAACGTGCAGGTCAAGGAGTGCAAGCCCTGCTGCGGCTGACCGACCGACCCGCGGGCCGCCACCGTCCCGGGCCCCGCCTTAACCCTTCCTAAAACCTGCCCTCGGCGAGGCGTCCGGTGCCGGGAAGTGCTTGACGTGCACAGCTGGTCTAGTCCAGTTTGATGCTCAGCACCGCGCTCCCCCGCACCGGACCACCCCAGGCCGCCCGCCCCGCGTCTCTCCCCCCCTCGCGGCGCGGGCGGCCCCCACGTCCCGAGAGGCACCCCCATGCCCAGCGCGCCCCAGCACGCCCCCGCGCACCGCCGCCCCACCGGCCGGACCACCCTGCTGAGCCTCACCGCCGCCACCGCACTGGCGGCCGGCGGCCTGGCCGTCCTCGCCGGGAACGCCGGGGCCGCCGACGGCAACCTGCTCGCCAACGGCGGCCTGGAGAGCGCCGAGCCCAGCCCCTGGAGCTGTTCCGCCGGCACCGGGAGCGTCGTCAACTCCGGTGCGCACAGCGGGACGTACGCACTGAAGGGGGCGGTGAGCGCGAGCGACACCGCGCAGTGCGGCCAGACCGTCAGCGTCCGGCCCGGCACCACGTACAGCCTCAGCGCCTGGGTGCGGGGCCAGTACGTCTACCTCGGCGCCACCGGCAGCGGCGTCACCGACCCGGCCACCTGGACCCCGGGCGGCGCCGACTGGCAGCAGCTGTCCACCAGTTTCACCACCGGCCCGGCCACCACCAGCATCACCGTGTACCTGCACGGCTGGTACGGGCAGGGCGGCTACCTGGCCGACGACATCACGCTGACCGGCCCCGGCGGGGGCCCCAGCACCCCGCCGCCGAGTTCGAGCACGCCCACCGCCACCCCGACCGGCACGCCCACCGCGACGCCCACCGGCGGCCCGAGCACCCCGCCGCCGAACGTCCCGCTCCCGGTCGCCCCCTACATCGACATGGGCGCCTGGCCCACCCCGTCCATGCCCGACCTGGCCAAGGCCGGCCACCTCAAGGGCTACACGATGGGCTTCGTCACCGGCGTCGGCTGCAAGGCCAGCTGGTTCAACGCCTACGACCCGCGCACCGGTTGGGCCAAGGACCAGGTCGACGCCCTGCGCACGGCGGGCGGCGACGTCAAGGTCTCCTTCGGCGGCGCCGGCGGCACCGAACTCGCCGCCGCCTGCACCTCGGTGGACTCGCTGTTCGCCGAGTACGACGCCGTGGTGAAGGCCTACGACCTGCGCTACGTCGACTTCGACATCGAGGGCGCGGCGATCGCCGACACCGCCGCCAACGACCGCCGCTCCGCCGCGCTCGCCAGGCTGCAGCAGGCCCACCCCGGCCTCAAGGTCTCCTTCACCCTGCCGGTCCTGCCCGAGGGCCTGACCGCCGAAGGCGTCGCGATCGCCAAGTCGGCCCGCGACGCCGGAGTGAACACCGACCTGGTCAACATCATGGCGATGGACTACTACCGGAGCGGGACGGACTACGGCAACGCCGCCGTCCAGGCCGCCCAGTCGCTGTTCGGCCAGCTCAAGGCGCTCTACCCGGCGAAGACCGACGCCCAGCTGTGGGCCATGGTCGGCGTCACCCCGATGATCGGCGAGAACGACGACCACCAGATCTACAACCAGGCCGCCGCCCAGCAGTTGGTGACCTTCGCCAAGCAGAACCACCTCGGCCTGCTCGCCTTCTGGGACGCCACCCGGGACGCCAACGCCTGCACCGGCGGCTCGCTCTCCAAGTGCACCAACATCCCGCAGCAGCCGTACGAGTTCGCGAAGCTCTTCGCCCAGTACGCGGGCTGACCAGCGGGTTGCCGACTGCTGATCACCGTTCCGGGGTGCCGGCTCCGGAACGCCGGCCGGGTCAGGGCCACCGGCGCTGCGGGTCGGTTCGCCCACGCCCGACTGCGGCCGAGCACCCGGGGGAAATTGACATCTCATCGGCCCGGACCGTCGGCTACTGTCCCTCCCACCTGTACGGCACGAGGGAGCGGACATGACGGTCCGGGACGACCACAACCAGCTGATCACCATCCATCCGACGAGCGACGCCGCCTGCGCCGGCGGCCTCACCACCGAGGAACTCGCCGCGTTCAGCCGCACCCTCGGCCGCCTCCGCGCACTCCCCTCCCACGACCGCACCCGGCTGCACGCCGAGCGGCAGCTCAGCTCCTTCGTGATGGAGAGCCGCAAGCGCCGCCGCCAGGAGTCGCGGCAGGCCCTCCGGGACGCCGACGCCGCACTGCTCGCCGCCACCGCGACCGGCGGCCGGCACCGCCGCGAGGACGCGCCGCTCGCACCCGGCGGCGGGCCCGTCGGCGAGCTGCGGATACCGCGCAAGTGCTACGTCTGCAAACAGGCCTACCGCCAGGTCGACGGCTTCTACCACATGCTCTGCCCGGACTGCTCGGCCGACAACACCGCCCGCCGAGCCCTCGCCACCGACCTGCACGGGCGCCGCGCGCTGCTCACCGGCGGGCGGGTGAAGATCGGCTTCCAGCTCGCCCTGATGATGCTGCGCGACGGCGTCGAGCTCATCGTCACCAGCCGCTTCCCCCAGGACACCGTCCGCCGCTTCCGCGCCGCCGAGGGCAGCGAGCGCTGGTGGGAGCGCCTCACCGTGGTCGGCATCGACCTCCGCGACCCGCGCCAAGTCCTCGGCCTGACCGAGCAGTTGCGCGCCGACGGACGCCCACTCGACATCCTCGTCAACAACGCCGCCCAGACGCTGCGCCGCCCGCCCGAGTCGTACGCACTGCTGGCCGCCGGCGAGCAGGACGCCCTGCCCGCCGCCGACCGCCGGGCCATCGGCCACACCCCCGGGTTCCGGCCGCTCGCCGGGACGCCCCGACTCCCCTCGGGCATGGGATCCCTGCTCGACCTGACGGACGAGGCCGGGCTGCTGCCCGACCTCGCCGCCGCCAACTCCTGGTCCGCCACGCTCGGTTCGCTCGACCCGGCGGAGATCCTGGAGACCCAGCTGGTCAACGCCCTGGCCCCGGCGCTGCTCTGCGACCGGCTGCTGCCCCTGCTGCTCGCCTCCCCGCAGCCCGCCCGCTACATCGTCAACGTCACGGCCGTGGAGGGCCGGTTCGCCGTCCGCAACAAGACCGCCCGGCACCCGCACACCAACATGGCCAAGGCCGCGCTCAACATGCTCACCCGCACCAGCGCCGCCGAACTCGCCACCCGGGGCGTGCACATGTGCGCCGTCGACACCGGCTGGATCACCGACGAGAACCCGGCGCCCAAGAAGGCCCGGATCGCCGCCCACGGCTTCCGCACCCCGCTGGACATCGTGGACGGCGCGGCCCGGGTGTACGACCCGATCGTCCGGGGCGAGGCCGGGCACCCGGTGTCGGGCGTGTTCCTCAAGGACTACCGGGTGGCGGAGTGGTGAGGTGACGGCCCACCTGTCGTAGCAGCCACCCCAGGGAGCTGTGAGACCTGTGCGACCCGTGACAACGGCCCGCCCCGGGAAGCCGCCCCGGAGCGGGCCGCCGCCGGCTCAGCGGCCGGTGGGCAGGTTGGCCCCACCGGTGCAGTCGAACACCACGCCCGTCACGAAGGTGTTGGCCGCCAGCATGTGGATCGCCCGGGCGACGTCCTCGGCGCGGCCGACCCTGCCGACCGGGGTGGTGGCGGCGAGGCCCTCGAAGAGCGCGGTGCGCTGCTCGGCCGGGACACGGTCCCACCACGGGGTGTCGATGACGCCGGGCGAGACCGCGTTGACCCGCAGCGGGGCGAGCTCGACGGCCAGCGGCGGGACCATCGCCTCCAGCGCGCCGTTGATCGCGGCCAGGCCTGCGGTGCCGGGGATGGCGGCGCGGGCGGAGGCGGCGGTGATCAGGGTGACCGAGCCGTCGTTGCGCAGGTGCGGCAGCGCCGCCTGCAGGACGCGGACCTGCGGCCAGAACTTGGCGTTGAAGCCGGTGGCGAGGTCGGCCAGGTCGAGCTGGGCGAACGGGCCACTGCCGGCCGCGCCGCTGACCGCGACGACCAGGTGGTCCACGGTGCCCTCCTCGGTGAAGAAGGCGGCGACGGCGGCGGGGTCGGCCGCGTCCAGCTGACGGCCGGTGGTCTTGCCCCCGATCCGGGCGACGGCGGCGTCCAGCCGCTCGCGGTCACGGCCGGTGACCACGACCTCGGCGCCGTCCGCCGCGAAGGCGGTGGCGGCCGCCTCGCCGATGCCCGAGCTGCCGCCCATCACGACGACGTGCTGTCCGGCGAAGTGGTTTGACGCAGTGCTCATGGTGGGGCCTTTCAACTTGTCGAGACCGTCTGTTCCGGTAATGATGTTTGTCGAGACTGCTAGTCTTGTCAAGCAGGGGCAAGAAAACGGGGCAGGAAGAGAGGGCGACCATGAGCGAGACCGAACCCCGAGCGGATCGCGCGGAGCAGGCTGACCAGCCGGAGCAGGCCGACCGGGCGACCGAGCAGGCCGAGCGGGGCCCGTCCACGCGCCCGCACACCGGACGCCGCCGCAACGAGGCCGCCCACCGGGCGATCCTCGACGCCGCCCTCCACCTGCTCGCCGACTCCGACGGCACCCCCGTCACCATCGACGCCATCGCGCGTACGGCCGGCGTCGGCAAGCAGACCGTCTACCGGTGGTGGCCCTCCAAGGGCGCCGTCCTGCTCGACGCCCTCACCGACCGCGCCGACCAGGACGTCCACGGCCCCGACACCGGCACCCTGCGCACCGACCTGCGCGCCTTCGTCGCCACCACCTTCGACGCCGCCCAGCGCAGCACCACCGCCTCCGCCCTGCGCACCCTCGCCCGCGAGGCCGCCCGCGACCCGCACCTCGCCGAGCTCATGCAGACCTTCACCGCCACCCGCCGCACCGCCCTGCGCGAACTCCTCTCCCGGGGACGCGAGCGCGGCGAACTGGCCGGGAACGCCGACCTGGAGCTGATCGTGGACCAGGTCTACGGGGTGTTCTGGTACCGCTTCCTGCTCGGCCACGGACCACTGGACCCGGCCACGGCGGAGCGGCTCGCCGATTCCCTGGTCACCGGGAACGCGGGCGACTGACCGCGCCCTCAGCCTTCGGAACCACCAGCCCCCGCCCGCACACCAGGGGCAGCTACACCCACAGGAAGTCGGCCCGGTCGACTTCTCGCGCGACACTTGCGGCACGGATATGACGGTCGGTCTACATAGTCATCCGGCCCAGCGATGCACGCGCGCGGGAAGTCGGCCACGCCGACTTCCCGCGCGATGGCCCCGGAGCATAACGGCTGGTGGCAGGAGCCCCCTGACGGAGCCGACTACCCGTGCGCCAGCAGGCTGACGTACCCGCGGTCCGGGTGGCCCGGGCAGGGCTGTTCCAGCCGGGTGGTGACGGTGAAGCCGGCCCCGGCCAGCAGCTCGACCAGCCGGTCGGCCGGGACGAGGTGGGAGGTGTACGAGACCGGGTGGCCGTAGCCCGTCGCCGGGTGCAGTCGGGCGTCGCCGATGTGGCCGCCGAGGAGGAGGTGGCCGCCGGGCGCGAGGGCGCGGTGGAACTCGGCGAACAGTGCGGGCAGCAGCTCGGGCGGGGTGTGGTGGACGAAGTACCAGGCGAGGATGCCGCCGAGGGCGCCGTCGGGGAGGTCGAGGGCGGTCATCGTGCCCTGCCGGAACCGGAGTTCGGGGTACGCGCGGCGGGCGAGCGCGACCATCTCGCCCGAGACGTCCACGCCGAAGGCCGACAGCCCCAGACCGTCCAGGTACGCCGTCACCCGCCCCGGGCCGCACCCGAGGTCCGCGACCTCGCCGCCGCCCGAAGCCCGGACCAGTTCGGCGAAGGCGGCGAGCATCGCCCTGGACACCGGGTCCATGCCCTCCGGCGGGACGACCAGGCGGACGTAGTCGGCGGCGACGGTGTCGTACGACTCCCGGACGGCGGCGAGGTGGGCGGCGAGGTGGGCGGGGTCGGTCACCGCGTCGCCCTAACGCCCGGCCTCGGCGGCCTCGGCGGCCTCGGCGGCCTTGGCGGCCCTGGCGGCCTTGGCGGCCCTGGTGGCCCGCTCGGCGAACACCTTCTCGCGCCGGTCGGCGGTCTGCTTCATCATCCGCTTCCGGTCCCGGGCGGAGAGCCGGTCGAGGTACAGGTGGCCGTTCAGGTGGTCGGTCTCGTGCTGGAGGCAGCGGGCGAAGTACCCCGTGCCCTCGATGGTGACGGGATTGCCGTGCTGGTCGACGCCGCGCACGACCGCGTGGGCCGGCCGCGCGAGCCGGGTGTCCGCCCCCGGCACGGACAGGCAGCCCTCGGCGTCCTCGATCAGGCGGCGGCCGGGTTCCTGCTCGTCCACCACCGGGTTGAGCACGTGGCCGACGTGCCGGACGCCGTCGTCGTCGGGGCAGTCGTAGACGAACAGGCGCAGGTCCACGTCCACCTGGTTGGCGGCGAGGCCGCAGCCGTCGGCGACGTACATGGTGGCGAACATGGAGTCGATCAGCCGGGCCAGGCGCTCGCTGCCGAAGTCGTCCTCGGTCGCCGGGCGGCAGGTGCGGCGCAGGATCTCCTCCCCCACTTCGGTGATCCGCAGAACGGTCGGGCGTTCGCGCAGCTCGGACACGGGTGCTCCTTCGGGGGTGGCACGGCTTGCTGTCAGCTTTGCAAAGTAGCAGACTTTGCAAAGTGACCGAAGACCTCATCAGAACCGGCGCCCTCCCCGAGCACGCCGTCCGCACCGCGCTGCTCGAGCTGCTCGCGGAACGCGGCACCCTCACCTCCACCGAGGCGGCCGCCCGGCTCGGCTACAGCTCCGGCCTGTGCTCCTTCCACCTGCGGCAGCTGGCCCGCCACGGGCTGATCGAGGAGGCCCCGGCCACCGACGGGCGGGCCCGGCCGTGGCGCCTGCCGCACGAGCAGCAGCCCGTCCCGGACGACCAGGCGCAAGGCCGGGTGGAAGACCGGACGGAAGACCAGTTCGGCGCGTTGGCCCGCGGCCTGGAGGACGAGAGCTACCGGCGCTGGCTCGCCCGGCGCGCCGAGGCCCCCGCCGACTGGCAGCACGACGAGGCCTTCAGCGCCGTCGTCTACCTGACCCCCGACGAGCTTTCGGCCGTCGGCGAGGCCGTCCGCCAGGTCCTCGCCCGCTACCGGCGTCGCGAGGCCGACCCGGCCGCCCGCCCCGCCGACGCCCGCCCGGTCGCCGCCGTCACCCGCCTCTTCCCGCTCCTCGACGAGCTTCCCGACGGGCTGCCCGAGGAACGGTGAGGGAGCGATGCCCGAGGAACGGTGACCGAGGAGCTACCCGTGCGACGGTGACCGACGCTCAGGCCTGGCGCCAGGACTGCCGGGCCACCGCCCGTACCACCGGCCCGACCAGCAACCCCGCCGCGGCGCCCAGGGCGACCCCCTGCACCCCGTCCCAGACGTCCTGCACATCGCAGGTCCGCCCGATCACCGGCAGCGCGTACTGCAACGCCGACACCGCGAACGGCAGCGCCGCCGCGCCGAACAGCGCCGTCGTCGCCCGCCGCCGGGTCCCCGCCAGCGCGGCCGCGAAGCCGACCGGGGCGTAGGTCGCCAGCTTGAGCTCGATGTGCCGGACGTGCAGCAGCTCGTACGGCGAGCGCGGCCGCCCGCCCTCGACGGTGCAGTGCCGGACGGCGTCCTCGGAGAGCCGGAACGCCTCCGGCAGCAGCGTCGCCACGACCACCCCGCCGAGCCCGAGCAGCAGCACGAAGCCCACCGCCCAGTGGGCCCGCAACAGCCGCCCCACCGGCCGGTTCAGCAGGGCCGCGGGCGCCAGCGAGAGCAGCAGCCCGGGCCAGAACATCGGCATCCCGCCGATCACCGCACTGATCACGCCTCAACGGACGCCCCACGCGGCTGCTCGGTTCTCGCGACGGGAAAGGTGTTGCCTCGGCCGGGCTGCCGGCGCTGCCGCCGCCGCACTCTGACGATCACACCCACTGGAACGAAGCAGCCGCGGAACGGGAGCACGGCCGCGCGCCGTGCGCGATTCAGTAGCCGATCCAGTACGCGATTCGGTGCGCGATTCAGTAGGCGACCCAGTGCGCGATTCAGTGCGCGATCGAGGTGATCAGCTCCTGCGCCCCCTGCCGCTTGAGCGCCAGGGCCACCGAGGTCCCCAGGTCCTCCGGGCTGAGCGCGCCCGCCCACTCGTGGGCGTCCAGCACCCGCTTGCCGTCCGGGGTGAAGACCCGGCCGCGCAGGGAGAGCCGGCCGTCCGGCTCGGCCTTGGCGTAGCCGGCGATCGGGCTGTTGCAGTGGCCCTGCAGCACGTGCAGGAACATCCGCTCGGCCGCCGCCTCGCGCCAGGTGTCGTGGTGGCCGAGCGTGGTGACGGCGTCGATGGTCGCGGTGTCGTCCTCGCGGCACTGCAGGACGAGGGTCCCGGCGCCGATCGGCGGGCACATCGCCTCGATGCCGAGGACCTCGGTGATCCGTGCCTGCTCGCCGATCCGCTCCAGGCCGGAGACGGCGAGCAGCAGGGCGTCGACGGTGCCGGCCTCGAGCTTGGCGAGCCGGCTGTTGGCGTTGCCGCGGATCGGTACGCATTCCAGGTGCGGGTGGGCGGCGGCGAGTTGGGCGGTGCGGCGGACGGAGGAGGTGCCGATCCGGGTACCGGGCGGGAGTTCGGCCAGGGTCAGGCCGCCGGGATGGACGAGGGCGTCGCGGATGTCGTCCCGGCGCAGGTAGGCGGCGAAGACGGTGCCGGCGGGCAGCGGGCGGTCGGCGGGCACGTCCTTGAGGCAGTGCACGGCGACGTCGGCTTCCCCGGCGAGCAGCGCGGCGTCGACCTCCTTGGTGAAAGCGCCCTTGCCGCCCAGGGCGGCGAGGTCCCCGGTCCAGCGGTCGCCCGAGGTGGTGACCGGCACCACCTCGGTACGCAGGTCCGGGTGCAGCGCGGCGAGTTCGGCGCGGACCCGGTCGACCTGGGCGAGTGCCATGGGCGAGGAGCGGGAGACGATGCGGATCAGCTCAGCGGTGGCCATGGCGCGATGATAGGCGCCCATACGGTCACGACCGGGGGTGCCTCGCCCACTCGGCGACACGGCGCGGCACCGCCGCCCGCTGGACGTCCCGCATCAGCTGCCCGACCGCACCGAGCGCCGTACCGGCCGCCACCAGCAGGCTCGCGCCGCTGAACCGGTACCCGTCGGCCGCGCCAGGCCGCGCAGTTGGTCGGCCGGCTGGGTGCGGTCCGCGACCCGCCGCAGGACCGCCGGGTCGACGCCGGGCAGCGGCAGGCTCTGCCCGAGTCGGAACAGCACGACGCCGCCGAGCGTGGCGGCCGCCCTCGGGCCCAATCCGTTACGGCTGACGGGCACTCGCCTCATCTCCCCGGGTGTCGACGGGAGTTGGGACGCGACGGACGGCCGGGCGGTTCCTCGCCCGGCCGTCCGCTCCCGCAGAACCTCACTCGTTGTGCAGAACCTCACTCGTTGTGCAGCACCTCCGCGATCGGCAGCCGGGCCGCCGAGCGGGCCGGGACGAGCGCGCCGAGGACGGCGATCGCGATTCCCGCGAGGGCGAGGGCGGCCAGCAGCGGGGCGCCCCAGACGTCGATCATCGAGTCCGTGAAGTGGATGATCCGGACGTTCTCGACGATCACCCGGTGCACCAGGATCCCGACCGGGATGCCGATGATCCCGCTGGCCACGCCCTGCCAGGCGACCGAGGTGATGGTCATGGCGACGACCTGCCGGGGCGTCATCCCGATCGACTTGAGCATGCCGAGGTCGCGGCGGCGCTCGCGGATGGTGAGCAGCAGCGTGTTGAAGACGCCGAGCGCGGCGACCACCGACAGCAGGACGGTGAAGATCGTGGTGAAGGACTGGATCGCGACGATCGACCCTTCCGTGCCCGCGGTGACCACCGAGGTCGACAGGCTCGGGTCGGCCGCCGAGACCGCGTCCCGGTAGGCCCTGGCGTCGGTGCCGGGGGCGAGCCGTACGTCGTACTCGACCACGTGCGGGTCGGAGGTGAGCAGAGCTGCGGTGGCGGCGTTGGAGGTGAGCGCGTTGGCGTTGCCCTGGGCCTCCTCGCCGACGATGGTGACGGTGGTCTGCCGGCCGTCCAGCAGCAGGGTGACCTTGTCGCCGAGCTTGAGCCCGTGCTGGTCGAGGAAGGCCGGTCCGACCTCGGCCTCGCCCAGCCCGGTCGCCGGGCGGCCCTCGACCACGTCGAGCCGCCGGTGGTCGACCATGGCGTCGCCGCCGTAGAAGTTGGCGAAGACCAGCTGCGGCTGGCCCGCGACGGCGACCCGGAGGAGGCCGCGGACGGAGACCCGGTCGGCGCCGGGGGTGGCGTGCAGCATCGCCTCGGTCTGCTCCTGGGTCAGCCGGGGCGCGACCTTGTTGTCCGAGAAGGCACCGGTCTGCACGTTGATGTGGGTGTACGTGTCGGACGCGGTCATGGACTTGGCCAGGGTGCCGGTCACCCCTGTGGTCACGGTCACGGTGACCACGCCGAGTGCGATCGCCGCCATGGTCAGCGCGGTGCGGGCCGGGCGGGCGAAGGGCTGGCCGAGGCCGAGGCTGACGGCGCGCGGCAGCCGGGTGCCGCTCAGCCAACGCTGGACCTTGAGGCCGCGCCCGCCGCGCGGCGCGCTGCCGGCCGAGATGGCCTCGGCGGCGGAGAGCCGGCGGGCCCGCGAGGCGGGGACGAAGGCGGCGAGCGCGACCAGCAACGGGACGCCGAGCAGGGTCGCGACCGGCAGCCAGCCGGCCGGTTCGATCACGGCGGTGCCGGTCGCGATCCCGCTGAACGCGGTCAGCAGGATCGGGTACGCGGCCGCCCAGCCGGCCGCCGTGCCGAGGACGGTGCCGACGACGGCGGGCACCGAGACCATGGTCAGGTAGACCGTGACCACCTGGCGCGGGGTGAAGCCGATCGACTTCAGCACCCCGATGTGCCGGTAGCCGGAGACCACCGCACCACTGACCACGTTGCCGATGATCAGCGCGGCGACGATCAGGCCGAGCACGCCGAAGACCGTCATCAGCGGCAGGTAGGCGTCGGCGCCCGCCGAGAAGGCCTGCTTGAGCACCAGGTAGGACTGCCCGCTGGCGACGGCGTCCCCGGGCAGGCCCTCGGTGGCGTTGGCGAGCGAGGTGGTGAGCTGCTGTTCGGTGCCCGCGTCGGTGAAACGGTAGAGCATCTGCCGGCCGGTGGGGTGCAGGGCGGCCGCCTGCTGGGGGGTGACCCAGCCGCCGGCGGACTGGCTCATCGTGGACGCGGAGCCCACGATGGTGAGCTTGAGCCCGGTGCCGGTGGTGATCGACGTGCCGATGTGTCCCTCTGCGGAGCCCCCGGCCGTGGCCATGACCATCTCCCCGGGTGCGGTGGCCCAGCGGCCGGACAGCAGTTCCGCGCGGTCCACCGGCGCGGCCGCCGGGTCGGGCCGGCCGACCAGGGTCAGCGGGCCCGGCGGGTGGCCGGCCCAGTCGGTGGGGATGGTCACCACGGCCTGGTCGAAGGGCCCGGCGGCGGCCTCGACGCCCGGCCGGTGGGCGGTGGCGGCCAGTTGGTCCGCCGAGGCCTTGGCCGGGTCGAAGACGGCGCTGACGTGGGCGCCGTGCTCGGCCTCGAAGGCGGCGTCGAACGGGGCCCGGGCGGCGCTGATCACCGCGAGGGCGAGCAGCACGGTCGCGGTGGAGCAGAAGACGACCAGGCCGATCACGATGGTCTGCACCCGGCGGCGCTTCACCGCCGCCCGCGACGCCCGCCAGACGGCCCCGCTCATGCGCCCACCTCGCTGCGCTCGGCGGGCGCTTCGCGCAACACGCACCTCTTGACGGTTCCCTCGCTTCGCTCGCTCACGACTGGGCCTCCAGCATCCGCTCGCGCGCCACCTTGCCGTCCGCGACCTCGACCAGCCGGCTGGCGCAGCGGGTGGCCAGGTTGGGGTCGTGGGTGACGATCAGCAGGGTCTGGCCGATCTGGTTGAGGTCGATCAGCAGGTCCATCACCTGCTCGCCGGAGCGGCTGTCCAGCGCGCCGGTCGGCTCGTCGGCCAGCAGCAGGGCCGGACGGTTCATCAGGGCCCGGGCCACCGCGACCCGCTGGCGCTCGCCGCCGCTGAGCGCGGCCGGGTAGACGTCCTTGCGGTGGGCGACGCCGAGTTCGTCCAGCAGTTCCAGGGCGCGGCGGCGGGCCTGGCGGGCGGTGGTGCCGGTCAGCTGGGCGGCCAGGGCGACGTTGTCGAGGGCCGGGAGGTCGTCGATCAGGTTGAAGAACTGGAAGATCATGCCGACGTGTCGGCGGCGGAAGAGGGCCAGGCCGGTCTCGTTCAGTTGCCCGAGGTCCTGTCCCTGGACCCGGACGGTGCCGGAGGTGGGCCGGTCCAGGCCGGCCACCATGTTCAGCAGGGTGGACTTGCCGCACCCCGAGGGGCCCATCACGGCGACCGCCTCGCCCGCCCGGATCCGCAGGTCGACGCCGTCGAGGGCCCTGGCGTCGCCGAACTCCTTGTGGACCCCGGACAGCTCGACGACGACCTGCGCGTCGTCCGGCCGGGAGGTCCCGTCGTGGTCGTTGCTCATGGTGGACGACGGTAGGCGCGGGCGCCCCGCCGGTACGTCCCACCCGAGGTGTAACCGCGGGCGGCCGTAGTACCGGGGATGTACGGGCCCGGCACTCCCGGATGATGTGGATCATGCCGTGACCTGGGAAGCTGGCGCCGTGTGGGGAACGGGGTTGGAGTGGGCCGCCGTCGCGGTGGCGGGGACGGCGGGCGTGGGCGCGGGCTGGCTGGCCGTGGCGCTGGCCCGGGCGCGGCGGCTGCACCGGGCGGCCATCGGCGAGCGCGGCTGGCTGCTGGAACGGGAGCGCGAGAGCGCCGCCCGTACCGCCGTGGACGCCGAACGGGCGCGGATCGCCGCCGAGTTGCACGACATCGTCAGCCACAACGTGAGTCTGATGGTGGTGCAGGCCGGGGCGGCGCGCGAGGTGCTGGCCACCATGCCCGAGGAGGCGGCGGCGGCGATGGGCGCCGTCGAGGCCGCCGGGCGGGATGCGATGACCGAACTGCGGCACCTGCTCGGCCTGCTCGCCCCCGCCGCGGACGGCAGCGAGGAGGCGGACGGGGAGGACCTCGCGCCGCAGCCGAGCCTGGGCCGGCTGAGCCCGCTGATCGACCGGTTCGCCTTCGCCGGGCTGCCGGTCGAGGTCCGGATCTCCGGCGAGCCCCGGCCGCTGCCCGCCGGCATCGACGTGACGGCGTACCGGATCGTCCAGGAGGCGCTGACCAACGCGCTCAAGCACGGGGACGGGGTGACGGCGGAGGTGACGGTGCGCTACGCGGACCACTTCCTGCGGGTCGAGGTGCTGAACAGCGGGCCGAGCGTGCTGTCCGGTGCCCCGCCCGGCGCGCCCGCCCCGGCACCGCGGCCGGCCGACGGCGCCGGGCGCGGGCTGATCGGCCTGCGCGAGCGCGTCGCCGTGTACGGCGGGGACCTGGACGCCCGGCGCCGGCTCGGCGGCGGCTACCGGGTCCGCGCCCGCATCCCGCTGGACCGGCCGTGACGGAGCGGGCGACAGCGCGGGCGACCGGGCAGACGACGGAGCAGACGACGGAGCAGACGACGGAGGGCACCGTGGAGGAAGAGCACCAGGAGCGCCGCCCCCGGGTGGTGATCGCCGACGACCAGGAGCTGGTCCGCACCGGCTTCCGGATGATCCTGACCGCGCGCGGCATCGACGTGGTCGCCGAGGCCGGCGACGGCGCCGGGGCGGTGGCCGCCGCCGTCCTGCACCGGCCGGACGTCGCCCTGCTGGACATCCGGATGCCCGGCATGGACGGCCTGGAGGCCGCCCGGCGCATCCTCGCCCGGGTACCGGACTGCCGGGTGATCATGCTGACCACCTTCGACCTCGACCACTACGTCTACGCCGCCCTGTCCGCCGGGGCCAGCGGCTTCCTGCTCAAGGACGTCACCTCCGCCCACCTCGCCGCCGCCGTACGGCTGGTGGACACCGGGGACGCCCTGCTCGCGCCCTCGATCACCCGACGGCTGGTCGAGCGCTTCGCGGCCGGCGCCCCGCGTCCGGCTCCCGGTGCCGACGGCCCGCCGCTGCACCGCGACCTCGCCCCGCTCACCCCGCGCGAGGCGGAGGTGCTCGCCCTGCTCGGACGCGGGCTCTCCAACACCGAGTTGGCGCGCGAACTCACCCTCAGCGAGTCGACGGTGAAGACGCACGTGGCCCGGATCTTCGCCAAGCTGAACCTGCGCGACCGGGCGCAGGCGGTGGTCCTCGCCTACGAGACCGGGCTGGTCGCACGGGGCGGCGGCGGCTGACCATCAACTCGCCTCACAAATACGGCAGTTCACATGACAATCATTCATCTCACTCATTAGAGCTAACTCCACGTCGAATCCCCCGTTTTGCCAGTTCATGGGGCAACATCTGCATGTCCGCGCCCGAACGGAAGATCCACCGCGGGCGGCATCACCCGGCATGACGAAGACCATTGGACAGGCCCGTGACCACCACTCCCCTCGTGTGGGACTGCCCCTTCCACCACACCGACGGCCTGGAGTTCGACCCCCTCCTCAAGCGGCTGCTCACCGAGGCCCCGATCGCCCGGATCCGGCTGCCGCACGGCGAGGGCGAGGCCTGGCTGGCCACCCGCTACGAGGACGTCCGGGTGGTCACCACCGACCGCCGCTTCAGCCGCGCCGCGGGCATCGGCCGCGACCTGCCCCGGATGACGCCCGCCCCGATCGCCCAGTCCGAGGCGATCAACCTGATGGACCCGCCCGCCCACAACCGGCTCCGCCGACTGGTCGCCCAGGGCTTCACCAACCGCCAGGTCGAGCGGATGCGCCCCGCCACCCAGCGGACCGTCGACGGCTATTACGACGAGATGGCGGAGCACGGCTCCCCCGCCGACCTGATGCACTTCCTGGCCGCCCGGCTCCCGCTCACCACCATCTGCGAGCTGCTGGACATCCCCGAAGCCGACCGCGCCGAACTCCGCGGCCACGCCGTCGCGATGATGCGGATGGGCCCGGCCAGCCGGGACGGCCAGGAAGCCGCCAAGGCCGCCCTGCGCGGCTACTTCAGCGAGCTGACCGCCGCCCGCCGCGCCGACCCCGGCGAGGACCTGATCAGCGCCCTCGCCACCGCCCGCGACGGCGACGAACTGCTCGACGCCGACGAACTGACCGTCATGGCGATGGTCCTGCTGGTCACCGGCCACGACACCAGCACCTACCAGCTCGGCAACATCACCTACACCCTGCTCACCCACCCCGAGCAGCTCGCCAAGCTCCGCGCCCAGCCCGACCTGCTGCCGCGCGCCCTGGAGGAGCTGCTGCGCTTCATCCCGTTCCGCCAGGGCGTCGGCATCGCCCGGGTCGCCACCGAGGACGTCGAGCTGGGCGGGGTGCTGATCCGGGCCGGCGAGGCGGTGCACGTCTCCTACCTGACCGCCAACCGAGACCCGGCGGTCTACGAGCGCCCCGACGAGCTGGACCTCGACCGCGGCGAGCCCACCCACATGGCCTTCGGCTACGGCCAGCACCACTGCCTCGGCTCGCACCTCGCCCGGATGGAGCTGCAGGTCGCCATCGGCACCCTGCTGCGGCGCTTCCCCGACCTGCGGCTGGCCGCCGAACCCGCCGACCTCGACTGGGACTCCGGCTCGATCTGGCGGTTCCCGCGCACCCTGCCGGTGGCCTGGTAGCAGCTCCCCCGCCCGCCACCGCCGCGCCCGCCACCGCCGCCGCGCCCGTACCGTTCCAGGCATCCACCGGCCTGCCCGCAGGCCCCCAGGGGAGACCCACGCCCATGGCAACACTCTGCCGCCCCGCCATCGCCGTACCCGAGCACGTCATCACCCTCGACGAGACCCTCGCCCTGGCCCGCACCCTGCACGCCGGCCACCCCGAACTCGGCCTGGCCCTGCGGCTGATCGAGAACACCGGGGTGCGGACCCGGCACCTGGTCCAGCCGATCGAGCGGACCCTCACCCACCCGGGCTTCACCGTCCGCAACGAGGTGTACGAGCGCGAGGCCAAGCGCCGCGTCCCCGAGGCGATCGAACGCGCCCTCGAGTACGCCGAGTTGACCGCCCGGGACATCGACCTGATGGTCTACGTGTCCTGCACCGGCTTCATGATGCCGTCGATGACCGCATGGCTGATCAACACCATGGGCTTCCGCTCCGACACCCGCCAGGTGCCCATCGCCCAGCTCGGCTGCGCGGCCGGCGGCGCCGCCGTCAACCGCGCGCACGACTTCTGCCGCGCCTACCCGGGCGCCAACGTGCTCATCGTCGCCTGCGAGTTCTGCTCGCTCTGCTACCAGCCGACCGACCTCGGCGTGGGCTCACTGCTCTCCAACGGCCTGTTCGGGGACGCGGTGGCCGCCGTGGTGATGCGCGGGCACGGCGGGCGCGGCGTGCAGATCGAGCGCAACGGCTCGCACCTCGTCCCGGGCACCGAGGACTGGATCTCGTACGGGGTGAGGGACACCGGCTTCCACTTCCAGCTGGACCGGCGGGTGCCCGGCACGATGGAGATGCTCGCGCCCGCACTGCGCGGCCTGGCCGGCGAGCACGGCTGGGACGTCTCCGGGCTCGGCTTCTACATCGTGCACGCCGGCGGCCCACGCATCCTGGACGACCTGTGCCGCTTCCTCAACCTGGAGCCGGCCACCTTCCGCTACAGCCGCGCGACGCTCACCGAGCGCGGCAACATCGCCAGCGCCGTCGTCTTCGACGCCCTCGCCCGGCTGTTCGACGACGGCGGCGTTTCCGAGGGCACCACCGGACTGATCGCCGGCTTCGGACCGGGCATCACCGCCGAGATCTCGCTGGGGAGTTGGGTCGGCGCACCGACCGACACGCTGCGCCCGCGCCGGCCGCGCGCCATCTCCACGTCCGACATCGCCCTCGTCCATCCGACCGCTCCCCGCCGTTTCCCGACCGGCACTACGATCACCGAATGACCGACACCACGGACCGCACCGACACCTCCGCCAGAGCCGCCGAACTCGCCGCCCGCTTCCCGGCGTTGCACGCGCCGCAGCACTGGAGCTGGGGACGGTACGACGCGCAGTTCTCCATCGAGATGCCGCCGGACTCACTGGTCACCAACATCCACCTGGTCGGTTTCGCGGACGGCGAGGTGGTGCTCTGCCGGGACGACCGGGACCACTGGTTCCTGCCCGGCGGCACCCGCGAGCAGGACGAGAGCGTCGCCTCCTGCCTGGAGCGCGAACTGCGCGAGGAGGCGGGCGCCCGGCTGCTCGGCGAGCCGGGCTGGCTGGGCGCGCACCGCTGCCGCACCGACGATCCGGTGCCGTACCGGCCGTGGCAGCCACACCCGGAGAAGGCCTGGCTGTGGGGCTGGGGCGAGGTCGTGCTGGAGTCCTCGCCGACCAACCCGGCGGACGGCGAGCAGGTGGTCGAGGTCCGTACGGTCCCCGTCGCCGAGGCGCAGCGGCTGCTGCTGAGCGGGCACGACGCCTGGTGGGGCGAGCTGATCGGCCTGGCGGTCGAACTGCGGGGCCGGGCCGGACGGGGCTGAGGCCGAGCCGGCCCTGACCGGGCCGAGGCCGTCGCCCGGCCGAGGTCGTCGCCCGGCCGAGGTATTCCCGCGGTCGGGGAAGACCACTGGAACGGCGGAGCATCGGGCGACGATGTCCGTTTTGTGGTGATATGACTCATCCATGGACACCACATCGCTGGCCGTGGACTACCCGGTGCTCAACATCTTCTGGACGATGCTGGAGCTGTTCCTCTGGATCCTCTGGTTCTTCCTGCTGTTCAAGATCATCACGGACATCTTCCGCAGCCACGACCTCAGCGGCTGGGGCAAGGCCGGCTGGCTGGTCCTGGTGATCTTCCTGCCGCTGATCGGCATCCTCGCGTACCTGATCGCACGCGGGCAATCGATGAGCACACGCGACATCGAGCAGGCGCAACGGTCCGAAGCCGCGTTCAAGTCCTACATCCGGGACGCGGCCGGGACGGAGCCGACCGCCGGCGGCGGCAGCCACGTCGACGACCTGGCGAAACTCGCGGCCCTCAAGGAGAAGGGCGCCATCTCCGACGAGGAGTACCAGAAGGCCAAGGACAAACTCCTGGTCTGACCGGCACCGCTGCGACGGGCACTGCGACCGGCACGAAGGCGGGGCCGGTGGACGCGCGAACGTCCACCGGCCCCGCCTTCGTTCACCCGGCCGGTCAGCACCGGTTCAGCGCCGCCCGGAGTGCCGGTCAGCGCCGGTTCAGCGCCGCCCGGAGCGCCGGTCAGCGCCGGTTCAGCGCCGCCCGGAGCGCCGGTCGCCCGCGCCGCCGGCGCCGCCGGCGCCGCCACCGGTCAGGCCGGCCCGGCGCAGCGCGTCCGCCATGGCACTGTTGGCCGGTGCCGCGCCGCCGCCACCCTGACCGCCCTGGCCGCCACCGCGCCGGTCCTGGCCACCGCGTCCGCCCTGACCACCCTGGTTACCCTGGCCGCCCTGGCCGCCCTGGCCGCCCTGCCCGCTGCCGCGCCGCTCCTGGCGCGGCGGACGGGCCTGCCGCTCGCCCCGGTCCGCACGGTCACCGCGGTCGCCGCCCCGGTCGCCGCGCTCGCGCCCGACCTCGTCGTCCAGCCGCAGGGTGAGCCCGATCCGCTTGCGCGGCACGTCCACCGTGAGCACCCGGACCTTCACGATGTCGCCGGGCTTGACCACCTCGCGCGGGTCCTTGACGAAGTTCCTGGACAGCGCCGAGACGTGCACCAGCCCGTCCTGGTGGACGCCCACGTCCACGAAGGCGCCGAAGGCGGCGACATTGGTGACCACGCCCTCCAGCACCATGCCGACCTCCAGGTCGCCGATCTTGTCGACGCCCTCCTTGAAGACCGCGGTGCGGAAGGCCGGGCGCGGGTCGCGGCCGGGCTTGTCCAGTTCGCCGAGGATGTCGGTGACGGTCGGGACGCCGAAGGTGTCGTCCGCGAAGTCGCCGGGCTTCAGCGCCCGCAGCGCGGCGCCGTTGCCGATCAGCTCGCGCAGTTCCCCGCCGGTCGCGGCGAGGATGCGGCGCACCACCGGGTAGGCCTCGGGGTGCACGCTGGAGGCGTCCAGCGGGTCCTCGCCGCCGGGGATGCGCAGGAAGCCCGCGCACTGCTCGAAGGCCTTGGGGCCGAGCCGGGCGACGTCCTTGAGCTGCTTGCGGGTGTGGAACGGGCCGTTGGCGTCGCGGTGGGCGACGATGTTGTCGGCGAGCGTGCCGGTGATCCCGGAGACCCGGGTGAGCAGCGGCGCCGAGGCGGTGTTGACGTCCACGCCGACGGCGTTGACGCAGTCCTCGACCACGGCGTCCAGCGAGCGGGAGAGCTTCACCTCGCTCAGGTCGTGCTGGTACTGGCCGACGCCGATCGACTTGGGGTCGATCTTGACCAGTTCGGCCAGCGGGTCCTGGAGACGGCGGGCGATCGAGACCGCGCCGCGGATCGACACGTCCAGCTCCGGCAGCTCCTGCGAGGCGAACGCGGAGGCCGAGTAGACCGAGGCGCCGGCCTCGCTGACCATCGCCTTGGTGAGGTTCAGCTCGGGGTGGCGCTTGATCAGGTCCTCGGCGAGCTTGTCGGTCTCCCGGGAGGCGGTGCCGTTGCCGATCGCGACCAGGTCGACGTCGTGCTTCTTCGCCAGCGCCGCCAGGGTGTGCAGGGCCGCGTCCCACTTGTTGGCGGGCTGGTGCGGGTAGATCGTGTCGTACGCGACGACCTTGCCGGTGGCGTCCACCACGGCGACCTTCACACCGGTGCGGAAGCCCGGGTCCAGGCCCATGGTGGCGCGGGTGCCGGCCGGGGCGGCGAGCAGCAGGTCGCGCAGGTTGGCGGCGAAGACGCGCACCGCCTCGTCCTCGGCCTCGGCGCGCAGCCGGGCGCGCTGGTCGATGCCGAGGCGCACCAGGATCCGGGTGCGCCAGGCCCAGCGGACGGTGTCGCCGAGCCACTTGTCGGCCGGGCGGCCGCGGTCGGCGATGCCGAAGCGGGCGGCGATCCGCTGCTCGTAGTCGTTCTCGCCGGGCAGGTCGCCCTCGGACTCGCCGTCGTAGGGCGAGAGTTCGAGGTCGAGCACCTCCTCCTTCTCGCCGCGCAGCATCGCCAGGATGCGGTGCGAGGGGAGCTTGGTGAACGGCTCGGAGAAGTCGAAGTAGTCGGCGAACTTGGCGCCGTCCTGCTCCTTGCCGGCGCGGACCGTGGCGACCACGCGGCCGCGGGTCCACATCCGCTCGCGCAGCGAGCCGACCAGGTCGGCGTCCTCGCCGAAGCGCTCGACCAGGATCGCCCGGGCGCCCTCCAGGGCCGCCGGGGCGTCCGCCACCGACTCGTTGAGGTACCCGCCGGCGAGCGCCGTCGGATCCTGCGAGGGGTCGGCGAGCAGGGTGTCGGCCAGCGGCTCCAGCCCCGCCTCGCGGGCGATCTGCGCCTTGGTGCGCCGCTTCGGCTTGAACGGCAGGTAGATGTCCTCCAGCCGGGCCTTGGAGTCGGCGGCCAGCACCCGGGCGCGCAGCGCGTCGTCCAGCTTGCCCTGGGACTCGATCGACTCCAGGACGGCCGCCCGGCGTTCCTCCAGTTCGCGCAGGTAGCGCAGCCGCTCCTCCAGGCTGCGCAGCTGGGCGTCGTCGAGGGAGCCGGTGACCTCCTTGCGGTAGCGGGCCACGAAGGGAACGGTCGAGCCGCCGTCGAGCAAGTCGACGGCCGCCTTCACCTGCCCCTCGCGGACGCCCAGTTCCTCGGCGATCTTGCGCTCGATCGCCTGTTGGGCCTGGCGGGCCACCTGTTCGGCTGGCGTGGTCACGAAGCCGGTCACCTTCTCCTTCAGTGCTTTCGCCGTTACGCCCTGCATTCTGGCAGGTGCCGACGACGACGCCCGGCCGTACCCGGGGCGGCCGGGCGTGGCGTGCCCGGCCGGCGGCCCCAAGAAGGCTCAAGCGATGCCCAGTTGCCGCTTCCTAGGCTGGCGGGCATGGACACTCTGGACGCTGCCGCCGAGGTGGAGCGGCTCGCCGCCGCCAAGTACCTGCTGTTCACCACCTACCGGAGGAACGGCACCCCGGTCGCCACCCCGGTCTGGGTCGCGCGGGACGGCGACGCGCTGGTCTTCACCACCGTGACGAAGACCGGCAAGGTCAAGCGCCTGCGCAACCGCTCCGACGTGCTGGTCGGCCCGAGCGACATCCGCGGCAACCTGCTCGGCGCCCAGGTCCCGGCCACCGCCGTGCTCGACCCGGCCCGGGCGCCCGCCTACCGCAAGCTGCTGCGGCGCAAGTACGGGCTGCTGTGCGCGATCGCGCTGACCGCGAACGTGCTGCGCTTCGGCAAGGGCGGCACGGTCGGGGTGCGGGTCACTCCAGTGTGAGCGAGCCGTCGGGCCGGCCGTCGGCGGCGAGGTCGATCACCGTCGTCCGGCTGCCGTAGGTCAGCCTGATCCGGTCCGGGCCGTCCCAGGCGGCGTCGACCCCGTCGCCGTACCGGAAGCCCGCGTAGGCGACCTGCCAGCGGCGGGTGGTCAGGCCGGTGCCCTGGTCGACGAAGACCCACTGGGCGGTGCTGAGCATCCCGGGCTCCTCCTGCCGGACGATCCGCCGGTCGGAGCGGTCGGGTGCCGGCCGCGTCGCGGTGGACCGCGGGTCGTCGAGGAAGATCCACAGCGGCACCGTCGCCGCGGCCGTCAGCAGCACGCCGACGCCCAGGACCACCCGGATCCAGGCCGACCAGGTGACGCAGTACAGCACCACCAGCAGCAGCGGCAGCGCGACGGTGCACAGCAGCAGCGGCCGGTCGAACCAGTCGCGCAGCACCAGCAGGCCGCCCGGGCGCTCGCTGTATTGCCCGACCGCACCGAGCAGGACGAGCAGCGCCAGCACGGCCAGGGCCGCGTGCAGGGCCCGGCGTTCTCCCGGCGTCCGCTGACTGATCACCATGCCGTCAGCCTATAAGTCCGCACACTTCGGGAATACGCCTGAACGAAAACGGCCGGAGCTGTACGCTGCCGGGCATGTGCGCTGCCACCCGGATGCACCCCAACGAGCCGGTGGTCGACGCGGCCCTGGTGAGACGCCTGATCTCCGCCCAGTTCCCGCAGTGGGAGCGCCTTCCCATCACGCCGGTCGGCTCCGCCGGGACGGACAACGCGATGTTCCGCCTCGGGCCCGAACTCGCCGTCCGGCTGCCCCGGGTGGAGTGGGCGGCCGGAGACGTCCGCCGGGAGCACCAGTGGCTGCCCCGGCTGGCACCACGGCTGCCGCGGCCGGTCCCCGCCCCGCTCGCGATCGGCCGGCCCGCTGCGGGCTACCCGTGGGAGTGGTCGGTGCGGCACTGGATCGACGGCGTCAACCCCGCGGTCGGCGTCCTCGCCGCGCCCGACGCGCTCGCCCGCGACCTGGCCGGCTTCGTCAACGCCCTGCGCACCGTCAACCCGACCGACGCCCCGGCCGGCCACCGCAGCGTCCCGCTCGCCTCCCGGGACGGCGCGACCCGCGCGGCCATCGCCCAGCTCGCCGGCTCCATCGACACCGCGGCCGCAACCGCCCTGTGGGACAAGGCCCTGCGCCTGCCCGACTACGCCGGACCGCCGGTCTGGATGCACGGCGACCTCACCCCCGGCAACCTGCTGGTCTCCCGGACCGGCCGGCTCGCCGCGGTCATCGACTTCGCCCTGATGGGCGTCGGCGACCCGACCGCCGACCTGATCGCCGCCTGGAACCTGCTGCCCGCCGCCGCCCGCCCCGCCTTCCGCGCCGCCCTGCGCGCCGACGACGCCATGTGGGCCCGCGGCCGCGCCTGGGCCTTCTCGATCGCCCTGGTGACGATCCCGTACTACCGGCACACCGACCAAGCCCTGACCGCCAACGCCCGCCACGTCGTCCGCGAGGTGCTCGCCGACCGCAGCGTCTAGAGCCTAGGGCTCCGCCTGCTGCTCCTCGTCGACGGCCGCGAGCAGGTGGCGCACCAGGGGGTTGGGGTCGTTGGCACGCCAGGCGACGGCGACCCGGGTGCGGGCGGTGCCGGGCTCGACGCGGCGGAAGGCGACGCCCCGCAGGCGGATCCGCCGGATGCTCGCCGGGGCCAGCGAGACGCCCAGTCCGGCCCCGACCAGCGCGCACACCGTCTGCCACTCCACCGCGTGCTGCCCGATCCGCGGGATGAAGCCCGCCCCGGCGCACAGGCCGGTGATCCGGTCGTACAGCTGCGGCCCGTCCTCCCGGGGCAGCAGCACGAACGGCTCGTCCGCCAACTCCGCGAGCCGGGCGGTCCGTCGGCGGGCCTGCGGATGGTGCGCCGGCAGCACGGCCACGAACGGCTCGGTGAGGATCGTCCGGAAGCGCAGCTCCGGCTCGTCCGTCGGCGGTTCGCGCAGCAGCCCCACGTCGATGCTCCGGTCGTGCAGCGCGGCGAGCTGCGGCGCGCTGGTCATCTCGCGCACGTCCAGGTGCACGGCGGGCCGGCGCTGCCGGAAGGTGTCCAGCAGGCCGGGCAGGACGGTCAGGGCGAGGGAGGCGGAGAAGCCGATCCGCAGCCGGCCGGCCTCGCCGCTGCCGACGGCGCGGGCGGCGGCCAGCGCGTCCGCGAGGTCGGTCAGGGCCCGCCGTGCGGCGGGCAGGAGTTCGCGGCCGGCCGGGGTGAGGGCGACGCCGCCGGGGTCGCGCCGGAACAGCGGGTGGCCGACCTTCTCCTCCAGTCGCCGGATCTGCTGGCTCAGCGGCGGCTGGGCGATGCCGAGGCGGGCGGCGGCGTGGCCGAAGTGCAGTTCCTCGGCGAGCACGGCGAAGGCGTGCAGCTGTGGGAGGGGAAGTTCGGGGCGCTCCATACCTCCAGGGATATCAGATCATCCCGCTCGGAGTGTTGGACGTATCCCCGCAGCCCACCTAGCGTTCCCGGCATGACAGAGCGACGCGCGATCCTCAGCGGTTCGACCTTCGAGGAGCAGATCGGCTACGCCCGTGCCGTGGTGGACGGCGACTGGGTCCACGTGTCCGGGACGACCGGGTTCGACTACACGGCCATGACCATCTCCGAGGACGTGGTCGAGCAGGCCGAGCAGTGCCTGCGCAACATCGCGGCCGCGCTGGCCGAGGCGGGCTGCGGCTTCACCGACGTGGTCCGGGTGCGCTACCTGCTGCCCAAGCGCGCGGACTTCGAGCCCTGCTGGCCGGTCCTGCGCCGCTGCTTCGGCGACGTCCGCCCGGCCGCCACGATGCAGGTGTGCGGGCTCGCCGACCCCCGGATGCGGATCGAGATCGAAGTCACCGCCCGTCGGGCGGCGTCCTGACCCGCCCTTCTGACTTTCCCTCCTGACCCGCCCTCCTGACTCTTCCTCCTGAGCCGCCCTCTTGACTCCACGTCACGATGTCGGCGTCGGTTGCTATGGTTCCTGTGCCACTAGGGGCAGGGGGAACGGACTTGACACGGAACGTGATCGACGTCAGTGTGAGCCGGCGGGTGCTGTGGATCGGTGGCGACGCGTACCCGCTGCAGCACATCGCCCGGGCGCGGCAGCTGGTCTGGTGGCCGCCCAAGCGCTCGCGGACGATCATCCGGTTCGTCCGGCAGCTGTTCGCGCTGGTGTTCGCCACCGCCACCCTCGGCGCGCTCGTCCAGAACTCCCTCGAGAAGTCGCAGGCGGCGGTCGTCCCCGGCTTGCTGGTGCTCGTCGGTCTGGTCTTCATCGTCTACCGTCTGGTCGCCAGGCTGCGCCAGCGGGCGCTGTACAAGCTGGTCATCGAGACCTCCAACTCCTCGACCACCGCGGTGGTGAGCCACGACCCGCGGCAGATCGGCGACCTGATCCAGATGATCATGGACGCGATCGACAACCCCCAGGCCGAGTTCGCCCTCCAGGTGGAGAACGTCCACATCGGAGACCGGATCAACCAGTACGGCAACCACAACACAGGGAAGCAGGTCGGCCGATGAGCGGCGACATCCACTTCGGCGACTCCGTCACCCAGCACGGCGACCACAACATCGGCATCGTCAAGCACCAGGCCCCGGCCGACCCCCGGGCGGCGATGCGCGAACTCGTCGCCGCCGTGCACGCGTTGCGCGGGCAGGTCCCGGCGGAGGACCGCGAGGTGCTGGACGAGTCACTGGAGGCCATCGGCGACGGCACCGGCACGCCGCCGTCCGTCCTGCGCCGCGCGCTGCGGAACATCTCCGGCGTCGCCTCCCTGGTGACGGCGGGCGCCCCGGTGGTGGAGTCGATCCGCCGGATCCTGGAGTCGATCAACTCCTGACGGCGCCGCGCCGACAGGGCGACCGGGTCAAAACCCTTCCCGAGTCAAGGTTTCTGCTAGCCTGACGGCATGAGCGGACTGCGTGAGCGCAAGAAGGAGCAGACCCGGCGGGCCATCTCCGAGGCGGCCATCGCGCTCTTCCTGGAGCACGGCTTCGACCAGGTGTCGGTGGCGGAGGTCGCGGCGGCCGCCGAGGTCTCCAAGCCGACCCTGTTCTCCTACTTCCCCAGCAAGGAGGACCTGGTCGTCCACCGCTTCGCCGACCACCAGGAACAGGCCGCCGAGGTCGTCCGCAACCGGCTCGCCGGCGAACCGGTGCTCGACGCCCTGCTCCGGGACTTCCTGACCGGCCTGACCCGGCGCGACCCCGTCACCGGTCTCAACGACCACCCCGCCGTCCTCGCCTTCACCGCCCTCGTCTACGGCACCCCGAGCCTGGCCGCCCGGGTCGGCGAGTACGTGGCCCGCGCCGAACGGTCCCTGGCCGACGCCCTGCGCGAGGCCCCCGACCTCCCCGAGCCCCGCGAGCTCACCGCCGCACTGCTCGCCGCCCAGGTCACCGCCACCCAGCGCGTCCTCGCCCTGCACAACTGGCGCCGCATCCAGGACGGCCGCACCCCCGACGACCTGCACGCCGAGGCCGCCGGCGACGCCACCCGCGCCTTCGACCTCCTCGCCCACGGCTACGGCCGGCCCGCCGCCGGCTAGCGGCCTGTCCTAGAGTGCCGCGCATGACGACGCGTCACCACACCTTCGATGCCCTGCACAACTTCCGCGACCTGGGGGGCTATCCGGCCGCCGGAGGACGGTCCGTACGGTGGGGCCTGCTCTACCGCTCCGACTCGCTCGGCAAGCTCACCTCGCCCGCCGACCTCGACAAGCTCCGGGCCCTCGGCGTCCGGACCGTGATCGACCTCCGCTACCCCTGGGAGATCGCCGCCAAGGGCCGGGTGCCCGACGTCGACGGACTGGAATACCACAACCTGTCGATCGAGCACCGCCCCTACGACCAGGCCGAGATCGACCCGGAGCTCGACCCCTGGCGCTACCTCGCCGACCGCTTCGCCGAGGTCGCCGAGGACGGGGTGAAGGAGATCCGCCAGGTCCTGGACGTGATCGCGGCCGCCGACGCCCCGGTCGTCTTCCACTGCGCCTCCGGCAAGGACCGCACCGGGCTCATCGCCGCCCTGCTGCTCACCCTGCTGGGCGTCGCCGAGGACGACATCGCCGCCGACTTCGCCCTCACCGAGCTCGCCACCCCGCACTTCGTCGCCGACTGGCACGCCGCCCACCCCGACCGCGTCCTGCGCTGGCCCGGCTACGGCCGCGCCCCGGAGACCGTCATCCGCCTCACCCTCGCCGACCTCGCCGCCCGCTACGGCTCCGTCGACGGCTACCTCACCGGCACCCTCGGCATCGACCGTGACCGGGTCGCCGATCTGCGCGCCCGCCTGCTCACCGACTGAGCCGCGCCGTTGCCCGCACGGGAAGTCGGACCGGCCGACTTCCCGTGCGCCCGCGGCGATAACTCGGTGGCGGGCAGGGGCGGTTGCGACAACCATGCACGGTATGACCGAGCAACCCGCGCGATGGACCGAGGCGACCGTCTACCCCGACATGTGGGCCGACCCGGACGCCGACCCCCGCAACAGCGAAGGCCCCAGCCCCGACGGCGAACTCGGGACGCTGGAGGACTACCTGACGAACTACCGGCTGACCCTGCGGATGAAGTGCGAGGGCCTGGACGCCGAACAGCTGGCCCGCCGCTCGGTCCCGCCGTCGACGATGTCCCTGCTCGGGCTGGTCCGGCACCTGGCCGAGGTCGAGCGGGACTGGCGCAACTGGCTCACCGAGGACGAGCCGCTGCCCAAGCTCTACGGCACGCGGGACGCCGACTTCGAGGGGGCGGTGGCCGAACAGGCCGTGGTGGAGGCCTCGTTCCGGGACCTCGAACGCGAGCAGGCCGCGACGGACGCCGCGCTGGCGGGGTACGCCGACCTGGGCGAGCGGGTCGGGAAGGGCGGGATCGCGATCCGGGAGGTGCTGCTGCACCGGGTCGAGGAGTACGCCCGGCACTGCGGGCACGCCGACCTGCTGCGCGAGTGCGTCGACGGCCGGGTGGGCCAGTAGCCCCTGGGCCGCTCTAGTGGCGACGCCCCCGGGCCGGCCGGCCGCCGGACCTGCCGGAACCGGAACCGGAACCGGCCTCGGACCCGGACCCGGACCCGGCACCGGACCGGGACCGGGGCTTGGCCGCCGGGGCCGCCACCGGCAGCGCCGTGGTGGGCCAGTGGGCGGGGCGGGTGAGGCCGGCCGGGAGGCGGGTGGCGGCGTCGCCGCGGGCGGCGTGGAGCTGGGCCTGGGTGAGGAAGAGGGCCGTACTGAGGTCGGCTCCGGCCAGGTTGGTGTCGCGCAGGTCGGCGCCGATCAGGTCGGCGAGCCGCAGGTCGGCGCCGGCGAGGTCGGCGGCCACCAGGAGCGCCCCGCGCAGGTTGGCGCCCCGCAGGTCGGCGCCGCGCAGGCGGGCGCCGAAGAAGTCGCCGCCGCGGTGTTCGCGGCGGCGCGGGACGGCGGCGCGGACGAGTTCGCCGGCGCGCAGCAGGAGCTCGCTGACACGCTGCCGGTGGGCCGGGACGTCGACGGCGAGGATCTCCTCGGGGGTGCCGCCGGCCAGCCGGTCGGTCTCTTCCAGGGCCTGTCGCAGCTCGGCATGGAGGGGGCGGGCGGGCTCGAAGGTGAGCGCCTCGGTGAGGTACTGGAGGAGTTCGTGCAGCTGCCGCACGATCGGGAAGACCTCGAACATCGGCCCGGCGCTGTCCGGCTCCTCGCGCCAGCTGCGGCCGCCGAAGGTCACCTGGGAGACCCGCTGCCCGGCGCCGAAGCAGTCGTAGACGGTGCAGCCCGGGAAGCCGCTCTCGCGCAGCCGCGCGTGGATGCCGCAGCTGAAGTCGGTCTGCAGGTTGCGGCAGGGGGTGCCGGCGGACTTGTTCATGGCGAAGTCGGTGCCGGCGGTGAACGGCAGGGCGGCGCAGCAGAGCCCGAAGCAGCTGCCGCAGTCGGACTGGAGCGGGGTCGGCGCGGCCGCCGTGGGGTCCTGCGGCGGCTGGGTCTCGCGCACGTTCCGGGGTCCTTCCAACTGGGCGCCGGTGCGGCGCCGTGAACCCCGAAATCCTACTGGGCAGACCACCCGAACCGCCTGTAAGGTATGAACTGCACAAGTGACTATTACATGCAAAGGGTGGGCATCATGACGGAGCCGGGCATCAGGGAACTGGTCCGGATGTGGATCTCGGGCTGGGCCGTCTCGCGCGGCTCCGCCGAGCCGGTGGACCAGCCCTGGGGCTGGAGCATCGACGTCGGCGCGCCGGTCGGGGAGGTGGGCCGGCACGTGCTGCCCGAGCCGACCGAGGCCGAGGTCCGCAAGATCGCCGAGGCCACCACCGCGCCGACCACCTGGCTGAAGCTGTTCGCCGAGGGCGACACCGTGCGCCCCTGGCTGGGCCCGCAGTGGCGGCTGGACGCGCCGGGCTTCCTGATGAGCGTCCCGCTCGCCCCCGAGCGGCCCGAGCCCCCGGCCGGCCACACCGTGACCATCTGGGAGCGCGGCGGAGTGCTCCGGACGCTGGTGCGCACCGAGGCCGGGCATCCGGCGGCCCGCGGCCAGGCGGGCCTGGCCGGCCCGGTGGCCGTCCCCGACCAGATCACCACGGTGCCCGAGTTCCGCCGCCGGGGCCTGGGCGCCCTCGTGATGCGGACGCTGCAGTCCGCCGCGTACGAGCGGGGCGCGCGCACCGGCGTACTGGTCGGCACCCCGGAGGGACAGGCGCTCTACACCGCGCTCGGCTGGACCACCCACGCCCCGATGGCGAGCCTGGTCCTGGAGCCGAAGCCGGCTGCGGCCTAGGGGCTGCCTTCGAACTCGCCCCGCAGGCGGGAGCTTGAAGGCAGCCGCTACGAGTACGGCAGCAGCTCGGCCCGCTTCGGCGGGCGGCCGTCGCCGGAGGAGCGGCCGGTCAGGCGGCGGCCGATCCACGGGCCAAGGTGGGTGCGCAGCCAGCGGGCGTCGGCGCGCAGGCGCTCGGCGCGGCCGGGCGGGGCGGCGACGGGCAGCGGGGCGCGCCAGTCGAAGGAGGCGGGGCGGCCGAGCGCCTCCAGCACGCCCTCGGCGACCCGCCGGTGGCCTTCCGGCGAGAGGTGCAGCCGGTCCTCGGCCCACATGCGGCGGTCGTCGAAGCAGGGCGCGGAGAAGAGGTCGACCACGGCGAAGCCGTCCTGCCGGCCGAGTTCCTGCACGAAGGCCTTCATCCGCAGGATGGTGGGCAGCAACCGGGCGCCGCCCGCCATCCTGCGGGTGGGGTCGGTGCTGGTGAACAGGACGACGGTGGCGCCGGTGGCCCGCAGTTCGCGGGCGCAGTCGCCGAGCAGCCGTTCGACCCGGTCGATGTCGCAGCCGGGGCGCAGCACGTCGTTGAGGCCGCCGGCCAGGGTGACCAGGTCGGCGCCCATGGCGGCGGCCGGGGCGAGCTGCTCGTCGTGGATCTGGCCGATGAGCTTGCCGCGGACGGCGAGGTTGGCGTAGCGGAAGTGGCCGTCGGTGTGCTCCGCCGCCAGTGCCGAGGCGACCCGGTCGGCCCAGCCGCGGTAGTGGCCGTCGGGCAGCAGGTCGTCGCACATGCCTTCGGTGAAGGAGTCACCGAGGGCGACGTAGTCGACGTAGCTGCGATAGGGGGTGGGCACGGGCTGGCCTCCGCTCTCCTGGGACGGCTTCGCGGTCCGACGATCGTACGTGTGCGCCTGCGCGGCCCTGCGGGGAGGTCCCGCGTCAGGGCCCTGCGGGGAGGTCCCTGACCTCGGCGCTCATCGCGCGTCGAGCGTTCGTTTATCGGCCCGCGCCACCCTGGGGCCACGGGGCGGCGGCCGGCGACGGGGGCCTTGCCGCCGCCCCGCACCCCCCGCACCACACCTCCCCGGACCGCCCCGCCCGGACCGCCTCGCCGCGCCTCGCCTCGCCGGGTCGTCAGCCCGCGACCGCCGCCGCCTCGTCCCCCGCCTTGCGGGGCGTGAACCAGTGCTCGCGCACGGCGTCGGTGGGCCGCTGCTCGCCGAGGGCGGTCAGGCCCCACTCCCCCAGTGCCTCGATGACCGGCCGCAGTTCGCGCCCGCGCTCGGTCAGCTCGTAGACCGTCGCGTTGGCCGGTCGTTCCAGTCGCCGCCGCGTGGCCAGCCCCTCGCCCTCCAGTTGCTTGAGCCGGGCGGCCAGGATGTCGGTGGAGACTCCGGGCAGGTCGGCGTGCAGGTCGGTGTAGCGGCGGGGGCCGCCGAGGAGTTCACGGACGATCAGGAGGCTCCAGCGTTCCCCCACCGCGTCCAGGGCGCGGGCGACGGCGCAGTACTGGTCGTAGCTTCGGCGTGACATGTGGATCAGCATAGCCAAAAGGTTGGACTTTCCAAGTGCCAACTTGGTAGAACAAAGCAGAAGCAACGGAGCGGTGGTGACGGTCGGGAGGCCGCAGGTGGAGTTTCGACAGTCCAGCAAGCTGAATGACGTGTGCTACGAGATCCGGGGCCCGGTGGTCGACCAGGCCAACGCCCTGGAGGAGGCCGGGCACACCGTCCTCCGGCTGAACACCGGCAACCCGGCACCGTTCGGCTTCGAGGCGCCCGAGGAGATCATCCAGGACATCATCCGCAACCTGCCCAAGGCGCACGGCTACAGCGACTCGCGCGGCATCCTGCCGGCCCGCCGCGCCGTGGTGCAGTACTACCAGCAGCGCGGGGTCCAGGGCGTCACCGTCAACGACGTCTACCTCGGCAACGGCGCCTCCGAGCTGATCCAGATGTCCGTCACCGCGCTGGTGGACGACGGCGACGAGGTGCTCGTGCCGATGCCCGACTACCCGCTCTGGACCGCCGTGGTCCGACTGGCCGGCGGCAAGGCCGTGCACTACCTGTGCGACGAAGAGGCCGAGTGGTACCCGGACCTGGACGACATCGCCGCCAAGATCACCCCCCGCACCAAGGCGATCGTCGTCATCAACCCCAACAACCCCACCGGCGCGGTCTACCCGAAGGAACTGCTGGAGGGCATCCTCGACCTGGCCCGCCGCCACCAGCTGATGGTCCTGGCCGACGAGATCTACGACAAGATCCTCTACGACGGCACCGAGCACCACTGCCTCGCCGCCCTCGCCGACGACGTGCTCACCCTCACCTTCAACGGCCTCTCCAAGTCCTACCGGGTGGCCGGCTTCCGCAGCGGCTGGCTGGTCGTCTCCGGGCCCAAGCAGCACGCCACCGACTACCTGGAGGGCCTCACCATGCTCTCCGGCATGCGGCTGTGCCCCAACGTGCCCGCCCAGTACGCCGTCCAGGCCGCGCTCGGCGGCCACCAGTCCATCAACGACCTGGTGCTGCCCGGCGGCCGGCTCACCGAGCAGCGCGACATCGCGGTCAAGGCGCTCAACGAGATCCCCGGCGTCAGCTGCGTCAAGCCCAAGGGCGCCCTGTACGCCTTCGCCAAGCTGGACCCGGCGGTGCACCGGATCGTCGACGACGAGCAGTTCGTGCTGGACCTGCTGCTGCGCGAGAAGATCCACGTCGTCCAGGGCACCGGCTTCAACTGGCCCCGCCCGGACCACTTCCGCTTCGTCACCCTGCCCCGCGCCGACGACCTGGAGACCGCCGTCAACCGGATCGGCCGCTTCCTGGCGACGTACCGGCAGGGCTGACAGCACGTACGCTCACCGGTCATGACCGTCCTGCGCTCCGTCGCCCTGTTCGTCCTCGCCGCGCTCGCCGAGATCGGCGGCTGCTGGCTGGTCTGGCAGAGCGTGCGCGAGCAACGGCCCTGGTGGCTGGCCGGGTTGGGAGTGGTGGCGCTCGGCGCGTACGGCTTCGTCGCGGCGCTGCAGCCGGACAGCGCCTTCGGCCGGGTGCTGGCCGCGTACGGCGGGGTGTTCGTGGCCGGCTCACTGCTGTGGGGCGTGGCCGTGGACGGCTTCCGGCCGACCCGCTACGACGTGGTGGGCGCGCTGATCTGCCTGGCCGGGGTCGCCGTCATCATGTACGGCCCCCGGCGCTGAGCACCGGAGAGCCGACGCCGGTGCCCCGGGGTCGGAGTTCCGACCCCGGGGCACCGTCACGACCGCCCGGGACTACCAGCCCCAGCCGCCGCCCTCGCCGTCGTCGTCGCGGCCGGAGTCCCAGCCCTCGCCGACCTTGCGCAGGATCGAGTAGTTGTCGATCTGCGTGCCGTCCTCGGCCAGCGCGGTGACCTTCATGACCGACTTCTGACCCAGGTGCGCCGGGGTGACGTCGACCTTGATGAAGGAGTAGCCGGTGTAGCGCACCCGCGACCACTGGATGGTCTCGGGGGTCTTCACCCGGCCCTTGCCCCAGTAGTAGGTGGCGACCTCGTCCCGGTGGTTCTCGTGCCCCTCGTAGGTGTCCGGCACGTCGAACTTGTACAGGCTGCGGCCGGCCGCGCCCGCGGTCACGTAGACCACACCGTCCTTCTCGGGCTCGATGGTGGCGCCGCTCGGCACCTGCTTCGAGACCTTGTTGCCCAGGATGGCGTCGGTGCGCTCGTAGATGTGGTTGTGGCCGTTGATGACCAGGTCCACCCGGTACTTCTCGAACAGCGGCACCCAGGCCTCGCGGACGCCGCCCTCGGAGGCGTGCGCGACGGTGGTGGAGAAGGCGCAGTGGTGGAAGAAGACCACGACGAAGTCGATGGTCTCGTCGTTGCGCAGGTCCTTGAGGGTGCGCTCCAGCCACTTGGTCTGCTTGCCCGCCGAGAGGCCCAGGTTGGCCGGGATCTCGTAGGAGACGTCGTTGGCGTCCAGGGAGATGACGCCGACGTTCTTGTAGCGGAAGGTGTAGACGCCGGGCACGGTGCGCGGGTCCGGGCCGTTGTTCGGCAGGAAGAAGCGGGTGTTCTCGCCGCCGTAGCCGTTGGGCGAGTACCAGGCCTCGACGTCGTGGTTGCCGTAGGCGACCATCCACGGGATCTCGGCGGCGACCGTCTCGGTCTGGACCAGGAAGTCGTCCCAGGTCTTCGCGTTGTAGACGGACTTGTCCGGGTCGGTGCCGGAACCGGCCGGGTCGGCGTAGCAGATGTCGCCGGCGTGCAGGTGGAAGGCCGGCTTCTGGGCCTTGATGATGTGGTCGTTGCCCGCCGCGTGCGAGCTGACGCCCTGGTCGCCGAAGGCGGTGAAGGTGAACGGCTCGTACACCTTGCCCCAGCGGTGGTCGCGGGAGGGCGCGGTGCGGAAGGTGTGCAGGGTGGAGATCTGCTGCTGCGAGGCGGGGTCGAAGCCCTCGTGGCCGACACCGTAGTAGTACGTGGTGTCGGGGTGCAGGTCCTCCAGCGCCACGTGCAGGTAGTACTGGTCCACCGGCTGGCTGCCGGGGGTCAGCGCCGGGGTGTGCAGGGCGCGGACCTCGGCCTGCACCTTGTGGCTGAGCTCCCAGGGGGTCTTGCCGAAGCGCAGGAACGGCTTCTTGACCGGCGCCGGGACCTGCCAGGAGACCCGGAACTGGGTGTCCGGCTCGGGGCCGAACTGGAGGTGGCGACCGACCGGCGCGACCAGCGAACCGTCGATCCCGTCCGTCGTGCCGCCCGTCAGCAGCTGCGGGCCGGCCGGCGCCGCGAAGGCGGTGCCGCCGCCCAGGGCGCCGCCGACGGCGACGGCGCCGACGGTCACGGCACCGGCACGCAGCATCCGGCGGCGGGAGAAGCGGGCCCGCAGGTACTCGTGCTGCTCGGCCGTGCTCATGCGGTCGGCAAGCTTGGCCGGCACGCCCATGTTGGGGATATCCATGCGCGGGACTCTGTCAGCGGCGCGTGGATCGCACGCGGACGCGCGGTGAACGGGTCGCAGCGTGCCCCCCATTCGAACGCCAATGTTCGACCATGGTTCGGTAAAGGGCATGTCCGCGTCGATCCGACGCCGGATCATGACCGCCACCGGCGACGCCACCTGAGCGGATGTCGACGGATACCACGACGAGGGGGGAACGTGCCGGAGGGTCAGGAGGGTTCGTCCCACTGCGTGGCGGTCCGGTTGCCGGTGCCGTCGCAGGTGCGGCAGATCTCGTCCCGGTAGGCGTGCTTGGCGCCGGTCGCGTCCACCCGGTAACGCACGTACTCCCCGGTGCCGTCACACAGGAAGCAGTTGCCGCCCCCGCCGCCCACCTCGGTGGTGCCGGTGCCCTGGCAGGTCCGGCAGCTGAGGCCGGCGGTCCGGCCGGTGCCCGCGCAGATCCGACAGACCGTCGTCATCGTCTTCCTCCCTCGCGCGGAACGGCTCGACGCCACCGGTCATGGTAGTGGTGCGGGCCGCCGAACCACCCCGGGGCCGACGATCTGACAATCGATCAGGATTCCGACCCCGAAGTCACTCCGGCAGGGCCTCACGGACCCGGCGGGAGACCGAGATCAGCTGGAGGTCGAGCAGACCGGGCGGGTCGGCGAGGCCGGGGCCGCCCGCGCGCACCCAGGTCGCTATGTCGTCGATCATCTCGTCCATCAGCACGAAGCCGAGCCAGACCGGCCGCCCGCCCGCGGCCCGGCCCTCACCGGAAGGGCCGACCACCACCACGTTGGACTGGCTGCACACGTCCAGGCACTTGACGGCCCGGACCCGGCCCGCTTCTCCCACCGCCGTCCGCAGCCGCTCGTACTGCCCCGCGTGGTCCACGCCGGGGTGCTTCGCCTCGGTGCCGCAGCAGCAGCCGCGGCAGACCGTGACGGTCACCGGGGAGCCGGCGCCCCGCTTCCGGTCGTGGCCCTGGGCGCCGTCGCGGTCGCGGTCTCGGCGGCTCATCGGTTCTGGTACCCCTCGTGGTCGGCGGCGCGCTCTGCACCCGCACTGTATCCCCGGGGCCGAGCCGCCCCCCCACCGCCCGCTGCCCCGGCGTCCGTCATCCCACCGCCCGGGCCGCGGCCCGCCCCGCCGTACGGCCCGAGAACAGGCACCCGCCGAGGAACGTCCCCTCCAGCGAGCGGTAGCCGTGCACGCCCCCGCCGCCGAAGCCCGCCGCCTCGCCCGCCGCGTACAGCCCCGGCAGCACCTCCCCGTCCGGCCGCAGCACCCGCGAGGACAGGTCGGTCTCGAGCCCGCCCAGCGACTTGCGGGTCAGGATGTTGAGCCGGACGGCGATCAGCGGGGCGGCGTCGGGGTCGAGGACGCGGTGCGGGGCGGCGGTGCGGACGAGCTTGTCGCCGAGGTAGCGGCGGGCGCCGTGGATGGCGGTGACCTGGAGGTCCTTGGCGAAGGGGTTGGCCAGCTGCCGGTCGCGGTCCTCGACGGTGCGGCGCAGCTCGTCGGGGTCGATCAGCGGCTCGCGGGTCTTGGCGTTCATGCCCCGGGCGAGGTCGGCGAGGTTGCCGGCGACGACGAAGTCCCGGCCGTGCCGCAGGTGGCCGCGGACCGGTCCGGGGGCGCCGGGCAGGGTGCGGCCGAGCACGCCGCGCACGGATTTCCCGGTCAGGTCGGGGTTCTGTTCGGAGCCGGAGAGGGTGAACTCCTTCTCGATGATGCGCTGGTTGAGCACGAACCAGGTGTACTCGTACCCGGTGGACATGATGTGTTCGAGTGTCCCGAGGGTGTCGAAGCCGGGGAACAGCGGGACGGGCAGCCGTCGGCCGCGCGCGTCCAGCCAGAGCGAGGACGGGCCGGGGAGGATCCGGATGCCGTGGCGGGCCCAGATCGGATCGAAGTTCTCGATGCCCTCGGTGTAGTGCCACATCCGGTCGCCGTTGATCAGGCTGGCCCCGGCGGCGCCGGCGATGTCCAGCATCAGGCCGTCGACGTGCGCGGGCACGCCGGAGAGCATTCTGGCGGGTGGGGTGCCGAGCCGGGCGGGCCAGGCCTTGCGGACCAGGTCGTGGTTGCCGCCGATGCCGCCGGAGGTGACGACGACGGCTTGGGCGCGCAGTTCGAAGTGTCCGGCGACCTCGCGGGAGCTGGCCTCGCCGCGGGGGGCCGGGCTGGGCTCCAGCACCTCGCCGGTGACGGTGTCGACGGCGCCCGCGGTGGCGGTCAGTCCGGTGACGCGGTGTCGGAAGCGCAGGTCGACCAGTCCGCGCGCGGCGGCGTCGCGGACCCGGCGGACGAAGGGCGCCAGCAGTCCCGGGCCGGTGCCCCAGGTGATGTGGAAGCGCGGCACCGAGTTGCCGGGCCCGTCGGCGAGGAAGCCGCCGCGCTCGGCCCAGCCGACCACCGGGAAGAACCGCACGCCCATTCCGCGCAGCCAGGACCGCTTCTCGCCCGCCGCGAAGTCGACGTAGGCCTCGGCCCAGCGGCGGGGCCAGGCGTCTTCGGGGCGGTCGAAGCCGGCGGTGCCGAGCCAGTCCTGCCAGGCGAGGGCGTGCGAGTCGCGGATCCGCATCCGGCGCTGCTCGGGCGAGTCGACCAGGAAGAGGCCGCCGAAGGACCAGTGCGCCTGTCCGCCGAGCGAGGCCGCCGGTTCCTGGTCGAGCAGGATCACCTTCCGTCCGGCGTCGGCGAGTTCGGCGGTGGCGGCGAGGCCGGCGAGTCCCGCTCCGATGACGATGACGTCGGCGTCCAGGGCCATGCGCAGTCCTCCGTCGCGGCTCGCGGTGGCGGCGGGTGGGGGCACCGCCGTCGCTGTGCGCCCGATACTGCGGCCTGCGGTGACGTTCGGTCAACCATTGGTCGACCGGTTGGTGACAACCGCGTGCATGAATTCCGCTCCACACCGTTTCGGAAATACCTCCGATACACGGTGGAGCGAAATTCGAAATGTCACGCGACTCCATCTGACGGAATTTCGGCAATTTCTGCGCAAACCATGGACGCCCACGAAACCTGGCAGTAACTTACCTGCGAGTAGCTGTGGCCCGGCTCGGCACCACCCCCACCCGTCGTTTCTCTCCCCCAGGAGGAACCGTGCTCCGCCCTGCCCGGAATTCCCGGCACCTCCGCAATTCCACCGCGCTCGCCGCGGTCGCCCTCGGCGCCGCCCTGGCACTCACCTCCACCAGCGCCCAGGCCGCCACGCCCGCCCCGAAGCACCTCGTGGCACTCGGCGACTCCTACGCCGCCGGCGCCGGCGTACCCGGCCAGTCGGCCGGCCTCTGCCTGCGCTCCGACCACAACTACGGCCACCTGGTCGCCGCCGCCCTCAAGGCCGGCGCGTACACCGACGTGACCTGCGCCGCCGCCAAGGTCAAGGCGATGACGCAACCCCAGTACGACGCGTTCATCAAGGTCAACGACCCCCAGCTGGGCGCGGTGACCCCCGACACCGACCTGGTCACCCTCGGGATCGGCGGCAACGACCTCGCGGCCAGCGACCTCGGACTCGGCGAACTGGTCGCCACCTGCATCGCCGGCGCCGTCGTCAACCCGCTCGGAACGCCGTGCAAGGACGTGTACCACCACGGTTACTGGGACTGGAGCACGTGGTCCTGGCAGTACGGCAACGACGACCTGGCCGAGCGGATCACCACCACTATCGCCCCGCAGATCGCCGACACCCTCCAGCGCATCCACAGCAAGGCCCCCAAGGCCAAGGTACTGCTGGTCGGTTACCCGTCCGTGCTGCCCGCCGACGGCTCGTCCTGCGTGCTGCGCCAGCCCGTCACCCCCGGCGACGTCGAGTACATGCACGGCGTGCTCGACAAGCTGAACGCCGCGCTCAGGGCCACCGCGGCCGCGGGCGGCGCGACCTACGTCGACACCGCCACGCCGACCCTCGGACACGACGTCTGCTCGGACGACCGCTGGATCGAGGGCGCGCTGCCCGGCTCGCCCGCCGTGCCGTTCCACCCGAACGCGACCGGCGAGAAGGTGATGGCGGACGCGGTGCTCGCCGCGCTGCGGTAGGACCCGTCCCCAGGACCCGTCCCGCTCCCGGAAAGCCCCGAGGGGCCGGTGACCAGACCCCGGTCACCGGCCCCTCGGTTCGGGCCGCGCGTTGCTTCACCCGTGCGCTGCTCGGCTTGTGCGTCAGTCGGACTCGGCCGAGGCGGCGGCCAGCCCGGCCGACCACTTCTCCTCGACGTTGCCGAACTTCCAGTAGGCGATCGCCGCCGCCCAGGTGAGCACGAACAGCCCGACGATCGCGTAGCCGACGAAGTTGAGGTCCAGCGAGCCGATCCAGGCGATCGGCCCGCTGGTGATGTCCAGCTTCTCGCCGAGCAGGCCGATCAGCTCGACCGAGCCGATGACCAGCGCGACCAGCACCGACAGCCCGGTGACGGTCAGGTTGTAGTAGATCTTGCGGACCGGCTTGGAGAAGGCCCACTCGTAGGCGAAGTTCATGAACGAGCCGTCGATGGTGTCCAGCAGGCTCATCCCGGCCGCGAACAGGATCGGCAGTGTGAGCAGCGCGTACCAGGGCAGCGAGAATGCCGCCGCGCCGCCCGCCAGCACCAGCAGGGACACCTCCGTGGCGGTGTCGAAGCCCAGGCCGAACAGCAGGCCCACCGGGTACATGTGCCAGGGCTTGGTGACGGCCCTGGTCACCCGGCCGAGGATGCGGTTCATCAGCCCGCGCCGCTCCAGCTGGCGCTCCAGCTCGGCCTCGTCGTACTCGCCCACCCGCATCTTGCGGAAGACCTTGAGGATGCCGTTGAAGGCGCCCAGGTTGATCAGGCCGAGGAGCAGCAGGAAGGTGCCGGAGACGGTGACGCCGATCAGGCCCGTCATCTCGTGCAGCGTCGAGTCGTCGGACTCCACCTGGCCGGCCAGCGAGCGGATGCCGAAGGCCAGCAGCGCGCAGAGGCCGAAGACGATCGAGGAGTGCCCGAGCGAGAACCAGAAGCCGACCGACAGCGGCCGCTTGCCCTGGCCCATCAGCTTGCGGGTGGTGTTGTCGATGGCGGCGATGTGGTCGGCGTCGAAGGCGTGCCGCATGCCGAGGGTGTAGGCGGTCAGGCCCATGCCCGCGCCGAATACCTGGCCGCCGACGGTGTAGTGCTCGGGTGCGACGAGCGCGAGCAGGGTGAACCAGCCGACGACGTGCAGCGCGAGGATGAACCCGCCCATTCCGGCCAGGCGGATCCACTCCTCACGGGTGAGCCGGTCGCGCCAGCGAGGGGCGGTCATCATCGGGTCCTTTCGGCGGAGCGGGCAGAGCCGGTCGGTGCAGCGGGCAGAGCCGGTCGGTGCAGCGGGCAGAGCTGGGCCATCTTTCCGCCTGGACACGCGCAGTTGCAAGTCATGCGCAATTACGGTCTGGTTTCTGCCCACCTCGAGATCCCCACGATCCGTACAGGGCTTCGTCACCTCCCGGGCCTTTCTCCGGCCGCTCTACGCGCGGATACTCCCGTTCTACGCGCGAAAACTCGGGCGCCGAACACCTCAACTCCCCACGGAGGAACGGCACATGACGATCCGCATTCGAACCGTCGCGGCCCTCTCCGGCGCGGCGCTGCTCGCGGCCGGTCTCACCACCCTCGCCCCGGCCGCCACCGCCGCCCCGGCCACGACCGCCTCGGCCGCCACGACCACCTCGGTGAGCGCCACCCCGCACCGGGTGCTGTTCGACAACAGCAAGGCCGAGACCGCCGGCAACGCCGACTGGATCATCAGCACCAGCCAGCCCGACCCGCTCGCCCAGAACCCCAGCCCCACCACCGAGAAGAGCTGGACCGGCGCGCTGTCCGCCTGGGGCGTCGCCCTCCAGAAGACCGGCCAGTACAGCCTCAAGACCCTCCCGGCCGGCTCCACCATCACCTACGGCACCGGCGGCGCGCTCGACCTCGCCAACTTCGACACCTTCGTCGTCCCGGAGCCCAACATCCGACTCAGCGCGGCCGAGAAGACCGCGGTCATGAAGTTCGTCCAGAACGGCGGCGGACTCTTCCTGATCTCCGACCACAACAACAGCGACCGCAACAACGACGGCTGGGACTCGCCGAAGATCATCAACGACCTGCTGACCAGCAACGGGGTCAACAACAACGACCCCTTCGGCTTCTCGGTCGACCTGCTCAACATCACCACCGACAACCCGCGCGCGGTCAACGACGCCACCGACCCCGTCCTGAACGGCTCCTTCGGCACCGTCACCGGCTCCATCCTGCGCAACGGCACCACCTTCACCCTGAAGCCCGCCGACAACCCCTCGGTCAAGGGCCTGGTCTACCGGACCGGCTACAGCGGCAACACCGGCGCCTTCTTCGTCACCAGCACCTTCGGCTCCGGCCGGGTCGCCATCTGGGGCGACAGCTCCCCGATCGACGACGGCACCGGCCAGTCCGGCAACACCCTCTTCAACGGCTGGGACGACCCGGCCGGCACCGACGCCGCCCTCGCCCTCAACGCCACCGCCTGGCTGAGCAAGGCGTAACCGCCGAGGGGCCCTCGCCAGGAAAACGGCCGGTTCCTCCCCTAGGGTCGGAATGCCGACGCCCGCGGCGCGCACGTACGGACACCCGTACGACCCGCGCGCCGCGGGCCCGCCGGCGCCCACCCGGCCCGGGACCCGATGGGAGCGGCCATGCCGTCGTACCCCTTCCACACCACCCGCGAGGACGTCCGCATCCCGCTGCCCGACGGCACGCTGCTGGCCGGCCGGCTGTGGCGGCCGGTCGACGACGAGCCCGTCCCGGCGCTGCTGGAGTACTCCGGCGGCCGCCTCACCGACCGGACCGCAGCCGAGGACGCCCGCCGCCACCCCTGGTACGCCGGCCACGGCTACGCCGTCCTGCGGGTCGACACCCGCGGGCACGGCAACTCCGCCGGCACCCCCGGCGAGCCCGGCGGCGAACAGGAGCTGGTCGACGGCGCCACCGTGGTCGACTGGCTCGCCCGCCGCCCCCACGCCAGTGGCCGGGTCGGCCTGCTCGGCGTCGGCGCCGCGGGCACCACCGCGCTGCGCCTGGCCGCCCGGGTGCCGGAGACCGTCGGCGCCGTGGTCACCGTCTGCCCCGAGGGCGGCCACCGGCTCGGCGGCGCCGTGCTCGCCGCCGACCTGCACACCCGGCTCACCGCCCTGGTCGCCGACGCCGCCCTGCCCCCGGACCCGCGCCACGTCGGCGACGCCTGGCGCGGCCGCTGGCTGACCCGGCTGGAGACCCTGGAGCCGCCCGTCGACACCTGGCTCGCCGCCGGGGAGAGCACCGTGCCGATCTCCGTCCCCACCTTCGCGATCGCCGGCTGGGGCGACCCGTCCTGCTCCTTCGTGCTGCGCCTGCTCGCCGAGTCCCCCACCGCGCGCGCCCTGATCGGCCCCTGGCCGCACGGCCTGCCCGAGGACGCCCTGCCCGAGACCCTGCGCTGGTGGGACCACTGGCTGCGCGGCGTCGACACCGGTGCCACCAAGGAACCCGCCCTGCGCAGCTGGATCAGCACCCGCTGGGCCGGCGACGACGCCTGGCCCTCCCCCGACGTCCGCGAGATCCACTACGGCCTGGACGGGCCGCTGCGCACCGCCGGCACCGCCTCCGACGACCGCTACGTCCACGTCCGCTCCCCGCAGCACACCGGCCTCAACGCCGGCGCCTACCTCCCGCGCGGCCGCCCCGCCGACCAGCCGCCCGACCAGCGCGAGGAGGACGGCCGCTCGGTCTGCTTCGACTCCCAGCCGCTGCCCGAGCCGGTCGAGCTGCTCGGCGCCCCGACGGTACGGCTGCGGCTGCGCGAGGGCGGGCCCGCGCCGCTGGTGGCGGTCCGGCTCTGCGCGGTCGGCCCGGACGGCACCTCGGAGCTGGTCACCCGGGGCGTCCTGATCGCCCCGCCCGACGCCGGGCCGGACGCCGAAGTGGAGCTGGCCGCCTGCGGCCGGACGGTCCCGGCCGGGCACCGGCTTCGGCTCGCCTTCTCCTCCGTCTACTGGCCGTGGGTGTGGCCCCCGGCGGAGGCCGCCGGATACGCCCTCGACCCGTCCCGGTCCACCCTGAGCCTGCCCGTCCGCCACCTCGCCGCCGACGTCGGCGCCACGCCCATCACCTTCGAGACCCCGGCACTGCCCGATCCGCTCGACATCCACCTCACCGAGCCGCTCACCGCCCGGCCCGAGCACCTCACCATCCACGACATCGGCCGCCACGAGTGGCGCACCGAACTCTCCCCCGCCACCGACGGCACCCGCACCCACCCCGACGGCCTGGTCCGCGACGAGCACACCGTCACCGCCTACCGCGTCCTCACCGACACCCCGCTCAGCGCCCAGGCCCGCACCGACCACACCGTACGGCTGGAGCGCCCCGACATCGGCTGGGACGTCACCGTCCAGACCCGCGCCCAACTGCGCTGCGACGCCGGGCACTTCCTCAGCATCGTGCAGCTGCGGGCGCTGGAGGCCGGGTCGGTGGTGTTCAGCCGCGAGTGGCAGCACCGGGTACCCAGGGAGAGAACCTAAAAGATAGCCTTATGGAGTTGTCTTCCTTTCGCGGATTCCCTTATAAATGACGCCATGAAGACCATCGGCCTCATCGGCGGCATGAGCTGGGAATCCACCGCCGAGTACTACCGCCTGCTGAACGAACTCACCCGCGACCGGCTCGGCGGGCTGCACTCCGCGCAACTCGTGCTCTACTCGGTCGACTTCGCCGCCATCGAGCAGCTGCAGGCGGCTGGGCGCTGGGACGAGGCCGGCGAGGTCCTGGCAGCCGCGGCGCGGTCCCTGGAGGCGGCGGGCGCGGAGTTGCTGCTGATCTGCACCAACACCATGCACAAGGTCGCCGACCAGGTCGCGGCCGCGGTCGCCGTCCCCCTTCTGCACCTGGCCGACGCCACCGCGCTGGCCGTACGGGCGGCCGGCGCACAGCGGATCGGGCTGCTGGGGACGGCCTTCACCATGGAACAGGACTTCTACCGGGGGCGGTTGGCCTCGCACGGCCTGGACGTCCTCGTTCCCGAAGCCGACTCCCGCGCCCTGGTCCACCGGGTGATCTACGAGGAACTGTGCGTCGGCGTGGTCCGCGACGAATCACGGGCCGCCTACCGGCGGGTGATCGAAGAGCTGGTGGCGGCGGGCGCGGAGGGGATCGTGCTCGGCTGCACCGAGATCGAACTCCTGGTCCGGCCGGAGGACAGCCCGGTCCCGGTGTTCCCCACCGCTCGTCTGCATGCGGAGGCTGCCGTGGCCGCCGCCCTCGGCGACCGGTGACGGGAAACGGGCAGGAGAGCGGGCAGGAAAGGGGCTTGCACGGGGCGGCGTTCGAGGTACAAGATCTTCCCTGACCGAGACACCGTCAGAGGAGGTGAGACCCGTGAAGGCTGTATCCCCGTGGGTGCTCCCCCTCTTCGTCACGGTCGGCGACTGACGTAGCCGTCGCCGGGAGCGCCTTCCTTCCTCAAGGCCCTTCCGAAAGGCACCAACCATGTCTGCTTTCCAGTTCACCGCCGATTCCACCGCGAACGGCATCCGCGAGCGCGACTTCACCGTGGGCGACGTCCCCGGCGTGCTCTGGTCCCCGGCCACCGGCACCGACCGCGCCCCGCTGGTCCTGATGGGACACGGCGGCGGCAACCACAAGAAGCACCCCGCGATGTCGGGCCGCGCCCGGCTCCTCGTCCACGGTTACGGCTTCCACGTCGCCGTCATCGACGCACCCGGCCACGGCGACCGACCGCGCACGGCACACGACGAGGCGGAAATCGCCGAGATGTTCCGGGTGCGGGCGGCCGGCGAGCCCGAAGGCCCCATCGTCGTCCGCTACAACGACCACCTGGCAAAGCTCGCCGTGCCCGAGTACCACGCGACCCTGGACGCCCTCCAGCAGCTCCCCGAGATCGGCACCGACGGGCCGGTCGGCTACTGGGGCATCAACATGGGCACCGCGATCGGCATCCCCTTCGTGGCGGGCGAGCCCCGGATCACCGCCGCCGTCTTCGGCCAGCACTGGCCCGAGGTCCTGGCCGAGCAGGCGAAGCGGATCACCATCCCGATCGAGTTCGCCCTGCAGTGGGACGACGAGCACATCTCCCGCGAGGACGGTCTCGCGCTGTTCGACGCCTTCGCCTCCAAGGAGAAGTCCCTGCACGTGAACGCGGGCAAGCACAAGGAACTCCCCCGCTTCGAGGCCGACAGCGGCGCCCGCTTCCTCGCCCGCCACCTCACCAGCCGGACGTGACCCCACCGGCGCCCGGCCACCCCGGCCGGGCGCCCGGCCCCGCAGGCCCCCCGGAAGCCGGGAAGCCCGGAAGGCCGGCCCCGGGGCGGCGATCACCCCTCCACCGCCACCTCCACGATCAGCAGGGTCCCCCGGCTGCCCGCCCGGACGGCGTGCCGCGCGCCCGCCGGCACGACGCACAGCTCGCCGGCCCGTACGGTCGACTCCTCGCCGTCCAGGAGCAGTTCGAGGCACCCCTCGGCGACGAACAGCACCTCGGCCGTCCCGTGCACCTCCGGCGCCAGCTCCCGCCCGTCCATCCGCAGCACCTTCACCGCCGCAGCCCCGACCCGCCCCAGCACCTGGGAGTGCCAGGCCTCGGGCAGCCGCGCCGCCCGCTCGTTCACATCGACCACGCTCATGGCCCCGGACGCTACCCGGGGCGGCCCGGACGTTGGTTGACCGTTTCGTAAAATCTGCCAGGATCGCCGGGGTGAACGCTCGCGCACTGTACGAGGCCCTGCTCGACACCGACGGCCCGCCCGAGGACGTCATCGGCCCCTGGCTCGCCCGGGAAGGGGCCGGCGGCTACGCCGAGCGGCTCCGGACCGCCTCGACCCACCACCCCTGGTGGGGCGACGAGGACGGCCAGGGGCTGCTGTGGGAGCTCTACGCCCTCGGCCGGGTCGCCGATGTCCTGCTGCTCGACCCGCAACTGCCCTCGTACCTCGGCCTGTTCACCGCGCTCGGCATGACGCCGTTCGAGGACGCCGCGCCCTTCGACCCGTTCCTGCACGAGATCGTCGAGGTCGAGCAGGCCGAGGACCCGCAGGCGCCGATCGAAGTCCTGGCGGTCCGCCACCCGGGGCTGATGCTGGGCGAGCTGCTGTTCAACCGCGCCGGGGTACGGATCCGGGCCGGTGCGGCGCACGCCGAGCGCGGGGTGGCGGACCGCTCCCCGCTCTACTGGACCTTCCGCCGGGCCGACCGGCCCACGCACGACCTGTCCCACGGCTGGGGCGGCAACTCCCAGTGGCGCACGGACCTCCGCCTCGACTACCGCACCCCCGAGGGCGACCACCTCAACGTCACCGAGGACGGCTCGGTCGACGGCCGCCCCGACCTCGGCCACTACAAGGACCTCGGGCCCGACGAGCGCCTGCTCACCCCCGCCGAACGGCGCGAACTCCTGCGCCACCGCTGCCTCCTGCGCACCCCCGACGCTGCGACCGCCGACTCCCCCGGCTGGGCGGAGGAACTGTTCCCCTACGAGTGGCGGCTGCCGGCCGGGGAGGCGTGAGCGGTACCCGAGGCACGACCGGTACCCGAGGCACGATCGGTACCCGAGGCACGATCGGTTCCCGAGGCGTGATCGGCCAGCACCTCGCCGATCACGTACCGGGCGATGCCCGTCATCCGCGGGCTGGTCTCGCGGTAGTAGGCCAGCTCCATCAGCGCGACGGACAGCGCCCAGCCCCGGCCGCGCGCCCAGGTCGCGTCGTCGGCGGCCACGCCCGCCCGGAAGGCGGCACGGGCCGCCACGGGGAGCACGTACCAGGCGGCGATCAGGTCCACGGCCGGGTCGCCGAGGCCCGCGCAGCCGAAGTCGATGACGGCGCTCAGCCGACCGCGCCCGTCCAGCAGCAGGTTGCCGGGCTGCAGGTCGGCGTGGATCCAGACCGGCGGGCCGGGATGCCCGGGGGCCCGGAGTGCGTCCTCCCAGGCGCCGGTCGCAGCCCCGGTGTCGATGACGTCCGCCAAGGCCGCGATCGCCGTCCGGACCGCGCCGTCCCGCTCCGGCAGGGACTCGCTGCGGTAGGAAGCGGGGCCGCCGGCCGGGTCCACCCGGCGCATGGCGGTCACGAAGGCCGCCAAGTCGGCGGCCAGCAGGGCCGGTTCGGCCACCTGCCCGACCACCGGGTTCGCACCGTCGAGCCAGCGGCGGACCGACCAGGGCCACGGGCAGCCGTCCACCGGCCCGCTCCGGGCCAACGGTACGGGCACCGCGACCGGAAGCTCCGGGGCCAGGCGCCGCAGCCAGACGCACTCCTTCTCGATGTCCTCGACGGCCCCCGGGATCCGCGGGATGCGCACCACCAGGTCCGCACCCAGCCGGTACATCGCGTTGCTGGTCCCGGCCGCGGCGACCGCCTCGACCGGCAGGGCCGCCCAGTACGGGAACTGCGCGGCGACCATCCGGCGGACCAGGGCGTCGTCGATGGCGAGTTCGCCGGCGTGCATCGTGCGGGAGGAAGGCATGGCGCCCGACCCTGCCAGCAACCATCGGCCCGGGCAACCGAATTAGCCCGCGCGGCCACCAGGCCACCGGCCACCGGCTGCCAACCGCCAGGCCACCGGTTTCCAGGGCACCGGCTACCAGGCCACGTCCTTGCCCTCGTGGTCCAGGAACCGGAGCCCCGGCTCGCCACGGTGGCGCTCGATCGTCCCCACCACGCCGGGAACGCTCTCCTCCACGCTCAACTCCGCTTCCATGCCGCCGAGTTCGGTCCGCACCCAGCCCGGGTCCATCAGCAGCAGGCTGCGCGCGCTCCCGGCCTGACGGACGGCGTAGCAGCGCATCAGCTGGTTCAGCGCGGACTTGCTCGCCCGGTACAGGTCCTGCCCGCCCTCGGTGTTCAGGGCGATGCTCCCCTGGTCGGAGGACATCACCCCGATGGTCCCGGTCGGCGCGACCAGCGGGCCGAGGGTCTCCACGACGCGCATCGGGCCGAGCGCGTTGGTGGCCATCACCTCGGTGAACATCTCCGTCGGCACCTCGCCGATCGGCAGGTCGCCGCGGGCGACGGCGGCGTTGACGAAGAGCAGGTCGAGGGTGCGCCGGGCCAGCCGGTCGCGCAGGGCCGCGATCTGCTCCGGGTCGGTCATCTCCAACTGCTCGACGGTCAGCCGCCCGTCGGCGGAGTCCGCCAGGTCGTGCAGGCCGGTGCGGCGGCTGCCGCGCACGGTGCCGATGACGTCCCAGCCGCGGCGGAGGTACTCGGCGGCGATCCCGAGACCCAGGGTGCGGGAGGCGCCGATGACGAGGGCTGTCCTGCGCGGTTCGGCGGCGACGTGGGTGTCCGCCGCGAGGCGGGTGTCGGCCATGGAGTGCGTGTCGGCTGTGGAACGGGTGTCGGCCGTGGAGTGGGTGTCGGTCATGGGTCGAGTCTCCGAGCGGCCGGGGCCGGGCGTCCAATACCCTTCCGCACGCATTGATACCGTGCGGGCATGGATCTGGACCTGCGCAAGCTCCGCTACTTCCTCGCGGTGGCCGAGCACCGACAGTTCGGCCGGGCGGCCCAGGAGCTGTTCATCGCGCAGCCGGTCCTCAGCCGGCAGATCCGGGCGTTCGAGCGGGAGTTGGGCTTTCTGCTGTTCACCCGGACCACCCGCAGTGTCGAACTGACCGCTGCCGGACGGCAGTTGCGCGAGGAGGCGCAGCGGATCACCGCCACGGTGGACACCGCCCTGCGGCGCGTCCAGGAGGCCGCGCGCGGCGAACAGCGGCTGGTCGTCGCCTTCTCGCCCGGCCTGCACGTGTCGGAGGCGATCCGGGCGTTCACCGCGCGCCACCCGGACATCGGGGTCGACGTCCTCCCGCTGCGCTGGTGGGAGCAGGACGCCCCGCTGCGCGACGGCCGCGCGCACGTCGGCTACCTGCGGCGGCCGTTCGACGACACGGGGCTGCGCACCGTCCCGATCGGCCAGGAGGCCAAGGTGGCCTGCCTGCCGGTGACGCATCCGCTGGCCGGCCGCCGTGCCCTCACCTCGGCCGACCTCGACGGTGAGCCGATCCTCGACGCCAGGAAGCGTCGGACGTCCTCCCTGGACGAGAAGTTCGAGCTGATCGCCTCCGGGCAGGGCATCGCACTGGTCCCGCTCAGCGTCACGGGCTCGTACTCCCGTCCCGACCTGGTCTACCTGCCGGTCACCGACTCGCTGCCCGTCGAGACCTGCCTGGCGGTCCCGGAGGGCGGTGGCACCGGCCCCGTACCGGACTTCCTGGCCATCGCCACCGCCACCCTGCGCCGGCCCGCCGCGGACGCACCCGCTCACTCCCACACGGCCAGGTCCTGACTGCCCACCACCTTCAGCAGTCGCAGCGCCGTGTGCGACGGCGTCCCGGGGGCCGCGGTGTAGAAGATCGTCCACTGGTCCCGGTGCGGGTCGTGCAGCGCCTCGCAGTCGAGGTCGAGCGGGCCGACCACCGGGTGGAGGATCCGCTTGCGGGTCGAGCGGCGGACCTCCACGTCCTGCCGCGCCCACAGCTCCCGGAACTCGGCGTCGGCCGCGAGCAGCCGCTCGACCAGGGCGCGCAGGGCGCTGTCGGCGGGGTAGCGGGCGGCGGCGGACCGCAGGTCGGCGACCGCGCGGCGGCCGAACTCGGCCTGGCCTGAGGCGTCGTGGCGGGCGCGGGTGTCCGGGTCGGTGAAGAAGCGCCAGATCAGGTTGCGCTCGCCGGGCGGCGGGGCGGAGAAGTCACCGAGCAGGGCGGCCGCCATGGGGTTCCAGGCGAGGATGTCGCGGGCGGCGCTGCAGACCATGGCCGGGGTGTCGTCCAGCCGGTCGAGCAGGTGCAGGATGCCCGGCCGGACGTCCCGGGACAGCGTGCTCGGGGGCAGCGGCGGCTCGCCGACCAGGTGGTGCAGGTGGGCGGTCTCGTCCTCGGACAGCCGCAGGGCCCGGCTGATCGCCCCGATCATCTGGCGGGACGGCCGCGGCCCCCGGCCCTGTTCCAGCCGGATGTAGTACTCCACCGACATCCCCGCGAGCTGCGCGACCTCCTGGCGGCGCAGGCCCGGGGTGCGGCGCCGTCCGCCGGCCGGCAGGCCGACGTCGGCGGGCTGGATGCGGGCGCGCCAACCCCGCAGGAAGGCGGCCAGCTCCGCCCGGTCCACGTTTTCCACGGCCCCAGTCTGGCCCGACCACGTGCCCGGCCACCATGGGACCGCCGATACCACCCTCGACAGTGCTCTCCCGGCCCCGGCGCCACCGGGCCAGGGTGGGGCCATGAACACCAACCGCATCGTCCTGATCACCGGCGCCAACAAGGGCATCGGCCTGGCCACCGCCGGGGAACTCGCCCGCGCCGGGCACACCGTGCTGATCGGCGCCCGCGACCCGGAGCGCGGTGAAGCGGCCGCCGCCGGGCTCGCCGCCGAGGGCCTGGACGCCCGCTTCGTCCGCCTGGACGTGACCGACCCGACGACCGTCGCCGCCGCGGCCGAGCTGATCGCCGCCGAGTACGGCCGACTGGACACCCTGGTCAACAACGCGGGCATCGCCCGGGACTGGCGGCGCACGCCGGAGGAGCTGCCGGTCGAGGCCGTGCGCGAGACCTACGAGACCAACGTCTTCGGCGTCATCGCCGTCACCAACGCCATGCTGCCGCTGCTGCGGAAGTCACCGGCCGGGCTGATCGGCAACGTCTCCAGCGGCCTCGCCAGCTTCGCCTTCCTGGCCGACCCGGACTCCCCGGTCTGGGAGCACGCGACCCTGCTCGCCTACAACTCCTCCAAGGCGGCGCTGAACGCCGTCACCCTGGTCTACGCCCGGGCGCTGCGCGATTCCGCCGTCAAGGTCAGCTCGCTGGAGCCGGGCTACTGCGCGACCGACCTCAACGAGCACAGCGGCCTCGCCACCGTCGAGGAGGGCGGCCGGCGGATCGCCCGGCAGCTCGGCGAGGCGGCCGCCGGGCCGACCGGCCGGTTCTTCCACGCCGAGGGCGGCCACCACTCCTGGTGACCACCCCTGGTGACTAGGCCGGCTGAACCGCGCCGGCCGCGATCAGCCCCGGCAGCTCGCGCATGTCGTGGAAGACGACCGTGCCCGGCCCGGCCAGCCGCTCCGCCGCCGTGACGCCGCCCGCGTAGCCGAGCGATCGCATCCCGGCGGCGCGGGCGGCCGTGACGCCGGGCGCGCTGTCCTCGACCACGACGCAGGCCGCCGGGTCGACGCCCATGCTCCGCGCGGCGTGCAGGAACAGGTCGGGCGCGGGCTTGCCGTGCTCGACCTCGGTGGCGCTGAAGATCCGCCCGGCGAAGCGCTCGTAGAGTCCGGTCCGGCCCAGGGTGTGCCGCATCTTCTCGTGCGCACCGCTGGAGGCCACACACGCGGGCAGGCCGATCGCGTCGAGCGCCTCCGGCAGGCCGTCCACCGGGGTCAGCCCGGCGTCCACGGCCTCGGCGTGCAGCTCGTGGAACCGCTTGCCCCACACCGCCGCCGTCTCCGCCCCGAGCCGCTCGGCCACCAGCGCGTTGTTGACCGCCTCCGACCGCCCGACGAACCGCTCGATCGCCTCGGCCTCGGTCAGCGGCCAGCCCAGTTCCTCCCCCAGCCGCACCAGCACCCGCACGGCGATCACCTCGCTGTCCACCAGCACGCCGTCACAGTCGAATATCACCAGCTCAATCGGCTTGATCACCCGGACAGCATACGGCGGCGGCCGTCCACGAACGGGGCCCGACCCAAGGGGCTTTCCCGGTCCTGGAGTTGCGGCGGAAGACCGCGCAGCCCGGCCCCGGCGGACCGGGGGCCGGGCTGCGCGGCCGGGGTGCCGCGTCAGGCGGTCTGGACGGAGGTGTCGTCGATCACGAAGCTCGTCTGCAGCGAGGAGTCCTCGACCGCGTTGAACTTCAGGGTGACGCTCTGGCCCGCGTAGGACGACAGGTCGAAGGTGCGCTGCTGGTAGCCCGCCGCGGCGTCGACGTTGGAGTACGTCTTCAGCGCGGTGCCGTTCACCGACACGGTCAGCTTGTCGTACGCGGTGGTGCCCGACTCCGCGGTGTCGACGTGCAGCCAGAAGCTCAGCGTCGCCTTGCAACCCGTCGGAATGCTCACGGTCTGCGACACCGTGTCGGTGTGGGAGGAGCCGTAGCCGTCCATCCACGCCTTCCAGGAACCGCCGTGCGCGGCCTGGCTGGAGCTGTTGTCGACCACGCCGGAGCTCGCCGTCCACGGCGCCGCCGAACCGGTCTCGAAGCCCGGGTTGCCGAGCAGCTGCGCCGGGATGCACGAGCCTTCGCTGCCGATGACGTTCCAGGTGAAGCTCGCGGTGGCGGTCTTGCCGGCCGAGTCCTTCACCGTGACGGTCACCGGGTAGGCGCCGCCGGTGGTCGTGGTGCCGGTGATCGCGCCGGTCGAGGCGTTGATGGCCAGGCCCGCGGGCAGGCCGGTGGCCGAGTACGACAGCGGAGCGGTGCCGCCGGACGCGTTGATCTGCAGGTTCACCGAGCCGCCGACGGCGGTCGACTGGTCACCGGGGCTGGTCACCGAGACGGCGCCGCTGCCGGCGGGCTTGGTGAGCAGGCAGCCGGCGACGTTGAGGTCGATGGCCCGGGTGGAGTTCAGGCAGGTGGTGAACCAGTAGGTCTCCTCGCCGTAGCTCTGGCCCTTGACGGCCTTGGTGGTGCCGTCGGCGGCCACCTCGCACGGGTTGTTGAGGGTGCACATCGCACCGTCGTCGTTGCCGGTGTTGTTGATGCCGACGATCCGCCCACTGGCGGAGTCGATGATCGGCGAGCCGGAGGTGCCGTGTGTGGTGTTGCAGCCGGAGCTGTAGCGCAGCGAGTCGTGCCAGGTCCACTCGTCCTCGCGGAGGGTGGGCACGAACCCGTTGACGGAGCAGTTCCAGACCTGCTTCCAGTACGAGGAGGGTATGTACATCGCGGCGCCGTCGACCGGGTGCGTGTCGCTGACGGTGAGCGCGGTGGCCCCGTACTTGGAGGTGATCGAGCCGTAGGTGTCGGTGAGTTGGTAGAGCGCGACGTCGGTGCCGGTCATCGTCGCGTAGAGCACCTTGTCGGCCTGGACGGTGCCCAGGCTGTTGCCGGCGCCGTCGAGCAGGGTGCCGCTGCGGCTGGCGCTGGCGTTCTGGATGACCTGGCCGGCCGAGGGCATGGTCGGCAGGCAGTGCCCGTTGGTGAGCATCAGCGCCCGGTCGCCGGCCACCGAGGTGGGGTAACGGACCAGCGAGGCGGAGCAGTTGCTCAGGGCGATGGTGGACGTCAGGTCGGCCGCCTGGGTGGCGTGCGCGGGGGCGGCCGCGAAGGCCAGCCCGCCCGCGACGACGGCGCTCGTGCCGGCCACCGCGACAAGTCTCTTGAACATGGCTCTCCTTGTGGGGGATCGCGGGGTGTACGACTGGTCGCCGACGCCCACGCCGCACGAAAGTGCCATGGCCACTTCAAGGGGGTCAACCGTTCTGCCCGAACTCGCCACTCGTCATGGCCTGTTGTGCCACCCCGCAGTAACCACCCGTCCCGGTATGCCCGTTACGTGCTACGGCTGCTGCCTGCTACGGCTGCGGGACGGAGTTCACATCCGACCACTCGGTCTTCCCGTTTCCGGGCCGCGCCGGGTTGAGGGTGATCGTCCAGGTGGTCGCGGTCCTCCCGGAGGAGGTCTTCTCGACCTTGAAGTCCTTCGGCGTCGAGAACTTGACGTACCGGCAGCTCCGGGTGAACACCTTCGCCCCGGAGTCCCAGTCCGAACCGCTGGTGTAGTAGAAGTCGTACGTGCCGTCCGTGATGCCCTCGACGGTGACCTGCTGCCCCTTGGCCGAGTACACCGAGGCGACGGACTGCCCGTCCCGCGCGATGGAGAAGACCACGTCCTCCGCTTCGTTGTTGACGACCTTCAGCGTGCCCAGGCCGTTCTGCTCACCTTCTCGGACCATGGTGCCGTTCTCCAGGGTCCGCGGCTGCGGCTGCGGCTTGGGCAGGTCCGGGACGGTGAAGGTGGCCTGGTAGCCGGCCGTTGCCAGCTTGGCCAGGGCGGCCGGGACCGCCACCAGCCCCTGGCCGGCACCGAGCTGGGCCTGAACGACATCGACAGTGCAGAACTTCTTGTCGTTGAGGTCGACGCGGATCGTCAACGCCTCGGAGGAGAGCGCGTTCAGTCCGTTCACCAGTTCGGTGCGCGTGGTCTCGGCTCCGGCGGGCGTGCCGGCGGCGTTCAGGTTGCGGGAGGCGCGGTCGGCGCTGGACTCGACGGCCGCGAGCGCCGTACCGACCTCGTTCGTGGTCTTGGCCGCCGCCACCTTCGCCAGCCCGGTGTTGATCGGTCCGAGGACCTGGTCGAGCGTCGTACCGTACGGCGTCGCCGAAGCGCTCGGCGTCGCCGACGCACTCGGCGCGGCAGTCCCTCCGCCCCCGCCGCCCGAACACGCCACGAGCAGCAGCACTCCGCCGACGGCCAGGCCGGACCTGAACACGGACCCCGAAGACCTCACGAACCCACCCCTGATGTCATCCAGTGCGCGCTCCCCACGCGCATCCGGGACGACATGCTGCCGAGTACGAACGACCCCGGTCAACCCGTTTCGAACGATCATCGGAAGGGCCCGCCCCGGCCCGCCCGTCAGGGTCAACTACGATCGGGCACGTGCTCAGCCTCACCGGACTCCCCCTCCAGATCATCACCTCGGTCATCGCGATCGTCGTCTTCGCCGCCACCATGTGGCTCTGGCCGCGGTTCGGCGGGAAGGGCTGGAAGTCCTGGCTGGGCCGGATCGGCGCCTTCCTGGCCACCCAGGTCTCGGTGCTGGTCGCGATGGGCCTGATCGCGAACGGCTACTTCGGCTTCTACAGCTCCTGGACCGACCTGCTCGGCACCAGCGGCAAGCTCGGCACGGTGGTCGACCACACGCCGAACGCCTCCGGGGTGGCCGTCACCGGCGAGCAGAAGTTCTACTCCTCCCAGGGCTCGGACCCGGAGCGGTCGGGGATGATCCAGCAGATCGCCGTCAAAGGGGCGGGCAGCGGTCTGAGCACCGAGGCGTACGTCTACCTGCCGCCGCAGTACTTCCAGCCGGACTACACCAAGCAGCGGTTCCCGATGGCCCTGGTGCTCACCGGCTACCCGGGCATCCCGGAGAAGCTGATCTCGCTGATGCAGTACCCGGCGTCGACCCTCGCCGCGATCGAGGAGAAGAAGCTGCCGCCGACCATCCTGGTGATGGCCCGGCCCACGCTCGTCGGCAACCGGGACACCGAGTGCGTGGACGTGCCGAACGGCCCGCAGGTGGAGACCTTCTTCACCAGCGACCTGCCCAAGGCCCTCGCCACCACCTACCGGATCGGCACCGACCCGGCCAACCGGGCCGTGATCGGCAACTCCACCGGCGGCTACTGCGCGCTCAAGTTCGCGCTGCGCAAGCCCGACTCCTACCCCGCGGCGGTCGCCCTCTCCGGCTACTACAGCGCCGCCCACGACGAGACCACCGGCGACCTGTTCGGCGGCAGCGCCCAGCTGAAGCAGGAGAACGACCTGCTGTGGCGGCTGAAGAACCAGCCGGCCGCGCCGGTCTCGCTGCTGCTGACCACTGCCAACGACGAGAACAACTTCGACGAGACCAAGGCCATGGTCGCCGCCTTCAAGGCCCCCACCAAGATGTCCACCATCACCCTGGACACCGCCGGCCACAACTTCCACACCTGGACCCGGGAGATCCCCCCGGCCCTGGAGTGGCTGGGCAAGCACATCACCATGCCCGCCGCCGCGTAGCCGAGCCGGCAACCCGGCAGATCACACCCGCCTCACAGCCCCGTCTCACGGTTCTCTCAGCCGCGCCACGCAGCGTATGGCGCATGACCACGAGCAGCTACTCCCCTCCGGCCGGCGACCCGTGGCCCGAGGCTGCGAACCACCCGCCGCCGGAGGTGTCGCAGCCGGGCCCCGACCGACCGGACCCGGCACCGCTCTTCCCCGAGCAGTCCCTGCCGCCCGCCGGCCCCAAGGGCCCCGCCTCCTGGTCCGGCCGGCTGCGCACCCTCCCGGCCCGCGCCTGGCGCGGGCGCGCGGACGACCCGCGCTGGGTGCGCCCGGCCCTGCTGGCGCTGCTGGCCGCGACGGCCGTCCTCTACCTGTGGGGACTGAGCGCCTCCGGCTGGGCCAACGCCTTCTACTCGGCCGCCGTCCAGGCCGGCACCCAGAGCTGGAAGGCCTTCTTCTTCGGCTCCTCCGACGCCGGGAACTTCATCACTGTCGACAAGCCGCCGGCCTCGCTGTGGCCGATGGTGCTCTCGGCGCGGGTCTTCGGCCTCTCCTCCTGGTCGGTGCTGGCCCCGCAGGCGCTGATGGGCGCGGCCACCGTCGGCGTCCTGTACGCCACGGTGCGCCGCCGCTTCTCCCCGCTCGGCGGCCTGCTGGCGGGCGCCGCGATGGCACTCACCCCGGTGGCGGCGCTGATGTTCCGCTTCAACAACCCGGACGCGCTGCTGGTGCTGCTGCTGACCCTGGCCGCGTACGGGATGGTGCGGGCGATCGAGGCCGCGGGCACCCGGTGGCTGCTGTTCACCGGGGCGATGTTCGGCTTCGCCTTCCTCACCAAGACCCTCGCGGCGTTCCTGGTCCTGCCCGCCTTCGCGGTGATCTACCTGGTCGTGGCGCCCACCGGCTTCTGGCGGCGGGTGCGGCAGATGCTGCTCGCGGGCGTGGCGCTGCTGGTCTCGGGCGGCTGGTGGGTCGCGATCGTCGAGCTGCTGCCCGCGTCGGCCCGCCCGTACGTCGGCGGCTCGCAGGACAACAGCTTCCTGTCGCTGACCTTCGGCTACAACGGCCTCGGCCGGGTGGACGGCAACGAGCGCGGCAGCGTGGGCGGCGGCGGACGGCTCCCGGTCGGGCTCGACCTGCCGGGCGGCGCGATGCGCGGCGGCGGCCGCGGCTGGGGCTCGACCGGCCTGACCCGGCTGTTCGGCACCGACATCGGTGGGCAGATCGCCTGGCTGATGCCGGCCGCGCTGATCCTGCTGCTGGTCGGCCTCTGGGCGACCCGCCGCTACGCCCGCGCCGACAGCGCCCGCGCCGCGTTCCTGGTCTGGGGCGGCTGGCTGCTCTCCACCGCGCTGATCTTCAGCTTCATGTCCGGGATCTTCCACCAGTACTACACGGTGGCGCTGGCCCCGGCCGTCGCGGCCCTGGTCGGCATGGGCGTGGACGGGCTGTGGCGGGCGCGGCACCGGCTGCCGTGGGCGCTGGTGCTGGCCGGGACGCTCGCGGTGACGGCGGTCTGGGCGTTCGTGCTGCTCGGCCGCAGCCCGGGCTTCCTGCCGTGGCTGCGCTGGGCGGTGCTGGTCGGCGGGCTGGCGGCGGCGGTCGCCCTGGTCGGCGGGCAGCTCGCCGGGCGGGCCTCCGGCCGGGTCGGCGCGCGGATCGCCTCGGTGGCGGGCCTGGTGGGCCTGGCGGCGGCGCTCGGCGGTCCGGCGGCGTACGCGGTGGACACCGTCAACACGGCGCACACCGGCTCGATCGTGACCGCCGGACCGGGCGTGCAGGGCGCGTTCGGGCCGGGCGGCGGTGGCGGACGCAAGGGCGGCGGCAAGGGCTTCCCGGGCGGCGGCGGCAACGGCCGCTGGTTCGGCCAGGGTGGGCAAGGCGGACAGGGCGGACAGGGCGGACAGGGCGGACAGGGCGGACAGCAGGGCTTCCCCGGCGGCCAGGCTCCGCGCGGGCAGAACGGCGGGGGCTTCCCCGGCGGGTTCCCCGGCGGCATGGGCGGCGGTTCGGGCTCCGGTAGCGGCAACGGTTCCGGCTCCGACCACGCGAACGGAGGCCACGAGCGCGGTACCGCCGGCGGCAACGGTGGCAACGGCACCGCCGGCGGCAATGGCACCTTCCCCGGCGCTCCCGGCGCGGCCGGCCCCGAGGGCACGGCCCCCGGCGGCATGGGCGGTGGCTTCCCCGGCGGCATGGGCGGTGGCGGCATGGGCGGCCTGCTCGGCGGCACCAAGGTGAGCGACGAGGCCGCCGCCCTGCTCAAGGAGCACGCCGACCACTACACCTGGGCGGCCGCGACCGTCGGCTCGCAGAACGCCGCGAGCTACCAACTCGCCACCGGTGAGCCGGTGATGGCCCTCGGCGGCTTCAACGGCACGGATCCCTCGCTGAGCCTGGCGGGCTTCCAGAAGTACGTCCAGGAGGGCAAGGTCCACTGGTTCATCGCCGGCGGTTCCCGCGGCGGCTTCGGCGGCGCGGGCGGCAGTGCGGGCGGCAGTAGGGCCGGCAGTGCGGCCGGCGGTGAGCAGCAGGAGTCGGAGAACGCCCGGATCGAGTCCTGGGTGGCCGCCCACTTCACCGTCAAGACGGTCGGTTCGGCCACCTTCTACGACCTGACGGCCCCGACCTCCTGACTCCGGTCCCCGGTCTCCGATCCCCGAGGGGGCGTGCCGCGTTCGCGCGGCACGCCCCCTTGTCGCGGCCTTTCCCGTCCCCGGGCGCGCCGGAGCCGCTCAGTCGGACGGGCAGTGCGTCCCCGCCGCCGGCATCCGGCCGTCCTCCAGGAACGCGGCGATGGCCGTCCGGACGCAGGAGCTCTTGTCGTACGCGGTGTGCCCGTCGCCCTCGCGGGTGAGCAGCACGCCGTGCTCCAGACCGGCCGCCAGCCGCTGCGCCCACGGGTACGGGGTGACCGGGTCCTCGGTGGAGCCGACGACCAGGATCGGGGCGCTGCCGGGCGCCAGGATCGAGTGCGGGTGTTCGGTCGAGCGGTACGGCCAGGGGCGGCAGTCGGGGGCGAGCAGGGTGACCAGGGGGTTGTGCCGGCTGGTCAGCGGGGCCTGGCCGGCGAGGTCGGCGAGGGCCGCGCTCAGCTCCGCCTGGGTGGGCGGCGGGAGGTCGGCGCAGGAGATGGCCGCGTAGGCGTCCGCGACGGTCGCGTAGTGCCCGTCCTCGCCGCGTCCGTTGGCGCCGTCGGCGAGTGCGAGCAGGGCGTCCGCGTCGCCCCGGGTGACGGCCGGGGTGAGGGCGTCCTGCAGCCGGTACCAGGAGCGGTGGCCGTCGTAGAGCACGTTGAGGGTGGCGGTCCAGCCGAGGGCGGCGGTGAGGGTGCGGCCGTCGGTGGCGTGCAGCGGGTGCTTGTGCAGGCCGTCGAGGAAGGCTGCGAGGCGGCGCGGGGCGGCGGCCGGGTCGGCGCCGAACGGGCAGTCCTTTCCGTCGTCGGTGGCGCAGGAGGTGGCGAAGGCCCGGAACGCGGCCTCGCCGGCGACGGCCTGTTCGACGTCGAGCTGCATCGGGTCGGTGCCGTGCTCGACGGCGCCGTCGAGGACGAGGCGGCCGGTGCGGTCGGGGAACTCCTCGGCGTAGAGCGCGCCGAGGTGGGTGCCGTAGGAGAGGCCGAGGAAGTCCAGCTTGGCTTCGCCGAGGGCGCCGCGCAGGACGTCGAGGTCGCGGGCGGTGTCGCGGGTGGCGACGTGCGACAGCAGGTCGGGGTGGTTCGTCCGGCAGGCGTCGGCGAGGATCCGGCCGTGGTCGTAGGCCGGGTCGTCGGTGGCGTTCCACTCGTCGCGGGTGTGGTCGTCCAGGCAGTGGACGGGGGTGGTGGCTCCGGCGCCGCGCGGGTCGAAGCCGACCAGGTCGAAGCGGCCGTGCAGCCCCTGGTAGGTCTTCCAGTCCCAACGGACCATGCTGATACCGGAGTTGCCGGGACCTCCGGGGTTGACGAAGAGGGCGCCGATCCGCCGGTCCCGGTCGGCGGCGGGCAACCGGACGAGGGCGACGCCGATGGTGCGGCCGCCGGGGTCGGTGTAGTCCAGCGGGACGGTGAGGGTGGCGCACTGGATGGTCGGCGCGTCCTGGTCGCCGTCGTCCTCGTCGGGGCAGGTCCGCCAGTCGATCCGCTGGCTGTAGAGCGCGCGCAGGGCCGGGGTGGCGGTGGCGGCGACCAGTTGGTCGAGGGGCGGCCGGCTGCCGGTACTGCCCGCGCCGCCGGCGCCGGTGCAGCCGCCCACGAGGGCGAGCACGGCGGCGACGGCGAGGGCGGACAGGGCGCGCCGGGGGAACCGGGCGGGACGAGGGAAGCGGGAGATCATCGGGGCCACTGCCCACGAATACCATCCGACCCGCACCCGCCTCGAATCCGGGTCGCACCGCACCCACCCCGGATCCGGGTCGCACCGCGCAGCGCGAGCCCCACACCGCGAGCCCCACACCGCCCACCGCGAGCCCCGAACGGCGAACCCGCCCCCCGGGGGTGTCAGCCGCCGATCGCGGACATCGGACGGTCCGGCCGGACGAAGTCCGCGCTCCCGATGGCGTGTCCGGGCCCCTTGCCCGTCACCGAGGCCCGCCAGGCCGCCTCGATCGCCGCGTCGTCCGCCCCGCCGCGCAGCAGGGCGCGCAGGTCGGACTCCTCCGTCGCGAACAGGCAGTTGCGCAACTGCCCGTCGGCCGTCAGCCGGACCCGGTCGCAGCCGCCGCAGAACGGCCTGGTCACCGAGGCGATCACCCCGACCACCGCGTCCGTCCCCGCGATCCGCCACTCCTCCGCCGGCGCGCTGCCGTGCCGCCCCACCGGCACCAGGTCGAACCGCTCCCCCAGCGCGGCCAGGATCTCCTCCGCCGTCACCATCGCGGCCCGGTCCCACGCCCCTTGCGCGTCCAGCGGCATGGACTCGATGAACCGCATCAGGTAGCCGTGCTCGACGGCGAATTCGGCCAGGGCGACGATCTCGTCCTCGTTCACCCCGCGCACCGGCACCGCGTTGACCTTCACCGGGCCCAGCCCCGCCGCCTTCGCCGCGGCCAACCCCGCCAGCACGTCGGCCAGCCGGTCCCGCCGGGTGATCGCGGCGAAGCGCTCGGGCCGCAGCGTGTCCAGGCTGACGTTCACCCGCCCCAGACCGGCCTCGCGCAGGGCGACCGCCGTCCGTGCCAGGCCGATCCCGTTGGTCGTCAGCGACACGTCGGCGCCCAGCTCGGCGATCCGGCCGACCAGCCCGGGCAGTCCCCGCCGCAGCAGCGGCTCGCCGCCCGTCAGCCGTACCGACGCGATCCCCAGCCGCTCGACGGCGATCCGCACCAGCCGCACCACCTCGTCGTCGCCGAGCACCTCGGCCCGGGCGAGCCAGTCGAGGCCCTCCGCCGGCATGCAGTAGGTGCAGCGCAGGTTGCAGCGGTCGGTCAACGAGACCCGCAGATCGGTGTGGACCCGACCGAAACGGTCCACCAGCGGGCGCGGTGCGGTGTTCATCGACCCAGTACAGGCGGCGGGAGCCCGCAGGACCAGCGGCCGAACCGCCGGGGAGCGGCCGCCACCTGCGGCTTCGCCTTGTGGATTCACACAATGCGCGACCCCGTCCGGGGGCGGCAGGCTGGGCCCATGCAGACTGCGCCGACGCCCGCTTGCCCGCACCCGGTCGGCCCCGCCCCGGTCGCCGCCCTCGTGCTCGCCGCCGGGGGCGGGCGGCGCCTCGGCGGACGCCCCAAGGCGCTGATCCGGTACGCGGGCCGACCGCTGGTGGAGCACGCGGTGGCGGTGGTCCGGGCCGGCGGCTGCGCGGACGTCACGGTGGTGCTGGGCGCGGCGGGCGAGCGGGTCAGGGCCACCGCCCACCTGCCGGGCTGCCGCCTGGTGGCCAACCCGGACTGGGCGGGCGGCATGGGCTCCTCGCTGCGGGCCGGCCTGGCCGCCGTGGCGCCCGAGGCCTCGGCGGTGCTCGTCATGCTGGTGGACACCCCGGGCGTCACCCCGGCCGCCGTGGCCCGGCTGCTGGCCGCGCACCGGGCGGGCGCCGAGCTGGCCGCGGCGGCCTACGACGGGCGGCGCGGCCACCCGGTGCTGATCGGCGCCCGGCACTTCGCCGAGGCGGCCGCGGGCGCCTCCGGCGACGCCGGCGCCCGCGCCCTCCTGGCGGCGCACGCGGCGGAGGTCGTCCTCGTCGAGTGCGCCGACGTCGCCGTCCCGGACGACCTGGACACCCCCGCCGACCTGGCCCGCTGGTCCGCCGGGTGACCGTCCTCCTCGGGACGGAGGCCGCCTCGCCCCTGACGGTCGGCGACCCCTGATCCGTCCCTGAGGATTGCCCCATTCCGCGCCCAGCGCCGGACATTTCGGGGAGCATGGGAATCGTCCCACCCACCCGACACCGACGGACGGAGCCCGCGATGGCCGGACTGCCCGACGACTTCACCGGACACGACCCCACGCGGCCGGGGGCGGGCGGTGGCGCCCGGGCGATCCGTTGCCCCGCCTGCCGCCGCGAGCACCTGTACGAGCCGCCCTCGCTGCCCTGCCCCTGCGGTGCCTCGCTCAAGGTGCCGCTGCTGCGCGGCGGGGTGCCGGTGCAGGTGCGCTTCCGTTCCTGGGAGGACTCCTGGCTGAGCATGCGCTGCCCGCACTGCGGCCGCTCCGACCAGTGGCCGCAGCCCGAGTTCACCTGCAACTGCGGCGCCACCGTCCGGCTGCCGGTGGACCGTGCCACCCGGCTGGGCAGCGGTACGGCCGCCCCGCTCGCCGCCCCCGGCCCGCAGGCCTCCCGCCCCCACCCGGCCCACCCGCTGGGCGCGCCGGTGCCCGCCCCGCCCGCGCCGCCCGGCGCCTCCACCGGCCGCTCCCGCCCGTTCCGCCACCGCACGCCCTTCCGCCCGAACCCGGTGCGTACCTCGCAGGACGCGGTGATCACCGCCGCCCGCTACCTGGAGTGGCTCGGCTTCGACGACCTGGAGCTGACCGAGGCGCAGGAGCGCGACGGGGTCACCCTGCTGGGCGGCCGGATGGTCGCCCAGGTCGACACCTGGACCGAACCGGCCGACGTGAAGGCGGTCGAGTGCCTGTGGCTGCAGACCCTGCACGCCGAGGAGATGGCCGCCGCGATGTTCACTCTCGCGGGCTATTCGCACCAGGCCACCGTGCGCGGCGAGCAGCTGCTGGTCGCCCTGTTCAGCCTGGATCTGGCAGGTGTGCCGCAGCCCGCGAACGGCGCCGCCGAGGCCCTGATGGAGACCGGCTGGACCTCCTGACCGACCGGATGCCCCGCCGGATCGTTCCGCCTGCGCACCCCTAGATCATTTCTTCCTCAAAATCAACAACCTTCGCTCGTGATCTGGTGCACAAGCTCACCCCCGTGTTGAATTGCCGCCACAGCGCGGGCCTTTCGCCCTGCCGTTGCCATGCGCACGGTCGTGGCGGCAGGGCCCCAGGGGCAGGTCCGTGCCCTGCTGGATGGCGCACACAAGGAGGTGGCGTTGTCAGAGCACGGATGGGGCCCGAGCGGCCCGAACGGGCGGGGGCGGGCAGCAGCGGAGGAGCCGGGCGACACCGTGTGGCGACTGAGGTCCCGGGGGTGCTGGCAGGAGGCAGCCGAACTGTTGCGCCCGGCCGCCGAACAGGACCCGGCAGCGGCCCTCGGACGGGCCGAACTCCTCATCGAGCAGTGCCTGTTCACCGCCACGCACTGGACCCAGGCGGAGCAGGCGTTACGCCTGGCGGAGGCACTGGCGGCCGGCACCGAACAGCGCGCGGCCGCCTCCTGCGCCCGCGGCTTCCTCGCGTACGTGGCGAGTGTGCTCGGGCCGCGGGACCGGCTGGACGAGGCCCAGGCCGCACTCGGCCGCACCTCGGCCCTGCTGCCGCCGGACGCGCCCGGCCGCCCACTGCTGGACTTCCGACGCGGCCTGGTCGCCGAGAACCTGCTACGCGACCGCGGTGCCGCCTGGATCGCCTACCGCCGGGCGCACGAGGGCGCCGGCGAGCGCGGGGACGAACTGCTGCGCTCGTACACCTGGCGTCACCTGGGCGCGCTGGCGCTCTCCCGTGGGGACCGCGCCAACGCCCGCGAGGCCTTCGACGCCTCCCTGCGGCTGCGCGAGCAACTCGGCTTCACGGTGGGGGTGGCTCCGGCGCTCGCGGCGCTCGCCGAGGTGTCCGAACCGGACGAGGCCGCCCGGCTGCACGCCGAGGCGACCCGGCTGGTGCACGCCCTGGGCGGGGTCCCGGTCTGGCTCGCACGCCAGCTGGGCGCCGCCCGCGCGCCGGGGCCTCCCCCGGACGGGCGCACCACCAGCGAAACCCAGGGAACAATCAGCTAAGGTGAGCCTAACCTGGCTGGGGCGAGCAGTGCCCCGGCCGGGTCGCCTTGCCGTTCCCCGGGCACCGCCATGCCCCGGTCCGGCCGCGCCCGGCACGCACCACCGCGCCGCCGGGCACCGCCGGGCGGTCCATGGGCGGCCCCGGTCGACCCGATGGGGCCCACCCATGACCGCGAGCAGCGCCAGGCCCGGCCCCACGCCGTGCGCCCCCCGCACCCCCGGGGCGCACACCCCCGCGCCGGCCTCCCCCTCGCCGACCAGCCCCCGACCCGCCCCCACCCCACCGACTCCCCGCAGCACCACCGCGCCCACCCCCACCCCCGCCGCACCACTCGACGCCCCGGGCGCCCCCGCGTACCACCGGCTGGCCGGGCTCACCCCCGTCCTGAGCGTGCGCTGCGCCCCGCCCCGACGCGGCGGCGGCTGGCTGCCCGCCGCCGACCTGGCCGCCCGCCCCGAGGCGGTGCGCGAGCTGATCGCCCATGACGCCCGGCAGGGCCTCGCCCGCTACGGGCGGCCGCTGCGCCCGGACGTCGCGGCCGGCTTCGGGCTGCACCGCTTCGTCTGGCCGGTCTCGCTGCTGTTCACGCTGCCGTGGTTCCTGCAGCGGCGCGTCCCGCTGCTCGCCCTCGGGGACGTCTCGCTGCGCCGGCGGCCCGGCGCGATGGAGCTGACGGTCCGCCCGACGGCGTTCGCCTGTCTGCCGGACGACCCGGCGGCCGCCGCGCCGCAGGCCCGTACGGCGCCGGATGAGGACGCGCTGGCCGCCGAACTGCGGTGCGCGCTGGGCGGGTTCCTGACGCCGGTGCTGGCCGCCTTCCGCCCGGAGGCGCGGCGTGGACCCCGGGTGCTGTGGGCGATGGCCACGGACGCGGTGGTGGAGGGGCTCTGCCACGCGGGCGGGCTGCTCGGGGAGGCGGAGCGGGCGCGCGCCGAGCTGTCCGCGCTGCTGGCGCCCGGCAGGCCCGCGTGCGCGCCCGGCGCGGACGGCGGCCCCGCCCCCGCCCCGGCCCCCTTCACCCCGGGCGCCGGCTTCGCGCCCCCGGCGCCCGGATGCGTCGACGCTTCGAGTACGGACCGGGCCCGGGCCAGCTGCTGCCTCGTCTACACCGTGGAACCGCAGGAGATGTGCGGCGGCTGCCCACGCGTCACGCGGAGTTGACGAACATTCGTCCGACTCCAGATCCGGAAAGCCCGGAATTCCAGGAACAATCCGCTTCAGATTTATCAGACAATCTTTTTGCTGCCGCGTCAGAAATCCCTCTCCCCAGCGCATTGACGGCGAATCGGCCATTCCTCCGCCGAGCATCGGCCATGATGGTCCCCGCCATCACGACGCAGGAACGCGACGCAGGAAAGCGAGGCTGGTTCCGGCGATGAAATTGTCCGACATACCGCTCGGGTGGGCCGTCACCGTAGTCGCGGGGCTACTGGTCAGCGCGCTCCTGGTGGCCCTGCTCCGCAACCGGGGATCCGTCAACGCCACCGGCGCGGATTCCTGGGAGCGCGCCGAGGAACGGCGCCGCCGCAAGGAATCCCTGTACGGCGCCGCCTCGTACACGCTGCTGTTCTGCTGCGCCGCCGTCGCCGCCGCGCTCTCCTTCCACGGGCTGGTCGGCTTCGGCGTACAGAACCTCAACCTCTCCGGCGGCTGGGAGTACCTCGTCCCCTTCGGGCTCGACGGCGCCGCGATGTTCTGCTCGGTGCTCGCCGTCCGCGAGGCCAGCCACGGCGACGCGGCGTTCGGCTCCCGGCTGCTGGTCTGGATCTTCGCGGGCGCCTCGGCCTGGTTCAACTGGGTGCACGCACCACGCGGCTTCGGCCACGCCGGGTCCCCGCAGTTCTTCTCCGGCATGTCCCTCTCGGCGGCGGTCCTGTTCGACCGGGCGCTGAAGCAGACCCGCCGGGCCGCGCTGCGCGAACAGGGGCTGGTCCCCCGGCCGCTGCCACAGATCCGCATCGTCCGCTGGCTGCGCGCCCCGCGCGAGACCTACGCGGCCTGGTCGCTGATGCTCCTGGAGGGCGTGCGCAGCCTGGACGAGGCGGTCGAGGAGGTCCGCGACGACAAGCGGGAGCGCGCCCTGGACAAGGAGCGCCGCAGGCTGGCCGGGCGCCGCGAGCGGGCCGAGATCCGGGCGATCAACCGCTCCCACAGCACCTGGCGCCGCGGCGGCGGCGCCGCGCGGCAGCTGGAGTCCGGCTCGGAGCCCGCCATAGCCGACGGGCCCGGGGCCGACCGGCCCGCCGCCACCGGACGGCGCCGGGCGGGCCGCCCCGAGGTGGAACGGCCCGCCGCTCCGCGCGAGGTCGAGCCCGCCGAGGTCGAGCCCGCCGAGGGCACCGTGGTCCAGCCCGGCCTGCCGGCCCGCCCGGAGCGGCGCACCATCGACCTCACCCTGGAGGAGGACACCGTCACGCTGCCCCGGCTGGACTCGCTGGAGCGCAAGCTGAAGGACCTGGAGCAGCAGTTCGGCTGACGCCCTGTCGACGCCCCGGGGCCCGATGATCCGCCAGGGCGCCGTCGGCCCCCCCGCAGGAGCGTCGGCGCCCGAGCGGCCTGAGCACCCGGGGCGCCCCGGGTGCTCAGGCCGCTCGGTTGCTCAGGCCACCCCGGTTGCCCGGGCCCCGCGGGTGTTCAGGCCGCCGCCCCGCTGAGCTCGAACCACATCCGCTTGCCGGACCCGCGGGGCTCCACGCCCCAGGAGTCCGCGAGCGCCTCGACCAGCATCAGCCCGCGGCCTGAGGAGGCCTGCTCCCCCGGGGTCCGGCGGGTCGGCCACAGGTCCGACTCGTCCTCCACCTCGACCCGCAGCCGGGCCCGCCCGCCGTCCTCCTCGGGCTCCCGGTAGAGCCGGGCGGTGAACATGGCGTCCCGGTCGGTGTGCCGGATGGCGTTGGTGACCAGCTCGGAGGAGAGCAGTTCGGCGGTGTCGATGAACTCGGCGACGCCCCAGCGGCGCAGCGCGTCACGCAGCTCGGCCCGCACCTCGGCGACCCGCGCCAGGTCGGCCTGGCCGATCCGGCGGCGCAGCTGCTGGGCGGCGAGCCCGCCCGCCGGGCCGTCCCAGCGCAGGAGCAGCAGCGCTATGTCGTCCTCGCGCTCGCTGGAGTCGGCGGCCTGGGAGGCGATCCGCTCGGCCAGCTCGTCCAGCGGGTCGCGGGCCGCCTCCCCGGCGGGCGGCAGCGGGCGGGCGAGCACCTGGGTGAGCCGGGCGATGCCCTCGTCCAGGTCCATGCCGCGTGCCTCGACCAGGCCGTCGGTACAGAGCAGCACGGTCTCGCCCGGGTCCAGGCTGAACCGGGTGACCCGGTACTCCTGGTCCGGATCGATGCCCAGCGGCAGCCCGCCGGCCACCGGCACCACGGCGGCGGTGCCGTCCGCGCGGCGCACCACCGGGTCGAGGTGGCCGGCCCGGACCGCGTAGACCACGCCGTAGTCCACGTTGACCTCAGCGTAGGTGCAGGTCGCGAAGTGGTCGGTGTCCAGGTCGGCGAGGAAGCGGGAGGCGCGGGCCATCACGGCGGCGGGCGGGTGGCCCTCGGCCGCGTAGGCGCGCAGCGCGATCCGCAGCTGGCCCATGATCCCGGCGGCGTGCACGTCGTGCCCCTGGACGTCGCCGATCACCAGGCCGACGTGCCCGCCGGGCAGCGGCACCACGTCGTACCAGTCGCCGCCGATCTGCAGGCCGGAGCCGGCCGCGAGGTAGCGCACGGCGGTGGTCACGCCCGGCACGGAGGGGACGGTGCGCGGCAGCATCACCCGCTGCAGGCCGGCCGCCAGCTCGTGCTCGGCGTCGTGCAGCCGGGCCCGGGCCAGCGACTGGGCGACCAGCCCGCCCAGGGTGGACAGCAGGGTGCGCTCGTCCGCGTCCAGCTCGCGCTCGTCGTCGAAGCTGACCACGCAGACGCCGATCGCCCGGCCGCTGGCCACCAGCGGCAGGTACGCCCAGGAGCCGCGGCCGGTGCGGCTGGTCGGCCCCCACACCTCGGGGTAGCCGGCGCGGAACTCCTCGCGGGTCGAGACGAACACCGGCGCGCGGTGCCGCAGCGCCTCGGCGGCCGGGTGGCCGGCGGGCAGCACGGTGCGGTCCCAGACCGCCAGCGCGTCGGCGCGGTAGCCGAAGGCGCCGAGGATCCGGGCCCGTCCGGCCTCGAAGGAGGCCAGCACCAGGCCGTCCGGCGGCAGGCCGGGCAGCGGCAGCTCGGTGAACACCCGGGCCACGTCACGGACGGTGACGGCTTCGGAGAGGGCGCGCGCCGCCTCCTTGATGAACCGGGAGCGGTCCTCGCGCAGCAGGGCCATCCGGTCGGCGAGGTCGCGCTTGTGCAGCTCGACGGTGGCGTCCCAGACGAAGCCGACCATCCGGGAGGCGCGGCCGAAGGCGTCCGCGAGCACCCGGCCGCGGAAACGCACCGCGCGCATGGTGCCGTTCGGCCCGACGGTGCGGTAGTAGGCGCCGCACTGGCCGAGCTCGGCGACCGCGCGCTCGACCCGGCGACGCACCACCGGCGCGTCCTCGGGGTGCAGCAGGGCCAGGAAGGAGGTGGCGGTGCGGTCGAAGCGGGCCTGCCCCGGGCCGTCCAGGCCGATGATCGTGCAGGCCCGCTGGTCGCCCTCCAGGACGTCGCGGCGGATGTCCCAGTCGAAGGACCCGATGCCGTTGGCAGCCATCGCGGGCTCCAGCCAGTCCGGCATGGAGTCGGCGGAGGCGGGCGGCAGTCCGCCGGTCAGCACGGGGGCCAGCCGGGCGGCGGCGAGGCTCGGCGACGGGCGCACCGCGGGGCTTCGCCGGGTCGACTGCGCGGGCGGCCGGGCCCGGCCCGTCCCGGCGGTGGTGGGGCCGACGAGGGGCTGTCCGGGGCTCCACGGCTCGGGGACGGTCGGCTGCTCGGGGAGGGTCGGCTCGATGGTTGCGGACTCCACGGCTCGCGACGGCTCCACGGCTCGCGGCTCTGCGGTTCTGGGCTCCACGGCTCGCGGCTCTACGGCGGACGCGCCGGGAGGAAGCGCCGGCCCCGGCGACTCGGGCTCAGTGGGCATGCTGCTCCTGCCGCTGCCGTGGCGGACCGCGCCGACCGTTCGGACGGGCCGCGTGGCGGTGTGATGGGTCGTGCTGGATAGGACGGTGCCGACGGACGGTGGTCAGTCGAGGTACGGTCTCCCCGCTACTTCCCGCACGTGGACACACATTCCCACCATCCTGGCCAATGTTCCGCCGAGCGGCAATGCCAACGGTCCGGAAATCTTCCGCTCCGCCTTCTGTTCAGGGCTTCCTTCGCCGGCGAATCAATCGGCCGCGAACAATCGTACGGCCGCGGCGGCCGGGCTCAGGGCAACGCGAGTTCGAACCAGGTGACCTTGCCGTCGCCTCTCAGCTGCACGCCCCAGGAGTCCGCGAGCGCCTCCACCAGCAGCAGGCCGCGCCCCGAGGTCGCGTACTCGGCCTCCGGGGCGCGGCGGCGCCCGGGCAGCCTGCTCGTGCCGTCCTGCACCTCGATGCGCAGCCGGTGGTCCGAGCCGAGCACCGCGTCGAAGACCGCGCCCTTGGTGGTGTGCAGCAGCGCGTTGGTGACCAGCTCGGAGGAGAGCAGCTCGGCGGTGTCGGACAGCTCCGGCACCCCCCAGCGGTCCAGCGCCGAGCGCAGTCGTCGCCGGACCGAGCCGACCGCGACCAGGTCGGCCGGGTCGAGCGTCAGGTGCAGCCGGCGGTGCAGCGCGCACCCGGGGGCCGGTGTGCCCGGCAGGGCCGTCCCGGTGGCCCCGGCGGTGCCGGTGGCGCCGACCGTCCCGGTGTTGCCGACCGCACCCTGGACCGGGCCGGACCGGTAGGCGTCGCCCGAACTCGTCCGCTGCCGCGGGAATCGCGACTGACCGTCCATCACCACAATGCCCCCGCCCTGAAATCCGGGCCCCCGCCTCCGGATCCCCCGCCGGCCGGGTGGCCCCCTCGATCTGACCACCATCCTCATGCCCAGTTGACGGCGTTTGCAACAGTGTGCGTCCGATCACGTGGGGTGAAAGGGGCACGGGGAGGTCCGCGTGATCCAACTGCCCGCGCCGGACAGGTTTGCGAAGCACAGAGGCGATTTCGAAGCCGCCGCCACTCGATCCCGCGCACACCCGGCGCCCGTACGGGCCGCGCCCCCGACCCCGCGCCCCCGACCCTGCTCCCGCCCGCGCCCCCTCCCCTTCCGCCCTGCCCGTCACCCCTGCCCGTCACCCCGGCCGCCGCCTCTCACCCCCATCCGCCGCCCAGGAAGCCGAACCCGCGCGGACCGGCAACGCTGGACAGGGCGCCCCGGGCCGGGTTCAATGGCCCGAGATGTTTGAACGCCGTTCTAACATCACCCCCGGGAAGCCCCCCGGCCCCCGAGCCGACCCCCTCCCCCGGCGACCGCGAGCGAGGAACCGTGCGACTGACCCCCACCGAGCGGGACCGGCTGCTGATCTTCACAGCAGCCGAACTGGCCCGCGCCCGCCGAGCCCGGGGCGTACGCCTCAACATCCCCGAGGCCACCGCCCTGATCGCGGACGCCGTCTGCGAGGCCGCCCGCGACGGCCGGCGCCTGGCCGAGGCCATCGAGGCCGGCCGCTCCGTGCTGACCGCCGACGACGTACTGCCCGGCGTGCCCGACGTGGTCACCGTCGTCCAGGTCGAGGCCGTCTTCGACGACGGCACCCGCCTCGCCGTCGTCAACGACCCGTTCCAGGGCGCCGGCTCGCTCGGCGACGAGGCCCCCGGCGGCGCGCTGATCGGCGACGGCGCCGGTTACGACCCGGTCGAGGAGACGCTGCTGCTCCCCGTCCACAACACCTCCGAGGTGCCGATCTCGGTCACCTCGCACTTCCACTTCTTCGAGGCCAACCCGCGCCTGGCCTTCGACCGCGCCGCCGCCTACGGCACCCACCTGGCCGTCCCGGCGGGTTCCTCGGTGCGCTTCGACCCGGGCGCCACCGTCGAGGTCGGCCTGGTGCCGATCGGCGGCGAGCGGGTCGCGATCGGCTTCGCGGGGCTCGTGGACGGGCCCCTGGACGCGCCGGGCGCGAAGGAGGCCGCCCTGGCCAAGGCCCGCGCGACCGGCTACCTGACCAGCTTCGACGACGCGGAGGTGCCCTCATGACGGCGATCACCCCCCATGACTACATCTCCGTGCACGGCCCGCGCGCCGGGGACCGGATCCGGCTCGGCGACAGCGGTCTGATCGTCCGCGTCGAGTCCGACTCCCAGGCGCCCGGCGACGAGTTCCTGGCCGGCTTCGGCAAGACCGCCCGCGACGGCCTGCACCTCAAGCCCGCCGCCGTCCGCGACACCTGCGACGTCGTGATCAGCAACGTGCTGGTGATCGACGCGGTCCAGGGCATCCGCAAGACCTCGATCGGCCTGATCGGCGGCCGGATCGCCTCGATCGGGCGGGCCGGCAACCCGGACACCCTGGACGGGGTGGACGTGGTCGTCGGCACCGGCACCACGATCGTCTCCGGCGAGGGCATGATCGCCACCGCCGGCGCCATCGACACCCACGTCCACCTGCTCTCGCCGCGGATCATGGAGGCCTCGCTGGCCTCCGGGGTCACCACGATCATCGGCCAGGAGTTCGGCCCGGTCTGGGGCGTCGGCGTCAACTCGCCGTGGGCGCTGCGCCACGCGTTCAACGCCTTCGACGCCTGGCCGGTCAACATCGGCTTCCTGGGCCGCGGTTCGTCCTCCGACCCGGCCCCGCTGGTCGAGGCGCTGGCCGAGGGCGGCGCGTCCGGTTTCAAGGTGCACGAGGACATGGGCGCGCACACCCGCGCGCTGGACACCGCGCTGCGGGTCGCCGAGGAGTACGACGTCCAGGTCGCCCTGCACACCGACGGCCTGAACGAGTGCCTCTCCGTCGAGGACACCCTGAAGGTGCTGGAGGGCCGGACCATCCACGCCTTCCACATCGAGGGCTGCGGCGGCGGTCACGTCCCCAACGTACTGAAGATGGCGGGCGTGCCGAACGTCATCGGCTCCTCCACCAACCCGACGCTGCCGTTCGGCCGGGACGCCCTCGGCGAGCACTTCGGCATGATCGTCTCCGCGCACGACCTCAAGGTCGACCTGCCCGGCGACGCGGCGATGGCCCGCGACCGCATCCGGGCCGGCACCATGGGCGCCGAGGACGTGCTGCACGACCTCGGAGTCATCGGGATCACCTCCTCCGACGCCCAGGGCATGGGCCGGGCCGGCGAGACGGTGCGCCGCACCTTCGCCATGGCCGGGAAGATGAAGGCCGAACTCGGCCCGCTCGACGGCACCGGCTCGTACGGGACGACGGAGACCGGCGACGACAACGAGCGCGTACTGCGCTACATCGCCAAGCTCACCATCAACCCGGCCATCGCGCACGGCCTCTCGCACGAGGTCGGCTCGATCGAGATCGGCAAGCTCGCCGACATCGTGCTGTGGCGCCCGGACCACTTCGGGGCCAAGCCGCAGCTCGTCCTCAAGGCCGGCTTCCCCGCGTACGGCGTGGTCGGCGACCCCAACGCCTCCACCGACCGCTGCGAACCGCTCGTCCTGGGGCCGCAGTTCGGCGCCCACGGCGCGACCGCCGCCGACATCTCGGTGGCCTTCGTCGCCCAGGCCGCCGCCGACGGCGCCTACCTCGACCGCCCCGCCGACGGGCTGCCCACCCGCCGCCGCCGCGTCGGCGTCCGGGGCACCCGCGGCATCGGGCCGCGCGACATGGTGCGCAACGCCCGGGTCGGCCACGTCGAGGTCACCGAGACCGGGCTGGTCTCGCTGGACGGCTCACCGCTGCGCTCCGAACCGGCCGACAGCGTCTCGCTCAGCCGTCTCTACTTCCTCTGATCGCCCCGGATCTCCCCCGATCTCCCCCATAGGACTTGATGATGACCACCCCCACGCCCGCCTCCCTCGGCTACCGGATGCCCGCCGAGTGGCACCCGCACGACCGCACCTGGATGGCCTTCCCGACCGCCAACCCCACCTTCGACACCCCCGAGGCGCTGCACGCCGGCCGCGAGGCCTGGGCCGCCGTCGCCGACACCATCGTCCGGTACGAGCCGGTGACGCTGGTCGTCAACACCGGTGAGACGGCTGAGGCCCGCAAGTACGTCTCCGAGCGGGTCGAGATCGTCGAGCGCCCGCTCAACGACGCGTGGATGCGCGACATCGGCCCGTCCTTCCTGATCGACGGCAAGGGCTCGCTGGCCGCCGCCGACTGGATCTTCAACGGCTGGGGTGCGCAGTCCTGGGCCCGCTGGGACAAGGACCAGCACATCGCCGAGCACATCGGCGAACTGACGGAGGTTCAGTGCTTCGCCTCCCGGCTGATCAACGAGGGCGGCGGCATCCACGTCGACGGCGAGGGCACGGTGCTGCTCACCGAGACCGTCCAGCTCGGCGAGGGCCGCAACGCCGACTGGACCAAGGAGGAGGTCGAGGCCGAGCTGCACGCCTTCCTCGGCACCACCAAGGCGATCTGGCTGCCGCGCGGACTCACCCGCGACTACGACGAGTTCGGCACCCGCGGGCACATCGACATCGTCGCCTCCTTCGTGCGCCCCGGCGTCGTGGTCGCCCACGTGCAGCCCGACCCGTCCCACCCGGACCACGAGGTCTGCCGGGAACTCGTCGCCGTCCTGCGCGCCTCGACGGACGCCCAGGGCCGGCCGCTGGAGGTCGTCGAACTGCCCGCCCCCACCGTCCTGCTGGACGAGGACGGCGAACCGGTCGACTACTCCTACATCAACCACTACGTGGCCAACGGCGCCGTGATCCTGTGCGCCTTCGCCGACCCGCGCGACCAGGAGGCCGCCGCCATCCTCGGCCGCGCCTACCCGGGCCGCACCGTCGAACTCGTCGACGCCCGCGAGATCTTCGCCAACGGCGGCGGCATCCACTGCATCACCCAGCAGCAGCCCAAGGCCTGACCCCCGGGGCTGCCGGAGCGGGGCCCACCGCCCCGCTCCGGCAGCCTTCGAACTACCGTTCCACCCAGGGAGAGCACCGCACATGGCCGACCCCCGCCCGCGCCGGCCCGCACGCCCCCGCGAGGAGGTCTTCGCCACCGCCCGGGCCGCGATCGCCGAACACGGGCTCGCCAAGCTCACCATGGCCGGACTCGGCAAACAGCTCCAGATGAGCGCCGGACACCTGCTCTACTACTTCGGCAGCAAGGACCAGCTCCTGCTGGAAACCCTCCGCTGGAGCGAGGACCAGCTCGGCGCCCGCCGCCGCGACACCCTCGCTGACCACACCCTCGACCCCTGGCAGCGCCTCGACGCCTACCTGCGCCTCTACCTGCCCGAGGGAGCGGGGGACCCGCGCTGGATCCTCTGGGTCGAAGTCTGGGGCCGCTCCCCCGCGAGCGCCGAGATCCGCCGGGGACAGCAGGAGATCGAAGCCCCCTGGCAGGCCGACCTGGTCACCCTCATCGAACAGGGCACCGCCACCGGCCACTTCACCCCGGGCCCCGCCGCCGACCGCGCCACCCAGATCCGCGCCCTCCTCGACGGCCTCGCCGTCCCCATCGCCATCGGCCTCCCCGACTCCCACCCCCCAGCCGCCCTCACCCAGGCCACCGCCGTCACCGGCATCCTCCTCCGCGCCTGAGCCACGGCCGCTCCCGGGGCGAAATAGGCAGACCGGTCCACCGTCACTCGGTCCAGACGGCGGCGGCGGTGCGGTCGTCGGCGTAACCCTTGGCGCGGACCTGGACCTGGCGCAGGAAGTCGACGGTGCCCGGGGTGTGCGGGTGGGCCCAGTGGGTGGAGAGGAAATGGGCGACGGCCGGTTCGTCGGCGATCGGGCGGGCCAGGCCGGGGGTGCAGAGGAGCAGGATGTCGCCCGGCGTGGCGGGAACGAGCCGGAAGCGGAACGGGCGCGGGTCCGGGACCGGGGCCTCGGGCGCCGGCGGCTGGCCGTCCGGGTGGTGCAGCAGCCGGGCCGCGTACGCGTCGATCCAGTGGCCGGAACGCAGCAGGTACAGGCCGCCCGGGCCGACACCGAAGGCCGCGCGATAGCCCGCCGCCGGGTCGAGCGACACCATCAGGCAGTGCAGCGAGGCCGGCGACGGGCTGTCGTCCCCCTCCGCCCGGGGTGCCAGCGCGCGCAGCGGGGCGACGGCTCCGGTGGCCAGCCGCTGGAGCCCGTAGCGGAGCCGGTCCCGGGCACCGTCGCGCAGGTCGGCGGCCAGTCCGGCCCGGCTGCGCCCGATCGCGGCGGCGAGTTGGCGGCAGGCCTCACCGGCGGCGGTGGCGACGGCCTCCGCGGTGACCGTGTCGTCCTCGGCGCCGCCCGTCCGGTCGAAGCCGCCGAGCACGGCGAGCAGCAGTCCGTCGGGCCCGTCGCCGAAGCGGGTGACCAGGAGGGAGTCGCGGCGCGGTTCGCCCCGGTAGCGCGCGGAGTCGCCCCGGACGGACACGGCGCGCAGGACGGACGGCCCGTACTGCGCGCCCTCCAGCACGGTGTCCGGGGCGAGCGAGCGCAGCGAGCCCGGGTCCGCCTCCGGTACGGCCGTCGGCTCGGGCCCGTAGGTCGGGGGGCGTTCGCCGACGTGCGGGACAGTGGCCCCGCCGTCGGCGAGCGGCGCGCGGACGGCCAGGCGGGGGTCGGGGACGGTGGCGGTGACAGGTGCCGGTGCCGGGTCGGATTCGGGCGCCGGTGCGTGGTCGGGCTCGGGTTCGGGGGTCGGGTCGGGGGTGGCTGCCTTGAGTACCTCGGGTCCTTCGGGCGCCTCGGCCACCGCCTCGGGCGCTTCAGGCACCTCGGCAACCTCTGAAACCTCGGCAACCTCCGGAACCTCCGGAGGTTCCGGAACCTCGGCGACGACGGGCCCGGGGGCTGACGGCGGGGTGTTCTTCTCCAGCGAGAGCGGAACAGCCGCCTCCTCCGGCTCCGGCTCCGGCGTCTCCGCCGCCGCCCTCGGCGCGTCGTCGGCGAAGGAGGGCGCCGGGAACTGGTGGGTCTCCATGGACGTCCGCTGACGCCCGATCCCCTCCGGTCCGTCGGTCACGTCTGGTCCGTCGATCACGCCGACCGCCGTGTCGAACCAGTCGTCGAGGCTGTCGCGGCCGTCCTGCGCGGGCTCCGGCTCACCCTCCGCCGCCGCCGGAGCCGGGGCCGGCTCCGGCTCCGGCTCCGGCTCCGGCGACCGCTGCTGCCCGATGAGCCCTGCCGCCGTGTCGAACCAGTCGTCGACGCTGCCGTCCCCCGGGTCGGCGTGCGGGGTGTCCGGGAGGGTGCCCGCCGGGCCGTCGTAGACGGTGTCCCACCAGCCGTCGTCGGGCCGGTGCGGCTGTGCGGGTGCACCCTGCTTGCTCATCTGGCGGCTCCTGCCTCGGTCCGTGGTCGCGCCGCCCCCGGCGGGCCGGGCTCGACGTCATTGTTCTCCAAGTGCAACGGCCCTGTCCGGGTTTCGGCGACAACCGGTCACCCACCGGAACATCCCGGCCACCGCGCCGACCAGCCGGTTCGTCGCCCGCGCCCGGTCGCTTCACCGGGGACGTCACCGCCCGGCCCGCTTCCGTTCCGTCCGTGCTTGCCGGATGTGCCCGGAGCAGGGTGTTTCCTGGACATCCGGGCGTTCCGACCCCCGAAAATGAGGGCCGGTGGGGGGCATCGCTTCACTCGTTCGGCTGATTAAATGTGCGCATGACCGCGTCGGCCCCCAGCTCACCCCGACCGGGGAGGGCCGCACCGGCGGGCCGCCCGGTGGGTGCGCTGTTGGTCCTGCTGCTCGCCGCCCTGTTGTCGATGCTGCCCTGCGCGGGTCCGGCGAAGGCGGTGGACGGGCCTGCCCGTCCGGTGCCGGCCGCCGCCCCGGCCAGTGCCCTCACCGTCGTCAGCGTCGTCAGCGTCCAGGTCGCGACCGGACAAGCGCCCCACACGGGCCACGCCGAGCAGGCCACCAAGCCCGCCAAGGCCGCGAAGCTCGCCGAGGTCGGCAAGGCCTCGAAGGCCTCCGACCAGCAGCGGATCGCCGAGGAGCAGGGGCACTGGATCCTCTGCACCGCCGACGGCCAGCCCCCGCGCAACAACGGCTGCACCAGCCACCCGTACTGCCCGCAGGACGCCCAGCTGCCGAATCCGCCGCCGCAGCCGCAGCCCGCCGTGTCACCCGTGACCCCGGCCGCGCCCGAGGCGCTGCCCCGGGTGGTGCCCGCGGGCCTGCTGGACGGTTCGCACCCGGCGCCCGACCTGCACGAACTCCAGGTCCACCGGTCCTGAGCGGAACCCACCGCCGGCCCAGCCGCCGACGGATCCGCCCTGCCTCACTCTCCAGCTGACCGCCGCCACCGACCTTGTGCGCGGCGGAGACAAGGACACCACCATGGGTTCCGCCAAGCAGTCCAACAAGTCCGGCGGCAAGCAGGTCGGCCTCGACCGCCGCGCCCGGATCGCCGAGCTGCGCGCCGCCGAGCAGCGCCGCGACCGCCGTAACAAGGTCGTCGCTTCGGTGGTGGCCGGTGTGCTGGTGATCGCCGCGATAGCCACCGGCACCTGGGTCGTCATGGACCAGAACCAGAAGAAGAAGGACAAGGAAGCCGCCGCCAACGCGGACATCCCGGGTGTGAAGACCTTCGGCGACCTGACCCGCAACCACGTCAAGGAGAAGGTCACCTACCCGATGACCCCGCCGGTCGGCGGCGACCACAACGCGGTCTGGCTGGACTGCATGGGCCACGTCTACGACCAGCCGGTCGAGAACGAGCGTGCCGTCCACTCGCTGGAGCACGGCGCGGTCTGGGTGACGTACAACGGCAAGGCCACCCCGGACGACATCAAGACCTTGACCGACAAGGTCAAGGCCACTCCGTACTCGCTGATGAGCCCGTACCCGGACGAGCAGGGCACCATCACCCTGAACGCCTGGAGCACCCAGCTGGTCGTGGACAGCGCCAGCGACCCCCGGGTGAACCAGTTCTTCACCAAGTACGTCCAGGGCAAGCAGACCCAGGAGCCGGGCGCCTCCTGCACCATGGGGCAGATGTGACCGCCGACGCGGGCCGTCCCCAGGCGGCCGCGGCCGAGAACGGCGTGGAGACGGCCGTGGACCCGGCTGCGGAGGCCGTCACCGGAGCCGTCACCGCCGAGGACGGCGGGGGCGCGGCCCCGCGCCGTCGGCGCATGTGGTGGCCGGCCGCGCTGGCCGCCGCCGTGGCGCTGGCGCTCGGGGTGCCGGCCCTGGTGGCAAGCGGGACCTCCGCCTCCGGCACCGCGCTGTCGGTCCCCGCGGACGACTCGCCCGAGGCCGGGTTCGCCCGCGACATGGCGACCCACCACCAGCAGGCGGTGGACCTGTCGTTCGTCGTCCGGGACCGCACGAGCGACGAGCCGACCCGCACCCTCGCCTTCGACATCATCAACACCCAGGCCAACCAGCGCGGCATGATGATGGGCTGGCTGGACCAGTGGGGGCTGACACAGCACTCGGGCGCCAAGCCGATGGCGTGGATGCAGATGGGCCACGACTACCAGGCGCACGACGGTTCGCTGATGCCCGGCATGGCCACCAACACCCAGATCGCGAAGCTGCGTTCGCTCAGCGGGCGGGACGCCGAGGTGTTCTACCTGCAGCTGATGATCGAGCACCACAAGGGCGGCGTCGAGATGGCCCAGGGTTACGTGGACCTGGCCAGGAACGACACCGAGAAGCGGCTCGCGCAGTCGATGGTGATCGCCCAGACCTCGGAGCTGCAGCTGATGACCGACATGCTCACGGAGCGCGGCGCCGCCCCCGGCGTGCCCGCGTCCTGAACCGGCTCACCACTCCCACCGCTCTCGTTCCCCGGACGGCCGGGGCGCAGCCGACGGTCCCGCACCGTCCCCGCCGCGCCCCGGCCGTCCGCCGTTCCTACCCCCTGCGGAGACCTCGCATGACCCCCGACGCACCCGAAGCACCTGCCGCACCCGGCGCACCCGACGCACCCGACGCACCCGGCGCACCCCGCGCACCCCGCGCACCCTGGCTGATCGCCGGACTGGGCAACCCCGGACCGTGGTTCCGGCAGACCCGGCACAACGCGGGCTTCCTGGCCGTCGACCGGCTGGCCGAGCGGCACGGCGCCCGGTTCCGGTGGCACGGCATCGCCACCCTGGTCGCGGAGATCGCGGTCGACGGCCGGCCGGTGCTGCTCGCCAAGCCGCTGTGGTTCATCAACCTGTCCGGCCGCCCGGTGGCCGCGCTGCTGCGCCGCTACGGCGTGCCGGTGGAGCAGCTGGTGGTCGTGCAGGACGACCTGGACTTCGCGTTCGGCTCCGCCAGGCTCAAGCGCGGCGGCGGGCCCGGCGGCCACAACGGGGTGCGCTCGGTGGGCGAGGTGCTCGGCACCCGCGACTTCGTCCGACTGCGGTTCGGCATCGGCCGGCCGCCGAAGGGGCAGAGCGTCGGCGACTTCGTGCTGAAGAAGTTCTCGGACGACGAACTCACGGCCATGCCCGGCGAGTTGGACCGTTGCGCGGACGCCCTGGAGACCCTGGTGCGGCGCGGCCTGAACCGGGCCCAGGACGCCCTGAACGCCCGCCCCGTCCCTGAGACCGGTCACGGCGCGGAAGCGGGCCGTGGCACGGAGACCGACCATGGCGCGCGGTGACGACTTCCGGTGTTCCCTGTGGGACGCCGGGGCCGAGGACGACGCGCAGTCGGCCCTGACCGCCGAAGCGGTCGCGGAGGCCCAGCGGCTGCTCGGCGTCACGCTTCCGGCCGCCCTGCTCGACCTGCTGCACCACCGCGACGGCGGCGGGGTCGCGGAGGACCGGAACGCCTTCCCCACCAGTCGGCCGACCTCGTGGAGCGCCGACCACGTCCCGTTCGACTGGCTGATGGGCATCGGCCGGCGCGCGGGAGCGCTGTCCCTGCTCGACAGCCCGTACCTGGTCACGGAGTGGGGCCTGCCCTCCCCGGTGGTCCTGCTCTCGGGTGAGGGACCGTGCTGGATCGGGCTGGACTACCGGGAGCGCGGCCGGGACCGGGAACCGTCCGTCACCTGGTTCGAGGCGGACCTCGGCCGGGAGCTGCCGCTCGCGCCGGACTTCCGCTCGTTCCTCGAAGGCCTCACCGCAGCCGACGACTTCGAATGAGGATCACCGGGCACCCCGGGCACCCCGGGCACCGCGGGTGCCTCGAACGCCCCGGGAGCCCCGGGAGCCCCGGGAGCCCCGGGAGCCCCGGGACCGGGCACGGCCCGATGTCTGCGGAGCGGACCGCGGGCCGGCCGGGTGAGGAGTGCGGCCGCGGCCGCGACCGCCGCGAGGAGGAGGAGCACCGTCCGCCCACCGGACGCCGCGCCTGCCAGGTGGACGCCGAGGACGGACAGTGCCATGCCGAGCGCCGTACCGAGGCTGCGCGCCATGTTCACCATGCCGCCGCCGACCGCCGAACACTCCGCAGGGATCGCCCGCATCACCAGCGCGTTGTTGGCCGGCAGCAGCAGGCCCAGCCCGTACCCGGCGACCAGCAGCGGGGCCGCCGACACGGTCGAGGCCGGCAGCAGGGCGAACAGCAGCAGCCCGCCCGCCGCCACGGCTGCGCCGAAGCGGCACCTGGTCGCATCCGACCAGTCCCGGGGCAGCAGCCCGCCGCCGACCGTCGCGGCGAAGGCGAACGCGGCGGGCAGCAGGGTGACCAGCAGGCCAGCGCCGGCCGTCGACACACCCGCGCCGGTGAGCAGCACGGGGCCCAGCACGAGCGGGCAGAACAGCAGCAGGTAGCCGATCAGCGCGACCACCAGGCCGGACCGCACGCCCGGGGTGTTGACCAGGCCGGGTGCCAGGATCGGCCGGGCGGCCCGCCGCTCCTGGCGCACCAGCGCCACCGTGAGCACGGCGGCGGCGAGCAGCAGGACGGCGACGACCCAGCCGGGCAGCGGAAGGCCGGAGGCGGTGGACAGGGCGAGCAGCAGCGACGTGGTCGCGCCGGTGAGCAGCAGCATGCCGGGCAGGTCGAAGCGGGCGTCGTCGCGGTGCGGACGGGCCGTGGGGCGCGTCCGGGGGTTGGGAACGGGGCCCACGCCGTCCGTCCGGGTGCGGGGCAGCAGGTACCAGCCGGCCAGGATGCCGAACACGGCGATCGGCACGTTGACCCAGAACACCCAGCGCCACGAGGCGTGTTCGACCAGCAGGCCGCCGAGGCTGGGCCCCAGCGCCAGCCCGAGGCCCTGGGCGGAGGCCTGGATGCCGAGCGCGCGCCGCATCGCGTGCTCCGGGACGCCGCGGGCGACCAGCGCGACGCTGTTGGCCTGCATCATCGCGGCGCCGACGGCCTGGACGGCCCGGCAGCCGACCAGGATCCAGAGGCTGCCGGCGAATCCGGCGCCGAGCGAGGAGAGGCCGAAGACGGCGAAGCCGCCGATGTACATCGTCTTGCGGCCGGCCAGGTCGGACAGTCGGCCGATCGGGGCCAGCAGGGCGACCAGGACGAGCAGGTAGGCGAGGGCGACCCATTCGACGGCGGCGAAGCCCGCGTCGAAGTGGTGGCCGATGGCGGGGAAGACCAGGGCGATGACGCTGGCGTCGAGCTGGCCGAGGAAGGCGCCGAGGCAGACCGTGCCGACAGCCAGCCAGTGGGCGTGGCGCCACCCGGCGATGCCGCGGGGCCGGGGCCGCTCGGTGAGCAGTCGGGCGGCAAGGGCGGTGGCGTTCATGGGACGAATATATCGGATGCAGACATGTTCTTTCTACGAGCAGGTCGTCCTGCGATACGAAGCGTCTCGCGGGGCGTCCACACCGCGCCCGAGGGACGGACCGCGCCCCCGGCACGCCCCGTACCAGGAGATACGCTGTCCGCCATGCCGTCGTCACCACACGTTCCCGACCCCGCCATCACAAGCCCCGACCCGGCGGTCGAGCACGCCCGGCAACTGACCGACACCGTGACCCGGCTGCGCCGCGCACTGCGCAGCAGCATCCGCACCGACTACCCGTGGGAGTCCCTGCCGATGGCGCAGGTCGAACTCCTCCAGACCCTCGCCGCCGCACCACTGCGGGTCGGCGAACTGGCCGCCCGTCAGCGGCTCGCCCCCAACACCGTCAGCGGACTGGTCGGCAAGCTGCTCGAAGCCGGCTTCGTGGACCGCCAGGCCGACCCCGGCGACCGCCGCACCGCCCGGATCGCCCTCACCCCGGCCGGACGGCGCCAGCTCGACGACTGGCAGCAGGCGCACGAGCGCCGCATCGCCACCGCGCTCGGCGCCCTCGAACCCGCCGACCGCGCGGCGGTCGTCAACGCCCTGCCCGCCCTGGAGCAGCTCGCCCGGGCCCTCGCGCAACAGCCGGGGACCGGCACCGAACAGGGCTGAACCGGCGTCGACCGGCTCGCCCCGTCCCGGCCGGTGCCGCCGGTGCCGCCGGTGCCGCCGGTGCCGCCGGTGCCGCCGGTGCCGCCGGTGCCGCCGGTGCCGACCGGTGGACAAACCCGTTGGTCGACGGCCCGGTCCTGCCGCTACCGTCGCCGGCATGACCACAGCACGGGTACACATCGAGCCCTGGACGGACGCCGACCTCGCGCTGCTGCGCCGGGTCAACACACCGGAGATGAAGACGCACGTCGGCGGCCCGGAGACCGAGGAGCAGCTGCTCGTCCGGCACGGCCGCTACCTGGACTTCGTCCCGTCCGGCCTCGGCTGCATGTACCGGATCGTGCTGCTGCCCGAGGACGCGGCGGTCGGGGACGGGACAGTCGACGGCGGGGCAGTCGACGGCGAGTCGGTTGGCACGGTCGGCTACGGCACCCGGACCTGGGAGGGCGAGACCGTCCACGAGATGGGCTGGAACGTGCTGCCCGGCTTCCAGGGCCGGGGCATCGCCGTCGCCGCCACCCGCGCCGCGGTCGCGGCCGCCCGCCGCGAGGCGGCCCACCGGTACCTGCACGCCTTCCCGTCGGTGGACAACCCCGCCTCCAACGCGGTCTGCGCGAAGGCCGGGTTCACGCTGCTCGGCGAGACGGAGTTCGAGTTCCCGCCCGGGCGGTTCATGCGCAGCCACAACTGGCGGGTGGACCTGCGCAGTTCGGAGTGATCACCTCAGGAGTGATCGGTCCGGAGTGATCGGTCCGGAGCGATCGGTCCGGACCGATCGGGCCGGCGGTCAGAACAGGGTGCCGCTCTCCAGCTCCAGCAGCAGGCGCTTGCGGTCCACGCCCGCCGCGAAGCCGGTGAGCGAGCCGTTGGCGCCGAGCACCCGGTGGCAGGGGCGCACGATCAGCAGCGGGTTGGCGCCCACCGCGCCGCCGACCGCGCGGACCATCCGCGGCTCCTGCCCGGCCAGCTCGGCGAGTTCGCCGTAGGTGACGGTCGTGCCGTACGGGATCTCGTCCAGCGCGGCCCAGATCCGGCGGCGGAACTCGGTGCCGACCGGCGCGAGCGGCAGGTCGAAGCCGGTGCGCTCGCCGGCGAAGTAGGCGGTCAGCTGGGCGACCGGCTCGGCGAGCGCCTCCGGGTCGAGGACCCAGTCGTCGGCGGGTTCGGCCAGCGCGTACTTCTGGCCCGGCGCCGTGACGGTGGCCAGCGCGGCCGGCCCGCCGTCCTCGGGCAGGACACCGCTGAGCAGCAGCCGGCCGAAGGGGCTCTCCATGGTGGTGTAGACGGTGCCGGTGTGGGCGGTGCCGGTGTGGGCGGTGCTCGTGTGGACGGTGGCAGTGGGGACGGTGGCAGTGGGGACGGTGGTGCTCATGCTCGTTCGTTCTCCGTTCCGGTGCTGGTGGTCGCGGGGCCGGCCCACAGCCGGTGGACCGCGTAGGAGCGCCACGGGGCCCAGGCCTCGGCCGCGCGGGCGGCGGACTTCGGGTCGCCGGGGACGCCGAGCCGGACGAGGCCGTGCTTGACTCCCACGTCGCTCGGGAGGAAGACATCGGGGTCGGCGAGGGCCCGCATCCGCAGGTAGCCGACCGTCCAGGGGCCGATGCCGGGCAGGGCCAGCAGCCGGGTCGCGGCCTCCTCCCGGTCGACCCCGCTGTCGAGGCTCACCACGCCCTCCGCCAGGGCCGCGCACAGGCCGGTGAGCGCGCGGCGGCGGGCAGCGGGCATCGCGAAGTCCTCCGCCTCTGCCGTGGCCAGGACCGCCGCGGTCGGGAAGAGCAGCCGCAGGCCGCCGCTGGGCTCGGGCAGTGCGGTGCCGTACTTCTCGGCGAGCCGGCCCGCCAGGGTACGGGCCGCGCCGACGCTGACCTGCTGGCCGAGGACGGCGCGGACGGCGAGTTCGTGCGGGTCCACGTGGCCGGGCGAGCGCAGTCCGGGGCGCTCGCGGACCAGCGGACCGAGCACCGGGTCGGCGCCGAGCTGCTCGTCGACCGCGAGCGGGTCGGCGTCCAGGTCGAAGAGGATGCGCAGCCGTTGGACGGCGGTCGGCAGGTCGCGCAGGTCGGCGAGGAAGAGCCGGCAGTCCAGCCAGCCTCGGGTGCGCGGCTCGTCCGGCGCCAGGCCGTCGACCTCGGCGATGCCGTGGCCGTACGGGAGCCCGAGGGTGCGCCGGTAGGTCCGGACGCCCGGGCGCGCGCCGGGGACGACCTCCTCCACACCGGGGATGGCGCGCAGGGCGAGGAAGTCGATCAGGTGGTCGCTGTCCAGCGCGCCGCGGTAGGCGAGGCGCAGGGTCAGGCCGCCGGCCGGGGTCGCGGTGCGGCGACCGGCGGCGACCTCGGCGCGCAGGCCGCTGGGCGTACGGTCGTAGACCTCGCGCACGGTGTCGTTGAACTGGCGGACGGAGGCGAAGCCGGCCGCGAACGCGATGTCGGTGACGGACAGCTCGGTGGTCTGCAGGAGGAGGCGGGCGGTCTGGGCGCGACGGGCGCGGGCCAGCGCGATCGGGCCCGCGCCGAGCTCGGCGGTGAGCTGACGCTGCAGCTGGCGGGAGCTGTAACCGAGGCGGCCGGCCAGACCCGCGACGCCCTCGCGGTCCACCACGCCGTCGCCGATCAGTCGCATCGCGCGGCCGACCAGGTCGGCGCGGTGGTTCCACTCGGGGGATCCCGGCACCGAGTCGGGGCGGCAGCGGCGGCAGGCACGGAAGCCTGCGCCCTGGGCGGCCGCGGCGCTGGGGTAGAAGACGCAGTTGACCCGCTTGGGGGTCACGGCGGGGCAGCTTGGTCGGCAGTAGATGCCGGTGGAGGTGACGGCCGTAAAGAAGACGCCGTCGAAGCGGGCGTCGCGGCTGTCCACGGCTCGGTACCGGATGTCGTCGTCGATCACGTTGTCCAGTCTGCGGGATCGGGCGGGGGGTGACTGGCGGGAATCGGACATCGCCGTTCGGGGGCCCTCCCCCTCCCCCGCCCCACCCCTCCCCCGCCCAGGCCCGGCCCGGCCCGAAATTCACGGCCGTTCCGGCCGGCCCGCGGCTACGCTCGCCGCATGAGCGAGCAGCCAGGCGCCCGGCCCACCGGCCGGCCCTACACCGGCCACCCCTACGCCGGCCCGGACGACCCGCGCGTGGTCGCCCTGCCCCCGGAGGAGTTCGCGTTCCCCGGCCCGCTGCGCGACCAGCTGGTCGCGGCCGTCCTCAGCGGCGCCAAGACCAGCACCACCGGGCTGGTCGCCGGCTACGAGCACGAGGGCGAGCCCCTGCCGCAGCCCGGCGAGCGGGGCGCCGTCCTCGACTCGGACGGCCGCCGGGTCGCGGTGATCGAGACCACGGACGTCCGTGTGGTCCCGCTCTCCGAGGTCGACCTGCGGCACGCCCTGGACGAGGGCGAGGGGTACGCCAGCGTGGCTGACTGGCGCGCCGTGCACGAGGGGTTCTGGCGGAGCCCGGAGATGCTCGCCGCCCTCGATGACCCGGACTTCACCGTGGACGACACCACCCCCGTGCTCCTCCAGCGCTTCCGGCTGGTGGCCGACCTCCGCTGAGCCGGGTGGGCCGGGCGGAGGCCGGCCACCGTCGCCGCAGCGCGACAGCGGCCGATTGACGGCGGTCGGCCGGCTCCGACGGGTCAGCGCTTCACCGGACCTCCCACGGCACGCATCGACTTGGTGATCGTCTTCCACTTCTGCAGCCGGGCCTTGGCCACCCGGGCGTCCGAGCGCGAGGCGATCCACTCGTTCTCGCGCTGGAGCTTGAGGTAGCTCTCCATCCGGCGCTGCGGCAGGGTCCCGTCGGCCAGCGCCGCCTGCACCGCGCAGCCCGGCTCGGTGTGGTGGCCGCAGTCGTGGAAGCGGCACTCCTCGGCCAGCTCGGCGATGTCGGCGAAAGCCAGGTCCACGCCCTCGCCACCGTAGAGGCCGACCTCGCGCAGCCCGGGAGTGTCGATCAGGACGCCCCCGCCGGACAGCGGGATCAGCTCGCGGGTGGTCGTGGTGTGGCGGCCCTTCTGGTCGACCTCACGGGCCTCCTGGACGGTCATCACCACGGCGCCGGCCAGCGCGTTGGTGAGCGTGGACTTGCCGACGCCGGACTGGCCGATCACCGCGGTGGTGCCGGGGGTACAGGCGCGCAGCACGTCCATGCCTTCGCCGGTCTCGGCGCTCACGACGACCACCGTGACCCCTGGCGCGATCGCCTCGACGTCGGCCCGGATGAAGTCGGCGTCGTCCACCAGGTCGGCCTTGGTGAGGGCGACGAGTGGTTCGGCGCCGGACTCCCAGGCCAGGGCGAGGAAGCGCTCGATCCGCCCGAGGTCGGGATCGGTGGCGAGGGAGGAGGCGATCAGGACGGTGTCGACGTTGGCCGCCAGCACCTGACCGTCGGAGCGCTTGCCGGCCACCTTGCGGATGATCGCGGTGGAGCGCGGCAGCAGCGCGACGACGGCGGCCATCGGCTGGGCGTGGAGGTCCACGGCCGCCCAGTCGCCCGTGCACGGGCAGTTGATCATGTCGGCGTCGCCGACCGGCCGGGTGTCGAAGCGGACGGTGCGCGGCTCGCCCGTCTCCGGGTCGGCGATCACGGCGTCGCACTGGCCGCGGTCGACCCGGACGATCCGGGCCGGGAGCAGCCCGGCCTCGCCGAGCGGGGTGAACAGCTCCGCGAGCTCGGGCGTCCAGCCGTAGCCGGCCAGCGCGGAGCCGGCCTCGGAGGGAGCGGTGCCGACCTCGGCGGAGGAGAAAGAAGACAGAGAAAGAGAAGGAGAGAACGACGGAACGGAGGCAGCGTTGGTCAACGCAGTGGCCCTTCGGGAGCAATGGTCCCGGCGGGCTACGGCTGGCGCGAAAGGGCTCAGCCGGCGGCCGGGAAAAGGAGGTGAACGCGAGTACTGCCCTGGGCAGCTATCGGGGCGACAACGACCACGGGGTTCACCTCCTGCTCTCTACTCCTCGGGCGGCCCAACGGCCTCCGAACCGGACACGTCACACGCTAGCGAAGCGCCCTGGCTGCGCCAACCCATTTTTGACCTGCGGAAATACGCCCCACAGAGGCCAGGAAGCCCCCGTACCGCGACTGTCCCCGTACCGGCGCCATCCCCCCGTACCGGCGCTATCCCCCGTACCGGTGCTTGAGGTTCGGGTCGTCCAGCCACCACGGCCGCATCCCCGTCTCCTCCTCCTCCGGCCGCCCCTCGGCCCGCGCCTCCTCGGCCGCCGCCTCGAAGCGCGCGTCCAGCTCGGCGTCCACGGCCCGGATCTCCTCCCGCCCCTGCACGACCATCCGTCGCACCAGCGCGGCCAGGAACGGCAGTCCGACCAGGTCCCCCAGCACCCAGAACGCGTTGCCGCCCCAGGTCTGGTCCTGCGCCAGGCTCGGCCCCCACGGCCGCCCGAGCGCCACGTAGTAGTGCTCGGCGACCAGGTGGCCGCCGTAGATCAGCACGATCCCGAGCCCCGCGTCGAAGATCACCTCGGCGAAGGTGATGAACAGCCCGACCAGGTGCGGGTACTCGTGCCCGACCGGGTCGATCTGCAGCCGCGGCCAGAAGTAGGCGAGGCCGAGCAGCACCAGCGCCAGGTGCAGCAGCACGTTCCCGAACGCGCTGGAGACCGACTCCTCGTACCAGGGCGTGAAGTAGAGCAGCCACGGCGGTGCCATCAGCAGCGCGGTGGAGACGGCCGGGAACATCAGCACCTTGGACGGGCGGCTGCGCAGCGCCCGCAGGATCCGCTCCCGGCGGGCCGGCGGCGCGGCCTCGACCAGCAGCGAGACGGGCGCGCCGAGCGCGAGCAGCAGCGGGACGACCATCAGCAGCAGGACGACCTGCACGGCCCGGTCGGTGAAGAGGATCCGGTCGTACACGCCGAGGCCGGAGCAGGTGCACCAGATCCACAGGAGCAGTCCGCCGAGGAAAGCGGCGGTGCGGGTGGGCTTCCACCGCTCGCCGCCGGACCGGTGGACGGTGCGCACCGCGGCGAGGTACCAGGCGCCGAGCAGCACCGAGAGGGTGAGCACCAGCGGTTCGGCCGTCCAGGAGGTGGCCAGGTCGGACCACTGCCACGCGGGCGGTCCGTGGTAGGCGAGTACGGAGACCGCGCCGTCCACCGCGCCGTTCATCCGTCCGCCCACCTCGCTCGCACCCGCCGCCGCCGAGGCGGCGGCAGCCGTGCACACCATCGCCATCGGGCCCCGCGGCGGACGCCGCGACGCCCGGCCATGATGTCGCCGCGCCGGCGGCCCGCCGCGCGCGGGGCCCACCTCTATACCCGGTCCTGAACAAAGCTTTACCCGGCCCGAACAAAGCTTTGCCCAGGCAAAGTTCTGCCCCCGGGCCCCGTCGCTCCGCAACCGCGGCGACGACCCGGACGTCTGGCAGGATGCCCGTCGGCGATACCCGCCACGTGGGTGACAAGGGGACGACACGAGGTGCACAGCACTGCACGCGGCGAGGGCCGCCGGCTGGCCGCGCGCCACCGCAACATCGAGCTGGGCCTGCTGGCGCTCGCGGTGGCCGTCTGTCTGGCGGGACACATCGAAGCCGATCTGGCGCTGACCGGCAAGATGCCGCCCGGACTGCTGGTGCACGGCCTGTCGCTGGGCGCGCTCGCCGGGGCGGCGCATCTGGCGGTGCGCCGGTTCGCACCGTACGCGGACCCGCTGATCCTGCCGCTGGGTGTCTTCCTGACCGGCTTCGGACTGGTGCTGCTGGACCGGCTGGACATCAGCTACAAGGCCGCGCACAGCGCCAAGGGCGACTACCAGAAGCTCCCGGCCGCGCCCGCCCAGCTGATGTGGGTGTTCATCTCGGTGGCGGCGGCGATCGCGCTGATCGTGCTGGTCAAGCACCACCGCTTCTTCCAGCGCTACGTCTACCTGCTGATGGCGGGCGCGCTGATCCTGCTGGCCGCTCCGGTGGCCTCGCCCAGCGACAGCTTCGGCGCCAAGCGCTGGATCCGGCTGTTCGGGCTCTCCTTCGAGCCGGACGAGTTCGTGAAGGTCGCGATCACGATCTTCTTCGCGGGCTACCTGATGGCCTCCCGGGACGCGCTCGCGCTGGCCGGCCGCAAGGTCTGGGGGATGACCCTGCCGCGCGGCCGGCACGCCGGGCCGGTGCTGGCGATCTGGGTGGTCAGCCTGCTGGTGCTGATCTTCGAACGGGACCTGGGCACCTCGCTGATCTTCTTCGGCGTCTTCATCGTGATGCTGTACGTGGCGACCGAGCGCACCAGCTGGGTGGTGCTCGGCCTGCTGATGGCGGTCGGCGGCGCGGCGGTGGTCGGCACCGTGGAGCCGCACGTGCACGGCCGCGTCGAGGCGTGGCTGCACCCGCTCGACTACTACAAGCCGGTGCACGACAAGGCGATCTCCGAGCAGCCCGCCGAGGCGCTGTTCAGCCTGGGCACCGGGCACCTGACCGGGACGGGCCTGGGCTCGGGGCGGCCCTGGCTGATCGGCTTCGCCGGGCGCAGCGACTTCATCTTCACCACCATCGGCGAGGAGCTGGGCCTGGCCGGGGTGACGGCCTTGCTGCTGGTCTACGTGCTGCTGATCCAGCGGGGTCTGCGCACCGCGATCGGCCTGACCGACCCGTTCGGCAAGCTGCTGGCCACCGGCCTGTCGGCGGCCCTGGCGCTGCAGATCTTCGTGGTCGTCGGCGGGGTGAGCGGGCTGGTCCCGCTGACCGGCAAGGCGCTGCCGTTCCTGGCGGCCGGCGGTTCGTCGCTGCTGGCGAACTGGCTGATGGTCGCGCTGCTGATCAAGCTGAGCGACTCCTCCGGGCGCACCGCGCTGGAGCCGGCCCAGCCCACCACCGAGCCGTTCCCGGTCCGGGCCGCCCCGGCGGCGGCCGGCCCGACGCCCACCAGCCCGACGCCGACCCCGGCGGCGCCGCAGTACGGCTACCCCCCGAACCCCGCCACCACCTGACCGCCCGACCGGCGGACCTTCCGACCACGTGACCGCACGACCACAGGGACCGCCGGACACGGCACAGGGCCTCCCCCGCACCCGCGGGAGAGGCCCTGTCCGTTGGCACCGCACGCCCCTGCCTACCGCTGCTCCCACGGCGGCCGGGGCGGCCGCGGCGGGTACCCCGGCAGCTCCTGCCCGGGAGGACCGCCCGGGCCTGCGGCCGGAGGCCCGCCCGCAGGCCCGCCCGGCAGGGGCCCGGACGGCCGGTCGCTGTCCGGGGGCGGCGGGGTGGGCCGGTGGTGCGGCCCGCCGCGGGCGGTGAGCCGGCCGCGCACGTTGTCGGCGGCCAGCACGTCGGCCCACCGCTCCGGGTACTCGGAGGGCACGTCGACGTCCTCGCCGTCGTCCTCGCCCCACTCCTCCTCGGCGCCCTCGGCGAGCCCGAGTTCGCGGGCGCGCCGGGCCCGTTCGACGGCTCGCCGGGCGGCGACCTCGCGGACCACGGCGGCGGCCGCCTCCTCGTGGGCCCGTTCGTTCTCGGCGCGGGCGTCGGCGGTCTCCAGGGTGGGCCAGCGCCGGTCTATCGCGGCGTTCATGGCGGCGCCGATGAGGACCGCGAGGGCCACCACGAAGATCCACAGCAGGACGGCCACCGGTGCCGCCAGCGAGCCGTACACCGAGGGGCCCTCGACCGAGCTGACCAGGTAGAGCCGCAGGCCGACGCTGCAGAAGACCAGCACCACCAGGGCGACGAGGGCGCCGGGGATGTCCTCGCGCCACGGGGTCGAGACCGGGACGGCCAGGTGGTAGAGGGTGGTCAGCGAGACGATCAGCAGCACGATCGCGACCGGCCAGTACGCGGCGCCGACGAGTCCGGCGATGCCCGGCACGGCGTTCTCCACCAGTCCGGGCCCGGCCATCAGCAGCGGCAGCACCAGCGAGCCGATCACCAGGGCGCCGAGGTAGAGGCCGAGCGACATCAGCCGGGTCTTGACGATGCCGCGCTTGCCGTCGAGCCCGTACATGACGGTGATGGTGTCGATGAAGATGTAGAGCGCCCGGGAGCCGGACCACAGCGACAGCAGGAAGCCGATGGAGACGAGGTCGGGCCGGGTGTGGTCGAACACCTGGTTCAGCAGCGGGACGACGACCTCCCTGACGGAGGAGTCCGACAGGACCGTCCCGGAGGCCGAGACGATGTCGTGCTTGAGCCGGTCGATGGTGCCCGCGCCGAGGAACTCGTCGAGGTAGCCGAGGGTGCCGGCCAGGCCGAGCAGCAGCGGTGGGATCGACAGCAGGGTGAAGAAGGCCGCCTCCGCGGCGAGGCCGGTGACCCGGTACTCCACGCAGGTGTTGGTGGTGTCCTTGACCAGCTCCCACGCCGTGTGGCGCCAGGTGGCCTGTTTGGCCGCGCGCCGGGAGCCCTTGCCCCGGCGCCGGGAGGCCCGCTCGGGGTTCGTTCCGCTCGTATCGCCTGCTGCTTGCACAGGGCCAACCGTATCGGGCCGTGGCCCCGCGGTTGATCTCCCCGGGGTGGAAGCGTGTGGCCGGGCACCCGGGCCGGGAGCGGCGGGAACTCCCGACCGTCCCACATGACGAAACATCAGCGTCCAGTATGCGGATGTTAGTGGACCGCGAGTCCCGCGCCGTGCGAATCTCTTGCCATGCCTAGCGCCGGAACCACCCTGGTAGGTCGACTCCACGTCGATCTCCTTCGCGTGTCCAGCGCCATCTGTCCGGTGACCTGAGCCCACCCCCGCCGCACCACCGCACCCGGCGCCACCCGTTCCCGCCATCCCCGTCGCAGCGGATGTGCAGGCGCCCGCCCGGTCTCGGTCACTGCCCTCCAGGCCCTGAGAAACCCGCAGGTCAGAGCAGCACCGCACGGCTGAGCACGCTCCGCGACCCGCCTGGCACCAGCGCCATCTGCCCCGAAGGACTTCACCATGGCCACCTCCCCCGAGACCGTCGAGCCCACGGCCGACAGCCCCGCCGCGCGCCGCCCCGCCGCGGCCCGCAAGGTGACCCGCCACCGCGGCGAGGGCCAGTGGGGCATGGGCCACCACACTCCTCTGAACGCCAACGAGCAGTTCAAGAAGGACGACGACGGTCTCAATGTGCGGACACGTATTGAGACGATCTACGCGCACCGCGGCTTCGACTCGATCGACCCCGCCGACCTGCGCGGCCGGATGCGCTGGTGGGGGCTCTACACCCAGCGCAAGGAGGGCATCGACGGCGGCAAGACCGCGATCCTCGACCCGCACGAGCTGGACGCCGAGTACTTCATGCTCCGGGTCCGCATCGACGGCGGCCGGCTGACCGTCCCCCAGCTGCGGGCGGTCGCCGAGGTCTCCGAGCAGTACGCGCGCGGCACCGCCGACCTGACCGACCGGCAGAACATCCAGTACCACTGGATCCGGATCGAGGACGTCCCCGCGATCTGGCAGAAGCTGGAGGCCGTCGGCCTGTCCACCACCGAGGCCTGCGGCGACACCCCGCGCGTCATCCTCGGCTCCCCGGTGGCCGGCGTCGCCGAGGACGAGATCATCGACGGCACCCCCGCCATCGACGAGATCCAGCGCCGCTTCATCGGCAACCCGGACTTCTCCAACCTGCCGCGCAAGTTCAAGAGCGCGGTCTCCGGCTCCCCGCTGCTGGACGTCGCGCACGAGATCAACGACGTCTCCTTCGTCGGCGTGGTCCACCCCGAGCACGGGCCCGGCTTCGACCTGTGGGTCGGCGGCGGCCTGTCCACCAACCCGCGCCTGGGCGTGCGGCTGGGTGCCTGGGTCCCGCTGGACGAGGTCGCGGACGTCTACGGCGGCGTCATCGGCATCTTCCGCGACTACGGCTACCGCCGTCTGCGCAACCGCGCCCGGCTGAAGTTCCTGGTCGCCGACTGGGGCGTGGAGAAGTTCCGCCAGGTACTGGAGGACGAGTACCTCAAGTACCGGCTGGTCGACGGCCCCGCGCCCGCCGAGCCCGCCGCCCGCTGGCGCGACCACGTCGGCGTCCACCGGCAGAAGGACGGCCGGTTCTACATCGGCTTCGCGCCGCGCGTCGGCCGGGTCCACGGCAAGCTGCTCGGCGAGATCGCCGACCTCGCAGCCGCCCACGGCAGCGACCGGGTGCGCACCACCGCCGAGCAGAAGATGCTGATCCTCGACATCGCCGAGGAGCACGTCGAGTCGGTGGTGGCCGGCCTGGAGGCGCTCGACCTGCGCGTCGCCCCGTCGCCGTTCCGCCGCGGCACCATGGCCTGCACCGGCATCGAGTACTGCAAGCTCGCCATCGTCGAGACCAAGGAGCGCGGCCGCACGCTCATCGACGAACTGGAGCAGCGCCTGCCGGAGTTCACCGAGCCGCTGACCATCAACATCAACGGCTGCCCGAACGCCTGCGCCCGCATCCAGGTCGCCGACATCGGCCTCAAGGGCCAGCTGGTCACCGACGACAACGGCGAGCAGGTCGAGGGCTACCAGGTGCACCTCGGCGGCGCGCTCGGCCTGGAGGCCGGCTTCGGCCGCAAGGTCCGCGGCCTCAAGGTCACCAGCGCCGGCCTGCCCGACTACGTCGAGCGCCTGCTGACCCGCTACCAGGCCGACCGCACCGAGGGCGAGCGCTTCGCCCAGTGGGCGACCCGGGCGACCGAGGAGCAGCTGTCATGAGTGAGCGAGCAGCACCGTTCTTCTGCCCGTACTGCGGGGAAGAGGACCTGCGCCCCTCCGAGGCCGGACACGGCGCCTGGGAATGCCACGGGTGCCGCCGGGCCTTCCAGTTGAAGTTCCTCGGCCTGCTGTCACCGACCGACCACGGGGGTACGTCCCATGAGCAGCACCGCGACTGACCACGAGGCGGCAGCCGTCCGGGCCGGCCGCGAGCTGGAGGAGGCGGCCCCGCAGGAGATCCTGCGGTGGGCCGCCGACACCTTCGGCAAGCGGTTCTGCGTCACCTCCTCGATGGAGGACGCGGTCGTCGCCCACCTCGCCTCCTCGGTGCTCCCCGGCGTGGACGTGGTGTTCCTGGACACCGGCTACCACTTCCCGGAGACCATCGGCACCCGTGACGCGGTGGCCGCGACCATGCCGGTCAACGTCATCACGCTCACCCCGCTGAAGACCGTGGCCGAGCAGGACGCCGAGTACGGGCCGAACCTGCACGACCGCGACCCGGACCTGTGCTGCTCGCTGCGCAAGGTCGAGCCGCTGAACCGCGGCCTCGGCGGGTACGACGCCTGGGCCACCGGGCTGCGCCGCGACGAGTCGCCGACCCGGGCGAACACCCCGGTGGTCTCCTGGGACCCCAAGCGCCGCAAGGTCAAGATCGCCCCGATCGCCCGGTGGACGCAGGAGGACGTGGACGCCTACGTCGCCGCCAACGGCGTGCTGCTCAACCCGCTGCTGTGGGAGGGCTACACCTCGATCGGCTGCTCCCCGCTGTCCTGCACCCGCAAGCCCGCGGAGGGCGAGGACGCCCGGGCCGGCCGCTGGTCCGGCTCCGGCAAGACCGAGTGCGGCATCCACCTCTGACGCACCGCCAGGCGAGCCCGCCGGACACACACGTACCGTCGACTACCGAGTGAGGAAGACCCCGTGACAGCTCACACCCTGGCCGCCGATGGAGCCGCAGAGGCGGCCCGCACGGCCGGCCCCTGCGAGCGCGGCGCCACCGTGTGGCTGACCGGGCTGCCGAGCGCCGGCAAGACCACGCTGGCCTTCGCGCTGGCCGAGCGGCTGCGCGCCGAGGGCCACCGGGTCGAGGTCCTGGACGGCGACGAGATCCGCGAGTTCCTCTCCAAGGGCCTCGGCTTCTCCCGCGAGGACCGGCACACCAACGTCACCCGGATCGGCTTCGTCGCCGAGAAGCTCGCCGCCAACGGCGTCAAGGTGCTCGCCCCGGTGATCGCCCCGTTCGCCGACTCCCGCACCGCCGTGCGCGAGCGGCACGCCGCGGCCGGCACCGAGTTCCTGGAGATCCACGTCGCGACCCCGGTCGAGCTGTGCGCCGAGCGCGACGTCAAGGGCCTGTACGCCAAGCAGGCGGCCGGCGAGATCTCCGGTCTCACCGGCGTGGACGACCCGTACGAGGCGCCGCAGGACCCGGAACTGCGGATCCAGACACAGGGCCGCGCGGTGGCCGACTCCGCCGCCGAACTGCACGCCTTCCTGACCGAGAGGGGTCTGGCATGACCACCGCGACCGACAGCCCGGTCTACACCGACGACAACCCGTTCGCGCTGTCCCACCTGGACGCGCTGGAGGCCGAGTCGGTGCACATCTTCCGCGAGGTCGCGGGGGAGTTCGAGCGCCCGGTGATCCTCTTCTCCGGCGGCAAGGACTCCATCCTCATGCTGCACCTGGCGCTCAAGGCCTTCGCGCCCGCGCCGGTGCCCTTCTCCCTCCTGCACGTCGACACCGGGCACAACTTCCCCGAGGTCATCGCCTACCGCGACCGCGTCGTCGCGGAGCACAACCTGCGCCTGCACGTCGCCCACGTCCAGGACTTCATCGACGACGGCCGGCTGCGCGAGCGCCCGGACGGCACCCGCAACCCGCTGCAGACCGTGCCGCTGCTGGACGCCATCGAGAAGGGCCGCTTCGACGCGGTCTTCGGCGGCGGCCGCCGCGACGAGGAGAAGGCCCGCGCCAAGGAGCGCGTCTTCTCGCTGCGCGACGAGTTCGGCGCCTGGGACCCGCGCCGCCAGCGCCCCGAACTGTGGTCGCTCTACAACGGGCGGCACGCCGTCGGCGAGCACGTGCGGGTCTTCCCGCTGTCCAACTGGACCGAGCTGGACGTCTGGCAGTACATCGAGCGCGAGGGCATCGAGCTCCCGGAGATCTACTACGCGCACGAGCGGGACGTCTTCTCGCGCGGCGGCATGTGGCTGACCGCCGGCGAGTGGGGCGGCCCCAAGGACAGCGAGCCCGTCCAGCGGCGGCTGATCCGCTACCGCACCGTCGGCGACATGTCCTGCACCGGCGCCGTCGACTCCGACGCCACCACCATCCAGGCCGTGATCGCCGAGATCGCCGCCAGCCGCCTCACCGAGCGCGGCGCCACCCGCGCCGACGACAAGCTGTCCGAGGCCGCGATGGAAGACCGCAAGCGCGAGGGGTACTTCTAATGAGCACGACCATCGAGAACACCGCCACCTCCCTGCTGCGCTTCGCCACCGCCGGCTCCGTCGACGACGGCAAGTCCACCCTGGTCGGCCGCCTGCTGCACGACTCCAAGTCGGTGCTCGCCGACCAGCTGGAGGCAGTCGAGCACGCCTCCCGCAACCGCGGCCAGGAGGCGCCCGACCTCGCGCTGCTCACCGACGGCCTGCGCGCCGAGCGCGAGCAGGGCATCACCATCGACGTCGCCTACCGCTACTTCGCCACCCCCCGGCGGCGGTTCATCCTCGCCGACACCCCCGGGCACGTGCAGTACACCCGCAACATGGTGACCGGCGCCTCCACCGCCGAACTCGCCGTCGTCCTGGTCGACGCCCGCAACGGCGTGGTCGAGCAGACCCGCCGGCACGCCGCCGTCGCCGCGCTGCTGCGGGTGCCGCACGTCGTGCTCGCCGTCAACAAGATGGACCTCGTCGACTACGCCGAGCCCGTGTTCGCCGCCATCGCCGCCGAGTTCACCGCCTACGCCGCCTCGCTCGGCGTGGGCGACGTGCTCGCCGTCCCGATCTCCGCCCTCGCCGGGGACAACGTCGTCGAGCCCTCCGCGCACATGGACTGGTACGGCGGCCCGACCCTGCTCGAACACCTGGAGACGGTGCCGGTCGGCAGCGACCCGAGCGCCGAACCGGCCCGCTTCCCCGTCCAGTACGTGATCCGCCCGCAGACCGAGGAACACCCCGACTACCGCGGCTACGCCGGCCAGCTGGCCTCCGGCGTGCTGCGCGTCGGCGACCCGGTCACCGTCCTGCCGTCGGGCCTCACCAGCACCGTCGCCGGGATCGACGCGCTCGGCCGCCGGACGGACATCGCCTGGGCCCCGCAGTCCGTCACCGTCCGGCTCGCCGACGACCTCGACATCTCCCGCGGCGACCTCATCGCGGCCGGGGCAACGGCCGTCCCCACCAAGGACATCGAGGCCACCGTCAGCCACCTCAACGAGCGCCCGCTGCGCGCCGGGGACAAGGTGCTGCTCAAGCACACCACCCGCACCGTGCGCGCGCTCGTCAAGGAGATCTCCTACCGGATCGACATCGACACCCTCGAACAGCGCTCCGGCGACGAGGGGTTGAACGTCAACGACATCGGCCACGTGAAGCTGCGCACCGCCGAGCCGCTGGCCCTGGACAGCTACTCGGACAACCGTCGCACCGGCTCGTTCCTGCTGATCGACCCGGCCGACGGCACCACCCTCACCGCCGGCATGGTGGGCGAGGCCTTCGAGACCGTACGCACCACCGACGTACCCGACGAGGAGGACTGGGTCTGATGCCCAGCGAGGCGTTCTCGGGCATGGACAAGGAAGGCGGCCGCATCGGCAGCGGCGCCCTCGGCAGCGGCCAGGGCGGCCTGACCCGATGTGCGGGCCGACAGGGCTGAGAACGCCCTGTCACCGGGCTGTCTTCCCCCACAGCCGCCCGGCTTGCCCCGGCACTTGGCTGCCGCGCGCACCACCTTCCGAACCATCCGCCCGAGACCGCTTCCTGACGGTCCGTCCGCGAACAGGACTCCACCATGGCACCGAACCCGGCACCCTCGCATACCCGCACCCGCCCCAACGCCGGCCGGATCAGACGTACCGCCGCGGCCGCCACGGCCGGCCTGGCCGCCGTGGCGCTGCTGTCGGCCTGCGGCTACGGCTCCAAGGCCGACGACAAGTCCTCCGACACCAAGGCCGGCGCCGCCACCGCCGCGGATTCCGGCGCGAAGCTCTCCGCCGACTCCGTGAAGATCGGCTACTTCGCCAACCTGACCCACGGCACCCCGCTGGTCGGCCTCCAGGAGGGCCTCTTCCAGAAGGAGTTGGGCGCCACCCAGGTGAAGACCCAGGTCTTCAACGCGGGCCCGGCCGAGATCGAGGCGCTCAACGCCGGCTCGATCGACATCGGCTGGATCGGCCCCTCCCCGGCGATCAACGGCTACACCAAGTCCGACGGCAAGTCGCTGAAGATCATCAGCGGTTCGGCCTCCGGCGGGGTCAAGCTGGTGGTCAACCCGGACAAGATCTCCTCCCTCGACGACCTCAAGGGCAAGAAGATCGCCACCCCGCAGCTGGGCAACACCCAGGACGTGGCACTGCTCAACTACCTCGCGGGCAAGGGCTACAAGGTCGACGCGGCCTCCGGCGCGGGCGACGTCTCGGTGGTGCGCACCGACAACAAGGTCACCCCCGACGCCTACAAGTCCGGCTCCATCGACGGCGCCTGGGTGCCCGAGCCGACCGCCTCCAAGCTGGTCACGCTCGGCGCGAAGGTCCTGCTCAACGAGAAGGACGTCTGGCCGGACAAGAAGTTCGTGATCACCAACATCATCGTCTCGCAGAAGTTCCTCAAGGAGCACCCGGACGTGGTGGAGGCCGTGCTGCGCGGCTCGGTGAAGACCAACGCCTTCATCAAGGCCGACCCCGACAAGGCCAAGGCCGACGCCAACGCGGCGATCAAGAAGGAGGTCGGGACCGCCCTGGAGCCCGCCGTCCTCGACCCGGCCTGGGCCGACATCGACTTCCTGGACGACCCGCTGGCGAACACCCTGCAGGCCGAGGCCGACCACGCCGTCACCGCCGGGCTCCTCAAGAAGCCCAGCCTGAACGGCATCTACGACCTCACCCTGCTGAACAAGGTCCTCGCCGCCCAGGGCCAGGCCGCCGTGGCGGACGCCGGGCTCGGCGCCAAGTAGCGCCACCGCCCCTCCAGTTCCGCGGTCCGGCCCCCGCCCGCCCGGTCGATCCCCGATCGATGCCCACCGGGACGGGCGGGGCCCGGGCCCCGGCCCCGACCCGCAGCCCCCGCAGACCACTCACGCAGGAGGTGCCCAGGATGACACTGGCACTGACCACCTCGGCGGACGCCCCCGGCGCCGACGCCCTCGGCGGCGCGCCCGCCGTCCGGATCTCGCACGTGCACAAGTCCTTCGGCCGCCCCGGCGCGCAGACCCACGTCCTGGACGACATCACCCTCGACGTCGCGCCCGGCGAGTTCGTCACCCTGCTCGGCGCCTCGGGCTGCGGCAAGTCCACCCTGCTCAACCTGGTCGCCGGCCTCGACAAGCCCACCGCCGGCAGCATCGAGGTGCCCGGCGGCCGCCCCGCCCTGATGTTCCAGGAACACGCGCTGTTCCCCTGGCTCACCGCCGGGAAGAACATCGAGCTCGCCCTCAAGCTGGCCGGCCTGCCCCGTCCCGAGCGCCGCGCCGAGGCCGAGCGGCTGCTCGAACTCGTCCGCCTGAAGGGCTCGTACGGCAAGCGGGTGCACGAGCTGTCCGGCGGCATGCGCCAGCGCGTGGCGATGGCCCGGGCACTCGCCCAGGGCAGCAAGGTCCTGCTGATGGACGAGCCGTTCGCCGCGCTCGACGCCATCACCCGGGACGTGCTGCACGACGAGATCACCCGGATCTGGGCCGAGCGGCAGCTGTCCGTCCTCTTCGTCACCCACAACGTGCGCGAGGCGGTGCGCCTGGCCCAGCGGGTCGTGCTGCTCTCCTCCCGCCCCGGCCGGGTCGCCCGCGAATGGCGGATCGACCTGCCGCAGCCGCGCCGCATCGAGTCCGCGGGCGTCGCCGACCTGTCCATCGAGATCACCGAAGAACTGCGTGGGGAGATCCGTCGCCATGGCCAGCACTGACACCACCCCCGTCCTGGACAAGACCGGCACGGTCGACGCGGCCGAGAAGGGCGCCACCGACACCGCCGGCGTCGGCGCGGGCCTGGACGCCCTCGACACCGTCACGGCGCAGCGCGGCTCGCTCGGCGAGGCCCTGCGGACCAAGGCGCTGCCGCCGCTGATCGGCGTGCTCGTGGTGATCGCCCTGTGGCAGGGGGCGTACAGCCTGCACGTCACCTCCTCGTACAAGCTGCCCAGCCCGGCGGACGTGTGGCACTCCGCGCAGGACCTCTGGTACCAGGGCACGCTGTTCTCGATCATCTGGACCAGCGTCTGGCGCGGCCTGTCCGGCTTCCTGCTCGCCGTCGTGATCGGCACCCCGATCGGACTGGTCGTCGCCCGGGTCAGGCCGGTGCGCACCGCGATCGGGCCGGTCCTGCAGGGCCTGCAGTCGCTGCCCTCGGTCGCCTGGGTGCCGGCCGCCGTCATCTGGCTCGGCATCAACGACTCGATGATGTACGCGGTGATCCTGCTGGGCGCCGTCCCGTCGATCGCCAACGGGCTGGTGGCCGGCATCGACCAGGTGCCGCCGCTGTTCCTGCGGGCCGGGCGCACCATCGGTGCCACCGGCCTGGCGGGCGCCCGGCACGTGCTGATCCCGGCCGCGCTGCCCGGCTACCTGGCCGGGCTCAAGCAGGGCTGGGCGTTCTCCTGGCGCTCGCTGATGGCCGCCGAACTGGTCGCCTCCTCCCCCGACCTGGGCCGGGGCCTGGGCCGGTTCCTGGAGGACCAGCGCGAGTTCTCCGACATGTCCGGGGTCCTGCTCGGCATCATCCTGATCCTGTTCGTCGGCATCGCCATCGAGCTGCTGGTGTTCACCCCGGTCGAGCGCCGGGTGCTGCGCAACCGCGGCCTGCTGGCCGGCGGCAAGTGAGGCCCCGCTGATGCCCGCCCTCCTCCTCATCGCCCACGGCAGCCGCGACCCGCGCCACGCCGCGACCGTGGCCGCGCTCGTCGAGGAGGTGCGGGACCGGCGGCCCGGCGTCGAGGTCGCCACCGCGTACCTGGACCACTGCGCGCCGCGGATCCCGCAGGTGGTGGGACGGCTGGCGGACGCGGTGGCCGTCCCGCTGCTGCTCAACCGGGCGTTCCACGCCAAGCACGACATCCCCGCCGCCCTGCGCGCCGCCGGCTCCCGGCTGCCGGTCGCGGACGTGCTCGGCCCCTCCCCACTGCTGCTCGCCGCCCTGGACCGCCGCCTCGCCGAGGCCGGGGTCGACGTGCGCTCGGCCGCCGTCCGCGCCCGTACGGGTGTCGTGCTCGCCGCCGCGGGCTCCTCCGACCCGGCGGCCGACGCCGCGACCCGCGCGGTCGCCGCCGAGTGGCGGCGCACCCGCGGCTGGGCCGCCGTCGAGGTCGCCTACGCCTCCGCCGCCGGCCCCCGCGTCCCCGACGCCCTCGCCGCCCTCCGGGCCGCGGGCGCCGAGCACACCGCCGTCGCCCCCTACCTGCTGGCCCCCGGCCTCCTGCCCGACCGCATCGCGGCGGCATCGGAAGGGGCGGACGTGCTGGCCGACGTCCTCGGCCCCGCCCCCGAGCTGGCGGCCCTGCTCCTGGAGCGCTACGACGAGGCGAGCCGCACAACCTCGGCCGTCCCGGCGCTCACCGCCTGAGCGGGGAGCCCTCCCTCACGTGTGGTCCAGGATGCTGTGCTCGCTGAGGTCGGACGCGAACCGCGCCACGGTGCGGTAGTCCGCATCATCGTGGAGGAGCGTGAGTCGGTGGTGCGCGGCCGTCGCCGCGATCATGAGGTCCACCGCAGATGCACTGCGGTGCTGTCCGGCGAGTGCCATCCGTCGTTGCGCCGTGTCGATCCAGCGCCCCGCGCCCTTCGGCACCGAGACGTCCGGGTACAGCTCGGCGAACATCTCGGAGATCTCGTCGTACTCCCGACCGTCACGCGCGGTGTACAGGAACTCGGCACGCTGCGGATAGCACGACGCGATCGACCCCGCGTCGATCGCGTCGTACCAAGCGGCCTGGAGGTTCGGATCACGGAGCAGCCGGACCAGCCCGGAGGTGTCGAGCAGGTAGATCACCGGGCGTCCTTCTCGGCCTGGTGCAGCCGCTCGGCGCGATCGACGGCCTCCCAGTTCCGAGCCCGCTCGAAGTGCCTGCCGATGCGGGCCGCCCGTTCCTGACGCTCGGCGTAGTAGCGCAGCGCGAGATTGACGGCTTCCTTCTTCGTCCGCACTCCGGCGAGTGCCATCGCCCGCTCCAACGCCTCTTCATCGATGTCGATCTGGGTCACGGACATTCGGCGCCTCCGTCGATCGATGTTGGTGATGTCCATGAAATTGTACTCTGCCAACATCACACTGGGCGAGGACCAGAACGGGCCGGACCGACGGCGCGCGCGGCCGGTGGCCGCGCGCGCCGTGAGGGTGGTGCGGGTCAGGCCGGGAGGTTCCACTTCTCGTTGGCGGCGCCGTTGCAGTCCCAGATCTGGACGGGCGTGCTGTTGGCGTTGCTGCCGCCGCGCGCGTCCACGCACTTGTTCACGCACCCGCTGATCCGACCGACCGGGCCCGCCAGGACGGGCGAGCCGGTCACGATCCAGCCGCGAACAGGGCGGCGGTGCGGCGCACGGCGGGGCTCCTCGGGGGTGAGGGTGATCCGGTCGACGGTCCGGCCGCGGGCATCAGACGGGCAGGTGCCAGATCTGGTTGGCGGCGGTGGCGCCGAAGCAGTCCCAGATCTGCAGGACCGCGCCGTTGGCGCTGGAGACGCCCCGGACGTCCAGGCAGCGGCCGGACTGCGGGTTGACCAGCGAGCCGTCGGCCCGCGGGCGCCACTGCTGGGCGCCGCTGCCGTTGCACTCCCAGGTCCGCACCAGGGTGCCGTTGCCGGTGCGCCCGCCCTCGACGTCCAGGCAGTTGCCGACGGCCCGGACGGTGCCGTCGGCGCCGACCTTCCAGGTCTGGTTCACGTTGCCCAGGCAGTCCCAGATCTGGGTCTGGGTCCCGTTGGCGTTGCTGCCGCCGCGCACGTCCAGGCACTTGCCCGCGATGCCGGTGATCTGGCCGACCGGGCCCGCCGGGACCGCCGGACCGAAGGAGACGCCGCCCCAGCCCCCCGTGGCCATACCGGAGCACCCCGCGGTGGCGGTGGTGTTGCCGGTGACCCAGCCGCTCATCCCGTACGAGTAGGTGGGAAACCCGTTGCTGTCGGGGAGGCCCTGGCAGGTGATCCCGACCATCCAGGTCTGCTGCGGGTCGAGGCCCGTGCAGGTGCCGGAGAGGCCCCAGCCGGTGCCGCTGACGGTGCAGCTCCCGACACCGCCCGGGCCCGGGGTGGTGTCGGCCGACGCGTTACGGGTGGTGCTCTCGGCGGCACCGGCGGCGGGCGCGGTGACCGCGGCGGCTCCGGCGAGCAGGGCGGTGGCGAACAGGGCGGCGGTACGACGCACGGGGGGAGTCCTTCCGGAGAGGGTGAACCGACCGGCCCGCATGTGAAGTATTCGCGGTGAAGATGCGATCTTTGTGCGGGCCGCGCGAAAGCCTCGGGCACGCCATGTTCACGGTCAACGGGTAAGGCCAAGATCACGCCACAGATTCGCACACGCACAAAACTTGTACGACACGGCGCGGGAACGGCCCCGGCAGGCCGCGCGCCCGGCCGATCCGGCCGGATCGCGTACGGCCCGGCCCCCGGGTGAGCGGGAGCCGGGCCGTAGGCGATCCGGGGTCGGGCGGCGCCGGGTCAGATCCGGCGCAGGGTGAAAGCGTCCGTCGGGTGGCCCGCGATGGCGTCGCCGAGGCCGGCGGAGAGCTGGTAGACGCGGCCCGCCGGGCCGGCGATGAGCGCGGTGGGGGTGGCGTCCACGGAGGGGCGGACGGCGGTGAGGCGGGCGGTGCGCCAGTGGTCGTCGGAGCGCAGTTCGACCTCGGCGTCGCGGCCGGCCCCCATGAGGGCGTTGGTGACGCCCGCGACGGAACCGTCCGGGCGGCCGAGCAGGCCGTCCAGGTGGAGCAGGGACGCGGCCCCGGCGTCCACCTCGACCTGCCGCACGGCGGCCGGGTTCCACAGCGGGACCTGCCACAGCGTGCCGTCGTCCCACTTGCCGATGATCAGCCGGCCCTCGCGCAGGACGATGCCGTTGAGGCCGTACGAACCCGGGGCGGGGGTCAGCCGCGGGTCCCGCAGCAGGACGGAGGCGGTGCCGTCCGGCGCCACCCGGTAGACGACGGGGGCGAAGGAGTCGGTGACGTAGGCGGTGCCGTCGGGGCCGACCGCGATGTCGTTGGCCAGGTGGTTGCCGCCGTCGGCGGCGACGGCGGCGAGGTCGGTGTAGAAGAGGCGGCGGCCGGTGTCCAGGTCGTAGGCGCCGATCCCGGCGATCTTCCCGAGGGTCGCGGGGCTGCTGTGCTCGCCGACGCCGTTGTCGAGGTCGGTGACCAGGACGCGGCGATGGACGGGGTCGACCCGCAGGCCGGCGACCTCGGTCAGCGCGGGGTCCTGCACCAGGGTGCGCACGCTCCCGTCGGTGCCGACGGCGGAGACGGTGCCGTGCCGCAGCGAGCCGAGCAGGAAGCGGTGGTGGGAGGCGTCCCAGGCGCCCGCCTCGGGCACCAGGGTGGGCGCGTGGCCGGTGATCACGGCCGGGGCCGGGCAGTTGGCGGGCGACGCGGCGGCGGGCGAGGCCGCGGGCAGTGCGCCGGCGGCGCCCAGCAGGGTGGTCAATGCGGCCGCGACCAGGGTGCGGCGGAGAGTACGGTGCTGACGGTTGCTCATCGGAATTCCCTTGCGTGCGATCCGTTGACGTGATCAAGCTTCGCGTGAACGGGCGGTCCGCAGCAGTGCGTGGGAATACTGGTAGTTCGACTACCAGGGAGGACGGGGGAGATGGTCGAGGTGGAGGACGCCCAGGAGCGCCGTACGGCGCTGTCGAGTTTCCTGCGCAGCCGCCGGGCGCGGCTGACGCCGCAGGACGTGGGGCTGGCGCCGGGGGTGCGGCGGCGCACACCGGGGCTGCGGCGGGAGGAGCTGGCGCTGCTCGCCGGGGTGGGGGTGACCTGGTACACGTGGCTGGAGCAGGGGCGGGACATCCATCCGTCCCCGGAGGTGCTGGCGAGCCTGGCCCGGACGCTGCGGCTGGACCGGGCGGAGACGGCGTACCTGTTCCGGCTGTCCGGCAGTCACCCGCAGGACGGGGAGGTGGCCGCGCCGGGGGACGTCCCGGTCCCGCTGCTGCGGCTGATGCACGCGCAGTGGCCGGCGCCGTCCTTCGTGATGGACGCCAACTGGGACATCCGGGCCTGGAATCCGGGCGCGGACGCGCTGTTCGGCCTGACCGGCCGGCCGCCGCAGGAGTGCAACCTGGCCTGGGTGGTGTTCGGCAACCCCGTGCACCGGGCCCGGGTCGAGCACTGGGAGGAGCATGCCCGCAGTTTCCTGGCGCAGCTGCGTTCCGCCTATGCCGAGCGCGGTGGCGAGACGACGGCCGTGGGGCGCCATCTGGCCCGGATGATCCAGCAGATGCGCGGCGAGTACGCGGAGGCGGACCGTTGGCTGGACGAGCACCAGGTCGCCGAGCGTTCCGGCTCCGAGAAGGTCCTCCGGCACGAGGCGGTGGGCCTGCTGCGGATCGACCAGCATGTGCTGCTGGCCGCCGAGGGCCTGCAGCTGATCGTGATGGCCCCGCGTGACGCCGAGACGGAGGAGCGGCTGCGCGCCCTCGCCCCGGCCCCGGCCCTGGCCCCGGCCCTGGCCCTGACTCCGGCGGCGGCGGCGGTGGCAGCGGTGTGACGCGGAACGGTCCGCCGCCCCCGTGTGGCGCGGGGCGGCGGACCGGGAGCGGCGGTCAGGCCGGGAGGTTCCACTTCTGGTTGGCGGCGCCGTTGCAGTCCCAGATGCCGAGCTGGTTGCCGTTGGTGGTGGAGAAGCCGAGGTCGTCCAGGCAGCGGCCGGACTGCGGGTTGAGTAGCGAGCCATCCGGACGGACCTGCCACTGCTGGGCGCCGGTGCCGTTGCAGTCGTAGATCTGCACCAGGGTGGCGTTGCCGGTGTTTCCGCCCTGGACGTCCAGGCACCTGCCGAGGGCGCGGATGGTGCCGTCGGTGCCGACCCTCCAGGTCTGGTTGGCGGCGCCGGTGCAGTCCCAGATCTGGACGGGCGTGCTGTTCGCGTTGCTGCCGCCGCGCACGTCCGCGCACTTGTTCACGTAGCCGCTGATCTGACCGACCGGGCCCGCCGGCACCGGGGAGCCGTACACGATCCAGCCGGAGGTCGGCATCGCCGGGAAGAAGCACCCCGCGGTGGCGGTGACGTTGCCGGTGGCCCAGCCGCTGGACGTCCCCGAGAAGACGGGGAAGCCGTTGCTGCCGATGCTCTGGCAGGTGCCCGCGACGCGCCAGGTCTGCTGCGGGTCGATGCCCGTGCACGTACCGACGAAGCCGTAGCCGTTGCGGCCGACGGTACAGCTTCCGGCGGTCAGGGCATTGGTGGTCGGCGCGGCGGACGCGGACGGCGCGTTCCGGGTGGTGCTCTCGGCGGCGTCGGCGGCGGGCGCGGTGAGCGCGGCGGCCCCGGCGAGCAGGGCGGCGGTCAGAAGTGCGGAGGTTCGGCGCATCGGTACGGTCGTCCTTCCGGTTGGCGGATCACGTCGACTCACCCTCGACCGCACCGTGTTGACGGTGTGGCAGATGTGTGGGCCGGGTGAGAGCTTCGGGGCCTCGTGATCGACCGTCAACCGGCAGTAAGGCGGAAGCTGCCGGTGCGATCGGGGCTGACCAGCACCGTTGCCCCGGGCGGCAGTTTCACCGCGAGCGGGCAGTTTCACCACACGCGGGCAGCGGTGCCGCGGCCGCCTGGGTGCGGACAGGCGCTGTCGCGGCCGTCCGCCCCGGAACGCGGAACGGGCCCCGCGCCCCCCACGACAGGGGAGGCACGGGGCCCGTTCGGCGGGCTCGGACGGTCGTCAGTCCGTCTTGCGACGCTGGCGCCCGGTCCCGTAGTTGGAGCCGGACTTGGTGCCGCTGCCCGGCTTGGCGCGACCGGAGGAGCGGCCGATGAAGCCGGCCGCCTGGGGGCGGTCGCCCTGGGCGGCGGCGGCGCCCATCCGCTGCTTGGGGCGGGGGCGGCGCGGGTTGCCGTTCATGTCGACGTCGGCGGGCAGCCCGGAGCGCTTGCCGGAGCGGCGGCGCGGGGACCCGTTCTTGGACCCGGCGCGCTTCTCGTCCGCCGAACCCGCCGAGTCGGCCGGGGCCCCCGTGGCGGCCTGGGCCACCGGCACCGCCAGGGTGACCGGGACGCCGCTCGGCGTGCGGGCGCCGGTGATCCGGGCCAGGTCGGCGTCGCCGGGGCGGATCTTGGTGACGGTCGGGCGGATGCCGGCCACCGTCATCAGCCGGTTGACCTCGCGGCGCTGCTCGGGCAGCACGAGGGTGACGACCGTGCCGGACTCGCCGGCCCGGGCGGTGCGGCCGCCGCGGTGCAGGTAGTCCTTGTGGTCGATCGGCGGGTCGATGTTGACGACCAGGTCCAGGCCGTCGATGTGGATGCCGCGCGCGGCGACGTTGGTGGCGATCAGCGCGGTGACGTGGCCCTCGCGGAACTGGTCGAGCACCCGGTTGCGCTGCGGCTGGGACTTGCCGCCGTGCAGGGCGGCGGCCTTCACGCCGTTGGCGAGCAGCTGCTTGGCGAGCCGGTCGGCGCCGTGCTTGGTGTGCACGAACATGATCACGCGGCCCTCGCGGGAGGCGATGTGCGCGGTGGCGGAGGCCTTGTCGGTCGGCTCGAGCTGCAGGACGTGGTGGTCCATGGTGGTGACCGCGCCGGCCGACGGGTCGACCGAGTGGGTCACCGGGTCGGTCAGGAAGCGCTTGACCAGCCGGTCGACGTTGCGGTCCAGGGTGGCGGAGAACAGCATCCGCTGCCCGCCCTCGGCGACCTGCTCCAGCAGCTTGCTGACCTGCGGCAGGAAGCCCATGTCGGCCATCTGGTCGGCCTCGTCCAGGACGGTGATCGCCACGTCGGAGAGGTTGACGTCGCCGCGCCCGATCAGGTCGTCCAGTCGGCCCGGGGTGGCGACCAGGACCTCGGTGCCACGGCGCACCGCGTTGGCCTGCCGGTTGATCGACATGCCGCCGACGACGGTGGTGATCCGCAGGTTGACGGCGGTGGCGTACGGGGTGAGCGCCTCGGTGACCTGCTGGGCCAGCTCGCGGGTGGGCACCAGGACGAGAGCCAGCGGGTACCGGGCGTCGGCGCGGCGCCCGGCGGTACGGGCGAGCAGCGACAGGCCGAAGGCCAGGGTCTTGCCGGAGCCGGTGCGGCCGCGGCCGAGCACGTCGCGTCCGGCGATCGAGTCGGGCAGCGTGGCGCCCTGGATCGGGAACGGCTCGGTGACGCCCTGGCGGGCGAGCGTGGAGAGGATCGCCTTGGGCAGCTCGAGCTCGGCGAAGGTGGCGGCCGGGGGGCGGGCCGGGGTGCCCTGGACCACGGTGAAGTCGGCGGCCTCGGGCGCGACGGCGCGGGTCTGCTTGGGGGCACCGGTCTGCTTGGGGGCACCGGTGCGGCCGCGCGGCTTGCGCAGGCGGTCGCCGCCGCCGGCGTTGCGGCGGGACTGGTCGGTGGTGCGGGGGCCGCGGTCGCGCGGCGGGCGGGCAGGGGTGGTCATGGGATCTCCGATCCGTCGGTCTGAAGCCCGCGGTGTGCGGACTGGTCGGCCGTCGGAAGGGAGTGCGCCGCCCCGGCCGTACGGCGGCATGAACGGGGGCCCGCACCATGCGGTGCGGGCCCCAGCTTCGCGATGATCGCGAGTCAGCGTGGAGCTGACGTCAGCCGATGATCTGGATGTTCTCGGCCTGCGGGCCCTTCTGGCCCTGCGTGACGTCGAACTCGACCTTCTGGCCCTCGAACAGCTCACGGAAGCCCTGAGCCGAGATGTTCGAGTAGTGGGCGAACACGTCAGCGCCGCCACCATCCTGCTCGATGAAGCCGAAGCCCTTTTCGCTGTTGAACCACTTCACGGTGCCGGTAGCCATAACCGTCTCCTCATACTGGGGCATCAGGAATCCACACCTCGTGAATCCCCAAGTAGCCGCGATCCCCATCCGGAGACTGAAACACCGGACAAAACAAATGCGCCTGTTGGTTGGTACCAGCAGGCGCACATACACGTTCATGGGAACCAAAACTGCAACTGACTCGACTGTAGCACGACGCCACCCAGAGCGACCGGGGATTTTCCGCTGAACAGATCACGTTTGGCGCCCCCGGCAAACGGGCAGGCGGCGCCCCGCCGAAGCGGGGCGCCGCCGGTGGATCGGCCCGGGGCCGGTCCCGGGAAGGAACCGGTCCCAGGCCGATCCTGGGTCAGCCCTGGGTCAGCCCGAGGTCAGTGCCGGCCGGCCGGCTCCGGTACGCCGTGCGTGCCCGCCAGCGGGGCCGGACCGTCGCCGTGACCGTGGTCGGGGCTGTCGGCGTGGCCGGGCCACCAGGCGCGGTGGCCGAGCAGCGCGGTGAGCGCCGGAGTGAAGAACATCGCCATCACGAAGGCCGCCAGCACGATGCCGAAGGCCAGCGAGAAGCCGAGCTCCATGAAGAGCACGTTGCCCGCGAGCATGAAGGTCGCGAACGACGCCGCCAGGATGAAGCCGGCCGCCGCGACGGTCGGGCCGCCGTGCTTGACGGCCTCGCGGGCCGCGTCGCGCGGGTTGCGGCCCTCGCGGGCCTCCTCGCGGAGGCGGGCGATGATCAGGATGTTGTAGTCGGTGCCGATCGCCACCACGAAGAGGTAGATGAAGATCGGCAGCATGAACATCAGGCCCTGCTCACCCTTGATGTTCTGGAACACCAGGGTGGTGGCACCGAGGGTGCCGCCGAAGCCGAGGCCGACCGAGGCCATCAGGTACCACGGCGCGACCACGCTGCGCAGCTGCAGGCCCAGGATGATCATGATGAGCAAGGCCGCGATCGGGAAGACCAGCGTGTAGTCGTGCACCATCGCGGTGTTGATGTCCTTGTACACCGAGGTGATGCCGCCGACCAGGGCCTTGCTGTCCGCCGGGGCCGAGGCGTGGGCGGTGTCGCGGACCTTCTCGATGGCGTCGATGGCCTTGTTGGAGGCCGGGGCGTCGTTGAGCATCACCGTGAAGTCGGCGGTGCCGCCGTCGGCACTGATCCCCTTCTGGGCGACCGGCGTGGTGACCGAGGCCACCCCGGAGACGCCCTGGAGCTTGCCGGCGAAGTCCGTGATCGCCGAGTCGCTGAGCTTGGCGCCGTTGGTGCTGGTCAGGTAGACGTGGCTCGGGTCGGCGGCGCCGGCCGAGAACGCGGTCATCAGCTTGTCCTGGACGACCATCGACTCCTTGCCCTTGGGCATGGAGCTGCCCGCCAGGTCGTAGGTGCCGTTGTAGTTGATGCCGGTCAGGGTCAGCAGCACCAGGACGCCGCCGGAGACCAGGGCGACCAGGCCGGGCTTCTTGCCGGTCATCCGGCCGAGCGCGGCGAAGCGGGCGTTCTTCGGCTCCTGCATCCACTTCTTGCCGGGCCAGAACACGGCCTTGGACGGGAGGACGGCGAGCACGGCGGGGGCCAGGGTCAGCGAGACCAGGGCGGTCGCGATGACCGCGATGGCCAGTGCCGGGCCGAGCGCGGTGAACATGCCCAGGCTGGACAGGATCAGCACGGCGAAGGCGACGGCGACGGCACCGGCGGCGGAGGCGATCGCCTCGCCGACCCGGCCGACGGCGTTGGCCACGGCCGTCTTGCGGTCCTCGCCCAGGCGCAGCCGCTCGCGGTAGCGGAAGGCCAGGAAGAGGAAGTAGTCCGTGCCGACGCCGAGGACCACGATGATCAGGATCGCGGAGGTCATCGGGGAGGACTTGAGGTCGAACATCTTGATCGCGTCGGCGATCAGGCCGTTGGCCACCGGCATCGCGATGACCAGCGAGAGGAGGACCGGCAGGAGGCCGGCCAGGATGCTGCGGAAGATGATGCCGACGATCAGGATGACGAGCAGCAGGCTGCCGAGCATCACGATGGCGTCGGTGGAACCGGAGGCGTCCTTCTGGTCCAGGCTGCTGGCGGCCTGGCCGCCGACCTGGAACTTCAGTCCGGAGCCGTCGGCGAGCTTGGTGCCCTCCTCACGCAGCTTCTTGGCCGCGTCGGGGAACTCGTCGGTCTGCATCTTGGTCTTGTCGATGGCGACCATGGACAGCGCGTACTTGCCGTCCTTGGACTTCGAGGTCTTGGGGTCGACCGGGATGATCTTCTCGACGGCGGGGATGTTCGCCGCGGTCAGACCGTTGACGACCTTGTCCATCGAGGCCTGGTCGGCGTCGTTCAGCGCCTGGCCGTCGTTGCGCTCGAAGAGCAGCAGCGCGGCGGGGGTGAAGCTGGACGGGAAGGCCTGCTCCTGGAGCTGCGCCGCCTGGATCGACTCGTAGTGCTTGGGCAGGAACGCGGACTCGTCCGTCTGGGAGGTGACCTTCGGGGCCGACGCGACGATGGCGAGCATCGCGACGACCCAGGCGAGGATCACCCACCACGCACGGCGAACGACGAAGTGTCCTAGTCGGTGGAACATGCTCGTGATGCCTCCTGGGCATGGTTCACCGCCGGCCCTTGGGGGACGGGACGCTGGGCGACGGCAGGACCGGCCCAGGCATGCACGGGAGGCACACCCTTGCCGGTCGGCAGGTAAGTAGGTTTGGGGCATCATCTTACGAGCACTTGCTTGCCGCCCGGCAAGGAGCCCCCGTATTCCAACCCCCGTTGCGGGACCGCCCCGAACGGCCCCGACCCAGTTTCTCCCGAACGCAAGCCCGTTGACCTCGTGCTCCGGGTGGAGTCGCCTCCCCCTCAGGGTGGAGTTGTGCCCCCTACCCCTGAGGAGGAGTTCTCGGGGTCGGGAGGTAGGGAAAACCCCACCCCGGCCCCGAGGCAAGCCCCAGGGAAGGGTCACCCGCCAGCCGGATTACCGGCCAACCCCCGCTTCCCTACTGTCTGTTGGGACGCCGGATCCGCACCCGGCAGACAGCCGGCGGGCAACCGGCGCGGCACCGGCGACCACCGCCGCCACCGCTCCCGTCCGGCGACGACCGCTCTCCCAGGGGGGACCTCCCGTGAAGCCCGTACAGACCGGACCCGTGCAGGCCCGACTAGGCCTGGCCGCCGCCATGGGCGTCTGGAGCGCCCGGCACCGCAAGACCGCCGTCTTCGGCTGGCTGCTCTTCGTCGTGCTGGCCGCCGTGCTCGGCGGCATGCACGGCAGCACCAAGGTGACCGACGCCGAGTCGATGCCCGGGCAGGTCGCCCGGGCCGCGAGGATCCTCGACGAGGCCGGACTGACCAGCCCGGCGAGCGAGACCGTCCTGGTCCAGAGCGCCACCCGCAGCGCCGACGACCCCGACTTCCGCACGGCCGTCGGCCAGGTGGTCACCGCCGTCGACGGCACCGGCAAGGCCGCCGGGATCCGCTCGCCGTACGACACCAAGGCCGTCTCCCAGGACGGCCACTCCGCGCTCGTCCTGGTCACGCTCAAGGGCGACCGGGACACGGCCGTCGCCGAGGTGCAGTCCGTGATGGACGCGGTGGCCGGCGTGCAGAAGCAGAACCCCGGCCTGACCGTGGTCGAGCTCGGCGACGCCAGCTCCGGTAAGTGGATCCAGGACCAGTTCACGAACGACTTCGCCCGCGCCGAGTGGACCGCCGTGCCGCTCGCCCTCGGCATCCTGCTGATCGCCTTCGGCGCGCTGGTCGCCGCCGTGCTGCCGGTGGTGCTCGCCCTGACCGCCTTCGTCGCGGCCGCCGGACTGGTCGCGCTCGGCAGCGGCCTGCTGCACACCAGCGACGACGCCAGCTCGGTGATGCTGCTGGTCGGCCTCGCCGTCGGCGTCGACTACTGCCTCTTCTACCTGCGCCGCGAACGCGAGGAACGGGCCGCCGGACGCGACGCGCACACCGCGCTGACCGTGGCCGCCGCCACCAGCGGCCGGGCGGTGCTGGTCTCCGGCGTCACCGTGGTGGTCGCCATGGCCGGCATGTTCCTCACCGGGATCGGCGACTTCCGGGCGATGGCCTTCGCCACCATCCTCGTCGTGGTCACCGCCGTGCTCGGCTCGCTCACCGTGCTGCCCGCGCTGCTGTCGATGCTCGGCGACCGGGTCGACAGGGGCCGGGTGCCCTTCCTCTCCCGGCTCCGCCGCCCGAACGCCGCCGGGAGCCCCGCCGGGAGCCCCGCGACCGGCGGACGGTTCTGGAACGCGGTGCTCACCCCGGTGCTCAACCGCCCGCTGGCCTCCACCCTGCTCGCCGGTGCCTTCCTGCTCGCCCTGGCCGCGCCGCTGCTCACCATGCACACCGCCAACCTGACCTTCCAGCAGCAACTGCCCCGCGGCAACGAGCTGGTCGCCGCCTCACAGAAGATCGAGGCCGCCTTCCCCGGCAGCCCGGCCCCCGCCACCGTCGTCATCAAGGCAACGGACATCGGCTCCCCCGCGATGACCGCCGCGATCGCCGACCTCAAGGCCAAGGCGCTGGCCAGCGGACGGATGCACGGCCCGATCGAGGTCGCCGTGCACGCCGACCGGAACGTCGCCACCGTCGACATCCCGCTCGACGGCACCGGCAACGACGCCACCAGCAACGACGCGCTGAAGACCCTGCGCGAGGACCTGGTGCCCTCGACCGTCCTCAAGGTGCCGGGCACCGAGGCCCCGGTCACCGGAAGCACCGCCGGCTCGTACGACTTCAACGCCACGATGACCGGCTCGATGCCACTGGTCTTCGGCTTCGTGGTCGCCTTCGCCTTCCTGCTGATGCTCACCTCCTTCCGCTCGCTCGCCGTGGCCGGCACCGCCGTGGTGCTCAACCTGCTCTCGGTGGGCGCCGCGTACGGGGTGCTGACACTGGTCTTCCAGCACGGCGTGGGCGCCTCGCTGCTGGGCACCGCCGGCGTCGGCGCGGTGGAGTCCTGGGTGCCGCTGTTCCTCTTCGTCATCCTCTTCGGGCTCTCGATGGACTACCACGTCTTCGTGGTCTCCCGGATCAAGGAGGGCCACGACCGCGGCCTGCCGACCCGGGCCGCGATCGCCCACGGCATCCGCTCCACGGCCGGGGTGGTCACCAGCGCCGCGGTGATCATGGTGGCGGTGTTCGCGGTCTTCGGCACCCTGTCCATGCAGGCGATGAAGCAGATGGGCGTGGGCCTGGCGGTCGCGGTGCTGATCGACGCGACGGTGATCCGCGCGGTGCTGCTCCCCTCCGTGATGAGCCTGCTCGGCGACCGCAACTGGTACCTGCCGCGCTGGCTGAACTGGCTGCCGGACCTCTCGCACCGCGAGTCCGTCCCACCGCTCGGCACCGCGACCGCCCTGCACGGGCAGCCCGCCGCCCCCGCCGAGGGCACCGCCCGGCACCGGCGGGTCGAGGTCTGAGCCGCCACCGGTGACGCGCACCACGCCGGGCCCCGCCACGCGCGGGGCCCGGCGCCCGTGCGTCATGATGATCACCGTCCGGGGTCCCCCGGGTGAACCCCGCCGGAACGGAGCCCCCTCATGATCCCCTTCGACGAGGGCCGCGCCCGGCTGCTGCTCGCCCACGCCTGCGAATCCGCCGACCTGCCCGGCTCCGGCGACGCCCGGCTGCTCGCACTCGGCGAGAACGCCGTCTTCGACCTCGGCGACCCGGCCGTGGTCGCCAAGGTCGGCCGCGGCCCCGAGCTGTACGACCGGGCGCACCGCGAACTGACCGTCGCACACTGGCTGGCCGGACAGGGCGTCCCGGTGGTGCGCCCGTTCGACGCGGTCGCACCCGAACCGCAGCTCGCCGACGGGCACCCGGTCACCTTCTGGCACCGGCTCGCGCCCGCCGTCCGCCCCGCCCGCCCGGTCGACCTCGCCCCGCTGCTGCGCACCCTGCACCGGCTGCCGGTGCCGCCCGTCCCGCTCGGCCGACGCGACCTGCTCGCCCCGGTGGAGCGCTGGCTGGCCTCCGCCGAGGGCCACGTCGCCCCGGCGGACGTCGCCTTCCTGCGCCACCGCAGGGACGCCTTCGAAGCCGCCCTGCCCGACCTCGCCCCGCGGCTGCACCCCGGGGTGATCCACGGCGACGCGCTGCCGCGCAACGTCCACGTCGGCCCGGACGGGCCGGTCCTGCTCGACCTCGAGTTCGTCGCCAACGACCTGCGGGAGCACGACCTGGTGGTCCTCGCACTCGCCCACGACCGCTACAGCGTGCCCGACGAGGAGTACCGCGCGTTCACCGAGGCGTACGGCTGGGACGTGCGCGACTGGCCCGGCTTCACCGTGCTGCGCGGCGCCCGGGAGACCGCCAGCGCCTCCTGGGTGGCGCAGCAGGCGGCGAGCAACCCGGCCGCGCTCGCGGAGTTCCGGCGGCGCGTCGACTCGCTGCGGAGCGGGGCCACCGAGGTGCGCTGGTACCCGTTCTGACGGCGGCCCGACGGGCCTCGACCGGCTGGGGTGAGGAGCCCGGTACCCCGATCGGCGGGCGGACGCCAACCGGTACGGGTGTGAGAAGGCTCTTAGAGCGCCGCGGTCCGGCGTGCAACCGGGCCACGTACGCTCGGCGTCCTATCGGACAGTCATCCTGACCCGAGAGATCGGCACCGCACTCGCACCTCAGGAGCCGCCGCCATGCACCGGAACGCCCACCGGACCACCCTCCGCCCCTCCGCCCCGACCCACCCGTCCCGCTCCCGGCGCCGGCTGATCGCGGGCTGCGTCGCGGTGGCCGCCGTCCTGGGACTGACCGCGTGCGGAACCGCCAGCGGGGCGCTGCAGACACCGGGCGCCACGGCCCAGACCGGCACACAGCCGCCGATGGCCGCCCAGCCGAACGGGACGGCGGCGACCACCATCGCACCGACGCCCGGCTCCGACGGAATGCCGCCGGTCGCCGGCTCCTCCGGGTCCACCGGCTCCTCCGCGCCGTCCGCTCCGGCCGCGTCGTCCGCTCCGGCGAAGCCGCGCACGCCCAAGCCGGCGGACCCCTCCTCCCCCGCAGCACCGGCCACACCCGCCGCACCGGCCACCCCCGCCGCGGCCTCCTCGCCCGCCGCGCCGCCGACCACCCCGCCCGAGCACCCCGGGGCGGGCACCGTGATCGGCTCCACCGCCTCCGGCGGCCGCACCGTCGCGCTCACCTTCGACGACGGCCCCGGCCCCGCGACCGGCCAGATCCTCGACCTGCTCGCCCAGTACCACGCCAAGGCCACCTTCTGCGAGATCGGCCAGAACGCCGCCGCCAACCCGGCCACGGTCAAGCGCGTCCTGGCCGCCGGGCACCGGCTCTGCGACCACAGCGTCCACCACCCGCAGCCCTTCGCGAAGCTCCCGCACGACAAAGCCGTGTACGAGATCACCGCGGCCCGGGACATGATCGTCCAGGCCGGCGGCCCGGGCACCCAGGTCGACTGGTTCCGCGCCCCGGGCGGCGGCTTCAACGCCGACAACGAGCAGATCACCGCGAGCCTGGGAATGGGCTCGCTCGGCTGGACCGTCGACCCGCGCGACTGGTCCCGCCCCGGCGTGCCCGCCATCGTCTCCACCGTGCAGAAGCAGCTCAAGTCCGGCGGCGTGATCCTCATGCACGACGGCGGCGGCGATCGCAGCCAGACGGTGGCCGCACTCAAGCAGCTGCTGCCCTGGCTGGTCGCCCAGGGGTACACCTTCGACTTCCCTGCGGCCTGACGGACCGTACCCCTAGGGTGTGCGGCGTGACCGACACCCGCCCGACCCCCGCCGAACTCGTCGCCGCCGTACCGGGACTGGCCCCGTACCTGCGGCCCGCCACCCTGCTCCACCCGTACGCCGCGACGCCCGACCCGCAGGCGAGCCGGATCGGCGGCCCCGCGCTCTGGCCGGCCGACGAACCCTGGCCGCACTGCACCGCCGGGCACCTGGAGGACGAGTACCAGGACGTCTCCGCCGCCGACCGCGCGATCTGGGAGGACATCGACCGCGCGGTGCGCGAGCGCACCCGGGCCGGCGGCCCCGCGCACGTCTTCACCTCGGCCGAAGCCGCCGAGCAGCGCCGGATCATGGGCGACGGCCGCTCCCTCGACCTGGTCAACTGGCGCACCCACCGCATGGTCCCCGAGCGGCCGGCCGCCGGAACGGCCATGGTGCCGCTCGTCCACCTCCGGGCCGAGGACGCCCCGCACCTGCCCTGGCCGGACGGCACCGACCGGCTCCAGGTGATCTGGTGCCCCAACGACCACGACGACCTCCCGAACACGCGCTACTACTACGGCCCGAACGTCGAACTCCACTGGCAGCGCGCCGCCGACCTCGCCCCGGCCACACCCCCGGCACCCCGGCGCAGCGACAAGACGTACCTGCCGACCCCGTGCGCGCTGCGCCCCGAGCAGGTCCGGGACCTGCCCGACCAGGACGAGCTGCCCAGCGAACTCCACGACGCCGCCGAGGAGTTCGCGCAGCGGCACGGCATCGAGTACCACCGCTTCCTGTCCTGCGCGGAGGGCTGGAAGGTCGGCGGCTGGCCGTCCTGGCACTCCACCGACCTGGTCCCGATCGACTGCGGCTGCGGCGCGCGGATGGTCCACCTGCTCACCGTGGACAGCGGCTTGGCGCCGGACGTGTCCGTCGGACGGTTCGGAGAACTGCACGTCTTCATCTGCCCGACGGACCTCACGCACCCGGTGGGCCTGGACCTGCAGTAGGGCCGTCAGGCCGGGCCGGGTCCGGGGGCGGCTCCCGGCAGCGGCGACTGCGGCGGCGATGCGGCTCGGTATCCCGCTTGCAGAAGGTGATCGCGATGACCATCCTCGAGGCAGCGATGCGCCGGCCCATCCCGCCCTACGCTCCCGATCACGAGATCGGCCGCTGAGCCAGCATCGTCAACGACCACGGGGAGCCACGCGCCGCCTTTCGTCCACCAGATCACCAAGTACGACCCTGCCGACCGCGACGAGCACGGCAGCTACACCGGCACCGAGGACTCGACCAGCGACCACGGACCGGTCGAGGCCGCCTATCTGCAAGCGATTGCCGCCTTCGCCGAGGACACCGGCATCGACCGACTGGCCATTCGTGAGCCGGAGATCTCCGGCCTTGCCCACTTCGGCCTGGAGCCGGCGGTCGACGGCCATGGTCTCGCCGGGCTCTTCCCGCCCGACCTCAGCGGGTTCCACGACGGTGCCGAGGTGCCCGTCTCCCTCGGCCTGGAGCTGGTCAGGGCCATGCTCCGCGACAACGGCGCCTGGTGCCGTCTGGAGGTGGAGGACAGGTTCGTCGTGCACGTCGGTTGGGACCAGTACGTCTACGTCAGCAGCGACACGTCCTGCGAGCGCGCCGTTGCCCGCACCCGGGCTCTCGGTCTCTTCCCGGAGCGGCTGGAGGCCTCGCCCTATGACGCGGACGTCGACGAGCCCGGCGTGCAACGTCCCGCCGACGAGGACTTCTGGGCCCGTCTCGGCTGGTCCGTCGCCATGCGGCAGGCAGCGGTACTGGAGGAGGGGTACCTCCACAATGCCTCCCGCTGGCACCGCCTCACCGAGGGCACCCTCGATGCGGTACGCGCCCGGCTCACCCCTCGTGCCCGGTTGACCGTCTGGCCGGACCTGTCCACCGATGTCGACGCGGTCCTTGCCGCGCTTCCCGACCGGGGTTCGGTGGAGTTCGTCTGGGAGGACGAGAACGGAGCCATCTCCGGCACGATGGCCGACGAGTCCGAGTACCGGGAACTGGCCGCCCGGGTGGCAGGCGCCCGTGCCGCGATGGCCCTGCCCTTGGCCCTCGACGAACGCCACCCGCTGTTCACCGCGGTCCTGCCCGACAGCGACGGCGTCCTGCGCGCCCGGTGGAGGACCGAGCCGACCCGGAGCGATCGGGACTGGGCCTTTCTGAGGACTCTCCGCCGCGGGCAGATCGTCACCGGCACGGTCATCAAGATCGCCGACTTCGGGGTGACCTTCGTGGACATCGGCGGCTTCACCGCGATGATCAACATTCCCGAGCTGTCCTGGCACCGTTTCGATCACCCCTCCGAGGTCGTCGCCGTCGGCCAGGAGATCTCGGCCCAGATCCTCGACGTCGACCTGGTGCGCGAGCGCGTGCCGCTGTCCCTGAAGGCCTTGCAGGAGGACCCGATGTCGCCGTTCGCACGGCAGGTCGGCCGGACGGTGACCGGCGCGGTCACCGACTCCGGGGAATGAGCGGCCAGGCCGGCTCGACGACTGCCGTCGGATCCGCGGTACGCCGCAGATAGGCCTGGAGGGAGACCGACTGCTCAGCCGCCGCACGCACCTGAAGGTCATGCAGATCCGCCAGCGGCATCAGGCCCACGGGCTGGTGCTTCTCACCCATGCGCCGCACCACGCGGGCGGCGGCCACGGCATCGGCCCTCGCGTTGTGCGCGTCATCGAGCGACACCCCGTAGTGCGCACACAACGCGTGGAGGGCCCGCTTGCCCTTCCGGTACTTGTCGATGTGCTTGTCGATCACCAGCGGATCGATGACGGGCGAAGGCACACCACCCAGCCGCGCACTGATCGACTCGACCCCGTGCCGCCGACACTCGCGGTCCAGCAGTGACAGGTCGTAGCGTGCGTTCATCACCACCAGAGGCGTCCCCGTGCGCAGCCCCTCGACGACGACCTGCACGATCTCCTCGATGGCCGAAGCAGCCGGCACCCCGTGCTCGCGGGCGTGTTCCGTCGAGATGCCATGGATCGCCGATGCCTGCTCGGGTATGGCTACCCCGGGATTCAGCAGCCAGGTCCGCTCGGCCGAGACGGCCCCGGCCGAATCCAGGCGCACGACCGCCGCCGTCACGATGCGGTCGGTCTCGACGTCGGTGCCCGTGGTCTCCAGGTCGAAGGCCACCAACGGCCCACTGATCCAGCTCATCACGCGGCCCTCGTTCCGGCGTGGGCTGCCGGCCGGCGCCGTGCCTCGCCATGAGACACCCGAGCGGCCCCGACCGTGTCCACGAGCGCGGCCGTGACGATGCGCTCCACGGCCGGGTCGGTGCCCGTGGTCTCCAGGTCGAAGCCGACCAGTGGCTGCTGCCACCAGCTCATCAGGTGTGTCCTTCCGTCCTACCGCTCGAAACAGCCCCTATCATCACCCGACCCACCGACAACCCGACCCACGGGCCGCCCGCTCCCCCTGCCCGGCGGGCCCGGGCTGCTCCTCGGGCCCGAACGCAGGAGCCACCCATGAGCACTGCCCCGAACCTGCCCGGGTGCCCCCTCACCGGCCGGACGAGTCCCACCCGCTGCGGACGATCGGAGACGCGCCAGCGAGGGCGCCGGGCCGTGGGCATCTCGGATGACTACCGGCCGCCAGCCGTCCGGCCTACGGAGGCCTGAGGCCGGTCGCCGACGAATCGTTACTGCCTCAGGCGGCGGGCCTCGGCGAGGACGTCGGCGTCCAGGTCCTCCCGAGTGCGCGTGCCGTAGTCGAGCATGTCGTACTCGTCGTCGAGGCACGAGAGCGGGTCGGACTCGTCGAGCTGGTGCCCCCAGCGCTGGTGCACGACGCGGGTCAGCTCCCGGGGCGTCAGCTCCCCGTCCAGGCAGCGCGCGGCGAGCGCCCGCAGCGCGGCCTCGTCGGCGGAGCGGCTCCCGTTGGGGTGGAAGTCCAGGCCCTGTTCGGCCAGCGCCGGGGGCAACAGCGCGTCCAGGTCGGTGACGGCGTCGGCGTACTCGCAGGCGGCCAGCTCGCGCAGGGCCGGGCCGTCGAGTCCGACGACCAGGGCCTCACAGGCCGCGTCGATCACGGTGCGGCCGGTGGCGGCACCGGTGCTCCAGAGGGCTGCCCAGTTCTGGAGCCGGGTGCGCGCCTGCTCCGGGGTGGTCGCGGGGGTGGGTTCGGGGGCCGGGCGGTGCATGTGGACGTCGATCGGGTCCTCGTGGACGACGGTGAAGCCGTGCCGCTCGTACAGCCGCTGGGCGGCGCTGCCCCGCAGGACGACGAGGCGCACCGGCTCTCCGGCGGCGTCGGCCTCGGCGAGGAGCCGGCGCAGCACGGCGGTGCCGAGGCCGCGGCCCTGGAGGTGCGGGGCCAGGTAGAACAGTTCCAGGTGGCGCCCGCCCTGCTCGTCGGGGCGGACGGTGACGGAGCCGGCGAAGGCGCCCTCGACCAGCAGCACGGACGTCCACCTGGTGGAGAAGGAGTCCGCCACCCGCCGGCGGGAGCGGTCCGGGTCCCAGCGGCCGAGGCGTTCCAGGTCGGCGCGCATGACCTGGTCCTTGAGGTCGGTGATGCGTTCGAGGTCGTCGAACGCGGCGGGTTCCAGGGTCCACGCGGGAAGGCTGTTCACGGCCCGCAGTCTGGCAGCCACCGCACCCCGTGGACCAGCGGTTATCTCACGGCGTGGGCCTCACGGCGTGGGCCTCACGGCGTGGGCCTCACGGCGTGGGCCTCACGGCGTGGGCCTCACGACACGGGCCGGGAGTCCGCCCAGACCCCTTCGAACTCCTCGCGGTAGACCTCCAGCAGTCCCGGCTCGGTGCCGCCGGGCTGCTGACCGGCGCCGCCGCGCAGTACCAGCGCCGGGGACTCCATGCCGCGGGCGCGGCGCAGGTAGGGCTGGATGACGCCGAGGTCGCGGCCCTGTCGGCGGCCGCCGGCCTGGCCGGTGGTCCGGGGGCCCTCGACCAGGTAGGCGGTGAAGCGCGGGGTCTCGTCGAAGACCCGGATCTCGAAGCCGCCCTGGTCGCGCAGCCGGGCCCGGACCCGCCGTACGTGCATGATGTTCATCTCGATCGAGCGGGACAACTCGTTGCGCCCGAGGCCGAGTTCGCGTTCACGGCGGCGTACCGCGCTGCTCGCCGGGTTGAGGAAGAGCAGCCGGACCCGGCAGCCCTCCCCGGCCAGCCGCACCAGGCGCTTGCCGGTGTAGTTCTGACAGAGCATGCCGAGGCCGATGCCGAGCGCGTCGAGTCGTCGGGCACCGTCCAGGAGGTCCTCCACCGGAAGGTCGCGCTGCAGCCGGACGCGGTCGGCGTGCACCGCGACCACGTCCGCGTACCGGCCGGCCACCAGGGACTCCACGACGTCGGCGGGCACCCCGCCCGCGCCGCCGTCCAGGACGGCCAGCAGCCGGGCGGCGGCCCGCTCGGTCTGGGCCAGGACGGTCTGGGTGAGCACCCGGTTGCGGGAGACCACGTGCCGGGCCACTTCCAGCTCGTCCAGGGCGAGTTCGATCTCGCGGCGGTCGGCGAGGTACGGCTCGAAGCAGGGCCAGTGCTGGACCATCAGCTCGCGCAGCTGGGGCAGGGTGAGGAAGACCAGCGGGTCGTCGTCGGCCGGGTCGAGCAGGTAGCCCTTGCGGCGGCTGACCTCGCGCACGGCCCCGGCCCGGTGTGCCCATTCCTCGCCGGCCGGTCCGGCGGCGGCGGTGACCCAGTCCTCGCCGTGGGCGGGGGCGTAGATGGGGTGCAGGACTTCGTCCACCAGGGAGCGCAGCCGCTGTTCGACCAGGTTGAGCCAGACGTAGGCGCGGCCGGACAGCCGCACCCGCTGGTAGGCGTCCTCCCATTCGGCGGCGGACCAGGCCAGTGCGGGTATCTCGACGGGGCCGCTCTGGGCGGGGACCAGCGCGCGGCCGGTCAGGGTGGGGCGCATGACCACCGTGGGCGCCTCGCTGCGGGCCCCGACCCGGTGGGGGCCGTCGGGCCCGGGGCCACGGCCGCCGGCGGGGAACACCATGCGCCACCTCATCTGGTTGCTGCTCGTTCTGCCCCGGGTCCGTCGACTGTCCGCTGACTGTCCGTCGGCAGTGCGCCGGGTCGGCCGGGGCGGCCGGACGATCAAGGGTACTGCCCGCCGCGAGCCGACCGCAGCCGGATGCTCGAGGGCTCCGCCCGCACCACTGGTCCGCACCACCCGCACCACTCTTCACAGGAATGCCCGCCGGACACTCGTTCGGACCAACCCGGGCCGGTTCTCCCGGCCCCCGGGGAAGGGCTCGGGAAGTATGCGGGCTGTGCCGTGCGTCACGGCGCACGAGCACCGCACATGCCCGGCCGCCCGGCCGGGCAGGAGAGCGTCCGAGTCCGGGCAGTCCGTCGGACTTATTGTCGGACCACATGTCAGTTTCCATAGGCAGCAAGGAAGTTGAGGAGTCATGCAGGTCTGGCCTGGTACGCCCTACCCGCTCGGCGCCACCTACGACGGGGCCGGCACCAACTTCGCCGTGTTCTCCGAGAGCGCCGACCGCATCGAGCTGTGCCTGCTCGACGAGGACGGCTCCGAGACCGCCGTCGAACTGCGCGAGACGGACGCCTTCGTCCGGCACGCCTACCTCCCGGGCATCCAGCCCGGCCAGCGCTACGGCTTCCGCGTGCACGGCCCGTACAACCCGGGCCTCGGCCAGCGGCACAACAGCGCCAAGCTGCTCCTGGACCCGTACGCCAAGGCGATGAGCGGGAACATCGACTGGGACGAGTCGGTCTACGGCTACCACTTCGGCGCACCCGAGCGCCGCAACGACCTCGACTCCGCCCCGCACACCATGCACTCGGTGGTGATCAACCCGTACTTCGACTGGGGCACCGACCGCCCGCCGCGCACCGACTACCACCGCACCGTCATCTACGAGGCCCACGTCAAGGGCCTCACCCGGCTGCACCCGGGCATCCCCGAGGAGATCCGCGGCACCTACGCGGGCCTGGCCCACCCGGCGGTGATCGAGCACCTGGCCAAGCTCGGCGTCACCGCGATCGAGCTGATGCCGGTGCACCAGTTCGTCCGCGACCACCGGCTGCGCGACCTCGGCCTGGCCAACTACTGGGGCTACAACACCATCGGCTTCTTCGCCCCGCACTCCTCCTACTCCTCCACCGGCGACCGCGGCCAGCAGGTGCAGGAGTTCAAGTCGATGGTCAAGGCCCTGCACGCGGCCGGGATCGAGGTGATCCTGGACGTCGTCTACAACCACACCGCCGAGGGCAACCACCTCGGCCCGACGCTCTCGCTGCGCGGCCTGGACAACGTCTCCTACTACCGCCTCGCCCAGGACCAGCGCTTCTACGAGGACACCACCGGCACCGGCAACAGCCTGCTGATGCGCAGCCCGCACGTGCTCCAGCTGATCATGGACTCGCTGCGCTACTGGGTCACCGAGATGCACGTGGACGGCTTCAGATTCGACCTCGCCGCCACCCTCGCCCGGCAGTTCCACGAGGTCGACCGGCTCTCCTCGTTCTTCGACCTGGTCCAGCAGGACCCGGTGGTCTCCCAGGCCAAGCTCATCGCCGAGCCCTGGGACCTCGGCGAGGGCGGCTACCAGGTCGGCAACTTCCCGCCGCTGTGGACGGAGTGGAACGGCATGTACCGGGACACCGTGCGCGACCTGTGGCGCGGCGAGAACGCCACCCTCGCCGAGTTCGGCTCCCGGCTCACCGGCTCCTCCGACCTCTACCAGGACGACGGCCGCCGCCCGATCGCCTCCATCAACTTCGTCACCTGCCACGACGGCTTCACCCTGCGCGACCTCGTCTCCTACAACGACAAGCGCAACCAGGCCAACGGCGAGGACAACCGCGACGGCGAATCCTTCAACCGCTCCTGGAACTGCGGCGTCGAGGGCCCCACCACCGACCCGGCCGTCGAGGAACTGCGCGCACGCCAGCAGCGCAACTTCATCGCCACCCTGATGCTCTCCCAGGGCGTGCCGATGCTCTCCCACGGCGACGAACTCGGCCGCACCCAGCTGGGCAACAACAACACCTACTGCCAGGACAACGAGCTCAGCTGGGTGCACTGGCCCGAGGACGACGGGCCGCAGGCACGGCTGCTGGAGTTCACCCAGGGGATGATCTGGCTGCGCCGCGACCACCCGGTGTTCCGGCGGCGGCGGTTCTTCCACGGGCGGCCGGTGTCGGGGCCGTCGTCGGTGTCCGGGCCGTCGGGGGCCGGGCTGTCAGGGGCCGAGCGGCCGGGCTCCGGGCCCTCGAGGTCCGGGCGGCCCGGTGCGGGGGCGCCGGCTTCCGGCGGCTTCGACGACCTCACGGACATCGCCTGGTTCACCCCGACCGGCGAGGAGATGACCAAGCGCAACTGGGGCGCCAGCTACGCCAAGTCGCTGACCGTCTTCCTCAACGGCTACGCGATCTCCGAGCCGGACCGGCGCGGTGGGCGCATCGTCGACGACTCCTTCCTGCTGATGTTCAACGCCCACTTCGAGCCGCTGGAGTTCACCGTGCCCGCCGACCACGGGCAGGAGTGGCAGCTCGTGGTCGACACCGCGCAGGCCCGGCTGCCCGCCCCGGGCACGGGGGCGCGCGTCAAGGCGGGCGACACGCTGTGGCTCATCGACCGCTCACTGATGGTGCTGCAGCGGCCGGCGTAGCGAGACTCCCCGAACGGCGGCGGTCGCCCCTCCGCGACGGTGACGGTCACCGTCCGCGAACGGCGGTGGTCACCTGTTCGGGTCAGCAGCGGGTCTTGGCGGCGGGCTCCCCCGGGTACCTATGGAGCTATGACCTCCGCCGCCGAGCCCGCGCAGTCCCGCCCGGCCGCCACCCCTCCCGGCGGCACGCCCACCGCCAGCTACCGCCTCCAGCTCCAGCCCGGCTTCACCCTCCACGACGCCACCGCCGCCGTCCCCTACCTGGCCGCCCTCGGCGTCTCCCACCTGCACCTCTCCCCGCTGCTGGAAGCCGCCCCCGGCTCCACCCACGGCTACGACACCGTCGACCACACCCGGATCAGCGAGCAGCTCGGCGGCGAGGCCGCGCTGCGCGCACTGGCCGCCGAAGCGCACCGACACGGACTGCGCCTGATCGCCGACGTGGTGCCCAACCACATGGCCGTGCCCGTCCCGGAGCGGCTCAACCGCCCGCTCTGGCAGGTGCTGCGCGACGGGCCCGACTCGCCGTACGCCCGCTGGTTCGACATCGACTGGACCGCCCAGCCCGGCCCCACCGACGCCCCCGGGCGCGGCCGGGTCCTGCTGCCCCTGCTCGGCGACCGGCTCGGCACCGTCCTGGACCAGCTCACCGTCGACGGCGAGACCCTGCGCTACCACCGGCACGAGCTGCCGCTGCGCCCCGGCACCGAGGCCCTGCCGCTGCCCGAGCTGCTCGCCCGCCAGTGGTACCGGCTCGCCTGGTGGCGCCTGGCCCGCACCGAACTCAACTACCGGCGCTTCTTCACCGTCAACGAGCTGATCGCCCTCCGCGTCGAGGACCCCGAGGTGTTCGCCGCCACCCATGCCGTGCTGCTGGGCCTGCACGCCGACGGCGTCCTGGCCGGCTTCCGGATCGACCACCCGGACGGGCTCGCCGACCCGCGCGGCTACCTGCACCGCCTCGCAGCGGCCACCAGCCGGGCGGGGGCCACCGGCGGGGCGACGGGCGCCACCGGCGGGGCGACGGGCGCCACCGGCGGGGCGTACGTCGTGGTCGAGAAGATCCTCACCGGCGAGGAGCGGCTGCCCGAGGACTGGCCGGTCGCCGGCACCACCGGCTACGACGCGCTGCGCCGCATCGACGGCGTGCTCACCGACCACGCGGGCGCCTGCCGGCTGGCCGGGGCCTACGAGTCGTTCCTGCGCGACCCCTCCCCGCACGGCGGCCCCGCCCGGGACCTGTGCGAGGACCCGCACCCGGCGATCGCCGCCGCCCGGCGCGGGCGGGCCGACATGACCCGACCGGACGGCGAGCTCGCCGCCGAGGTCGAGCGGCTGGTGCGGATCGCCCTGCGGATCGGCGCCGCCGAGCCCGCGCACGCCGACCACTCACCCTGGCAGCTGCGCGCCTCGCTCGGGCGGCTGCTCACCGGCTACCCCGCCTACCGGCCGTACGCCCGGCCCGGCGAACAGGTGCCCACCGCCTCGGCGCAGCAGCTGCGGGCGGCCCTGGACGGCTCCGCCGACCCCACCGACCGGCTGGTGGCCGCACTGGCGCTCGGCGAGCTGGGGCGCGGCGCGGACCACGACGAGTTCTGCGTGCGCTTCGCCCAGACCGCCGCGGCGGTGGCCGCCAAGGGCGTCGAGGACACCGCCTTCTACCGCTGGAACGCGCTGCCCGGTCTCAACGAGGTCGGCGGCGATCCCGCCCGGCCCGGGCTGCGCCCGGCGGACTTCCACGACTGGTGCCGCCGGCAGGAGCGTGACTGGCCGCACGGCATGACCGTGCTCTCCACCCACGACACCAAGCGCAGCGCCGACGCCCGTGCCCGGCTCGCCGTCCTCGCCGAGCAGCCGGAGGCGTGGGCCGCCGAGGCCGCCGCCTGGTCCACCGCAGCCGGGCTCCCGGCTGTCGGGCCCGGCGCTGCCGGCCTCGACCGCGACGCCGACTGGCTGCTCTGGCACACCCTGGTCGCCGCCTGGCCGATCACCCCGGACCGGCTGGTCGCCGCCCTGCTCAAAGCGGTCCGCGAAGCCAAGCTGCACACCTCCTGGACCGAGCCCGACCCGCGCTACGAGCGGGCGCTGGAGGAGCGGGCCCGCGCCGTCTTCGGCAACCCCGGGCTGCTCCCCCGGATCGAGGGCACGGTGCACGCCCTCGCCCCGTACGCCCGCTCCAACACCCTCGCCGCCGCCCTCCTCCACCTCACCGTGCCGGGCGTACCCGACCTCTACCAGGGCAGCGAGGAGCCGCTGTACACCCTGGTGGACCCGGACAACCGGGGCGTGGTGGACCTCGGCGCGCTCGCCGTCCGGCTCACCGACTCGGCCACGGCGCGCCCCGGCGACCTCGCCCGCGAGAAGCTGCACCTCACCACCCGCGCACTGCACCTGCGCCGCTCCCGCCCGCTCGGCCCGTACCGGCCGCTGCCCGGCGTGGGCCTCTCCAGCGACCACCTGCTGGCCTTCGCCCGCGGGAACGACGTGGTCACCGCCGTCACCCGGCTGCCGTACGGGCTGGAGCGGGCGGGCGGCTGGCGGGACACCGTGCTGGAGCTGCCACCGGGCGGACCGTGGACGGACGAGCTGACGCTGCGGAGCTTCCCGGCGGGCCCGGTGCCGGTCGCCGAGCTGCTGGCGGCCCTGCCGGTGGCGCTGCTGACGAGGAGGGGCTGATGCCGGCCAACGAGGCGCGGGCCGACAAGGCACAGGCCAAGGAGGTGCCGGCCAAGGAGGATCGGGTCGACGTGGTGCGGGTCGAGGAGGTGCGGGCGTACGAGGTATGGGCGCCCAACGCCGCTTCCCGCGTCCGCGTCGAAGTCGACGGCGTGCCGCACGAGTTGGACCGCTGCACCGACCGTGACGGCTGGTGGTCCGGCGAGGCCCCGGCGGGCGACTACGCCTTCCGCCTCGACGGCGGCCCGCCGCTGCCCGACCCCCGTTCGGCGTGGCAGCCGCACGGCCCGGACGGCCCGAGCCGGCCGGTGGACCACGCCGCGTTCCGCTGGTCCCGGACCGGCTGGCGCGGCCGCGCACTGCCCGGAGCGGTGCTGTACGAGCTGCACATCGGCACCTTCACCGCGCGCGGCACCTTCGACGCCGCCGCCGAACACCTGGACCACCTCGTCGAGTTGGGCGTCGACTTCGTCGAGCTGATGCCGGTCTGCCCGTTCCCCGGCAAGCACGGCTGGGGCTACGACGGGGTCTCGCTCTGGGCCGTCCACGAGCCCTACGGCGGCCCCGAGGGGCTCAAGCGCTTCGTCGACACCGCCCACCGCAAGGGCCTCGGTGTGGTGCTGGACGTCGTCCACAACCACCTCGGCCCGTCCGGCAACTACCTGCCGTCCTTCGGGCCGTACTTCACCGACCGGCACCACACCCCGTGGGGCTCCGCGGTGAACCTGGACGCGCCCGGCTCGGACGAAGTCCGCGCGTACCTGATCGGCAGCGCGCTGGCCTGGCTGCGCGACTACCGCATCGACGGCCTGCGGCTGGACGCCGTGCACGCCCTCGCGGACGACCGCGCGGTCCACTTCCTCGAAGAACTCTCGTACGAGGTCCAGAAGTTGGCGGTCGCGACGAACCGCCCGCTGTTCCTGATCGCCGAGTCCGACCTCAACACCCCGCGCACCACCACCCCGCGCGAGGCCGGCGGCCAGGGCCTCGGCGCCCAGTGGAGCGACGACTTCCACCACGCCCTGCACTGCGCGCTCACCGGCGAATCCCAGGGCTACTACGGGGACTTCGCGCGCGAACCGCTCGCCGCCATCGCCAAAACCCTCACCCGGGGCTTCTTCCACGACGGCACCTGGTCCTCCTTCCGCGGCCGCAGCCACGGACGCCCGTTCCCGGCGGGCGAGGGACACCGGCTGCTCGGCTACCTGCAGACCCACGACCAGATCGGCAACCGGGCGCTCGGGGACCGCCTCTCCACCACGCTCTCCCCCGGCCGGCTCGCCTGCGGCGCCGCGCTCGTGCTCACCTCGCCGTTCACCCCCATGCTGTTCATGGGCGAGGAATGGGGCGCCGCCACCCCCTGGCAGTACTTCACCGACCACACCGACCCGGACCTCGCCGAAGCCGTCCGGCAGGGCCGGCGGCGGGAGTTCGCCGAACACGGCTGGGCCGCCGACGCCGTCCCCGACCCGCAGGAGCCCGCCACCGTCCTGCGTTCCGTCCTGGACTGGACCGAGCCCCGGCGCACCCCGCACAACGAACTGCTCATCTGGTACCGGACGTTGATCCGGCTGCGACGCGAACGCCCGGAGCTCGCCGACCCCGACCTCGGCACGGTCCGGGTGGACTTCGACGAGGCGGCGGGCTGGCTGGTGGTACACCGCGGGCCGTACCGGATCGCGGTCAACCTCGGGCCGGCCGAGGCCGCGCTGCCCCTGGGGGCCGCCGGACTCGAGGTGGTCGCGGCCTTCGGCCGAACGGTTCCCGGCGACCCGGCGGCGCCGGACGGCGCGGCGGTGCGGGTCGGGGCGGCGGTGCTGGACGGGGCGGCGGTGCTGGACGGCTCGGCGGTGCTGGACGGCTCGGCGGTGCGGGTCGGCCCGGACGCGGTGGCCGTGGTCCTGACCGGCTGATCCGCCGACTGATCCGACAGGGACCGACTCACCGGCTGATCCGCGGACTGATCCGACTGGGACCGGCTCACCCCAGGAAGGTGCCGATCCGCTCCCGCAGCGCGGGCGCGTCCAGGCCGTAGGCGGCCAGGTGCTCCGCGATCGAGCCGTAGTGCCGGTGCTCCTCGCGCGGCACGCCGAGGCCCAGCACCCGGTGCGGGCGGTCGGCCAGCGCCTCGTGCGCCTCGTTCGCCGAGGTGCCCGCCAGGTACGGCTCGACCAGCACCACGTCCGCCCGGTCGCCGATCGCCGCACGCAGCCCGGCGGCGTCGAAGGGCCGCACCGTCGCCGCGTACAGCACGGTGACGTCCAGGCCCTCGGTGGCCGCGAGCACCGCGTCCAGCATCGGCCCGACGGCCAGCACCACACCGCGCGAGCCGGTGCGGACGGTGGTGAAGCGGCCCGGCTCGACCGCCACCGGCGCCGCGTTCTGGTGCGCCGAGAGCCGGACGTACACGTTGCGGTCGCCGTCCGCGTAGGCGTGCCGCAGCAGCTGCTCGGCCTCGTCCGGGTGGCCGGGGACGTGGACGGTCCAGTCCGGCAAGGTGTCCAGCAGGGCGACGTCGCCCGGGGACATGTGGGTACGGCCGCCGGCCGGCCAGTCGTAGGAGCCGGCCGCGCTGACCAGGACGGCGCCGACGCCCTGGTGGGTCAGGTCCAACTTGACCTGCTCGAAGGGCCGTTCGATCAGGAAGCTGGCGAAGGTGTGGGCGATGGGACGCATCCCGCTGAGCGCCAGACCGCCCGCGGCGCCGATCAGCAGCTGTTCCCGGATGCCGACGTTGACCACCCGGTCGGGGTGGCGCTCCTGGGCCGGGGTGAAGGCGGCCGCGGTGATGTCGGCGAGCACCACGGCCAGCCGGGGGTCCTCGTCCAGCAGGCGGGTGGTGACGTCGACGAAGCGGTCGCGCATGGTGTCCATCGGTGGGGTTCCCTTCGGGTTCTTGCAGTCTTGGCGTGCGTGCGGCACGTACGTGCCGCACGTGCAGTACGGGGTGGCTGTGGGCGCCGGTGGGGGCTCAGTAGCCCTTGGGCTCCACCCGGGCGACCACCACGTGCGGGCGGCCCGGGTGCTCGGCGGTGTAGGCCCGGTACAGCGCCTCGTGGTCGCGGCCGTCCACCGTCGCGGTCGACCAGCCCTCGGAGGCGAACCGCTGCGCGATGCCGCCCTGCCAGCCGTGCGTGGCCGAGGAGTTGTCGATCACCACCACGTGCAGCCGGTCCAGCCCGTACGCCCCGGCGAAGGCGACCGCCTCGTGGTTGGAGCCCTCGTCGAACTCGGCGTCGCCGACCAGCACCCACACCGCCGGGTCGTCCAGGCCCTGCGCCCGCAGCCCGAGCGCCGTACCGACGCCCAGCGGCAGGCCGTGCCCGAGCGAACCGGAGGCGATCTCCACGCCGGGGATCAGCGTGCGGTCCGGGTGGTGGCCGAGCGGCGAGTCGTAGCCGCCGAAGCTCGGCAGCACCTCGGGGTCGATGAAGCCCTTGGCCGCCAGCACCGCGTAGTACGCCATCGGGCCGTGGCCCTTGGAGAGCAGGAAGCGGTCGCGGTCCTGCTTCTCGGCGGTGGCCGGGGTGACCCGCAGCACCCGGTCGTACAGCACCCAGAGCGCGTCCAGCGTGGAGGTGGCGGCCGGGCCGTGCTTCTCGTCGCCGGTCATCAGGCCCATCAGGGCCGACAGGTCCTCGAACCGGGCCTGGGGGAGAGCCTCGGCCTTGGTCTCGGTCACGGTTTCCGCGGGTGCGTTGATCACTGCGTTCGTCGTCATGACCACGATGGTGCAACTTAAAGCCAGCTTGAGGTCAAGCGGCTACAGTGGGCTCCCATGACCGCCCATCCCGACGGCCGCCGCGCCCCCGGTCCGCACCACAGCGACCTGCTCACCATCGGCCAACTCGCCGACCGCAGCGGCCTCGCCGCGTCCGCGCTGCGCTACTACGAGAGCCTCGACCTGATCCACGCCACCCGCACCGCCGGCGGTCAACGCCGCTACACCCGCGCCACCCTGCGCCGGATCGCGTTCATCCGCGCCGCCCAGCGGGTCGGCCTCTCCCTGGACGAGGCGAGGGTCGCCCTCGACCGCCTCCCCGATCGCCCGGCGCCCAGCCGCGCCGAGTGGGGCCGGGTCGCCGAGTCCTGGCAGAGCCGCATCGACGAGCAGATCGCCGAACTCGAACGGCTGAAGGGCAAGTTGTCCGGCTGCATCGGCTGCGGCTGCCTCTCGCTGTCCCGCTGCGCCCTCTACAACGCCGGCGACCGCGCCGGAGAGACCGGCCCCGGCGCTCGCTACCTGCTCACCCGCGACCCGGCCGCCGGGCCCGAGCCGGTCTCGCCGACCGCCGACGCCTGCGGCGGCCCCCGGGAGGAGCGGTGAAAACTCTTTGCGACGCGGCCGTCGGTCTGCGTACGGTGCGCCCGTGCTGCCCCTGGTACTGACGGACGAGGAACGGGACGCGGTCGTCCCCGACGAGTCGGTGATGCGCCCCGGCGCCGAGGCGCTGTGCGCCCGGCTCGGCGTGGGCGGCCTGCCGCTGGAAGGCTTCCCGGAGGGTTCCGTCCCGGTCTACGCGGTCGGCGACGAGCACGTCCTCAAGCTGTTCCCGGCCTCCGGCGCCCAGGACGGCATCACCGAGGGACGCGTCCTCGGCCGGCTGCACGGCGCGCTGCCGATCCCCACGCCGGAGGTCCGGGAGGCCGGCGAGTACGTCAACGGGTGGCGCTACATCCTGATGTCCCGGCTGCCCGGCGAAGGCCTCGCACCCGCCTGGCCGCGCATCCCGCAGCCCGACCGCGAACGGATCGCCCGCGACTGCGGCGCGGCACTCGCCGCCCTGCACGCCCTCGACCCCGAACCGCTCGCCGACGTCCTCGGCCCCGGCGACTGGCCCGCCTTCGTGGACCGCCAGCGCGCCGGAGCCGTCGCCCGCCAGCGCCAACGCGGCCTACCCGAGGCCTGGTTGGATCAGATCCCCGACTTCCTCGCCACCGCCCCGCTCCCCTCCCCCTCCTCCCCGGCGCGCGCCCTGCTGCACACCGAGTTCATGCGCGAGCACCTGCTCACCGACCCGGCCGCCGGCTGGCGCCTCACCGGCCTGTTCGACTTCGAGCCCGCGATGATCGGCGACCCGGCCTACGACCTCGTCGCCGTCGGCCTCTTCACCACCCGCGCCGACCCGGGGTTGCTGGGCCGACTGCTGGCCGCGTACGGCCGCCCCTTCGACCCCCGCCTGCTGATGGCGTACACGCTGCTCCACGTCTACAGCAATCTGCCGTGGTACCTACGGGAGTTGAAGCCGGCGGCGAGCACCCTGGACGACCTCGCCGAGGAATGGTTCGGAGTGGGTCAGGGCTTCGGATCGGTGCGCAGCAGGCTGTAGACGACCCCGTCCCGCCACTCGCCGTCCCGGAAGGTGGCGCCGCGCCGCACGCCCTCGCGGGTGAAGCCGGCCTTCTCCAGGGCGCGCTGCTCGGCACGGTTGGTGACCTCGGTGTCCGCCTCCAGCCGCATCACCGTCGTGTGCGCGAACAGGTACCGTGCCAGCTGCCGTTGGGCCTCGGTGCCGATGCCCCGGCCGCACAGCTCCGCGCGGAGCTGGATGCCGATGTTCCAGTAGTACGTGTTGGGCCCGGCGTTCACCCGGCGCCAGGAGACGAAGCCCGCGAACTCGCCCCCGGCCCGGACCGCCAGCGCCGACTGCTCGTCGGAGAACAGGCCGTTCTCGGCCCAGAGCCGGCGGAACCGGCCGGGGTCACGCCAGCCGAACCACTGGAACGGCGCCAGCTGTTCGGGCCCGGCGACCAGCGCGTCCAGCTGCGGAAGGTCGGTCTCGGCGATCGGGCTGAGGGCGATCGGTTCGTCGGTCATACCGACCCCAACGGCCCTCACCCGTACGCCGGTTCCTCAGAGCGCGGGCCGGGGGTCGGTGCGCAGCAGGCTGTAGAGCACCACGTCGCGCCATTCGCCGTCGCGGAAGGTCTGCGCCCGCTGCACGCCCTCGCGGGTGAAGCCGACCTTTTCCAGCACTCGCTGCTCGGCACGGTTGGTGGACTCGGTCTCCGCCTCCAGCCGTATCACCGGCGAATGCGCGAACAGGTAGTCGACGAACAGCCGATGGGCCCCGGTGCCGATGGGCCCGGGTGCCGATGCCCCGGCCGCGCGCCCCGGGCAGCAACTGCGCGCCCAGGTTCCAGTACGGGGCGGCCGGGGACGAGCCCTCACCGGAATTCCCTGTACTGCGCCTGGCATCACGTCCGGATCGAGCGGGCGATCCGGAATCCCACGTCGTCGATCCCCAGCGTCGGGTGGCTGCGGCGGCGGACGGAGGCGCGGCAGCTCCAGTGCTCGTCGAACCAGCCGCCGCCGCGCAGGACCCGGTAGCTGCCGTACACCTCGGGGTCGTACAGGTCCCAGCACCACTCCCACACGTTGCCGAGAAGGTCGTACAACCCGTAGGCGTTCGGGAGGAGTTCGCCCACCGCGTGCGGGCGCTCGCCGGAGTTCGCGCGGTGCCAGGCGATCTCGTCCAGCGGGCCGTAGCGCGGGCCGTCCGTACCGGCCCGGCAGGCGTGCTCCCACTCGGCCTCGGTGGGCAGCCGGTAGCCGTCGGCGGCGTGGTCCCAGACCACGTCCTCGCCGTCCGACCGGTAGGCGGGGGTGAGGCCTTCGCGGCGGGAGAGCTCGTTGCAGTAGCGAACGGCGTCGTGCCACGACACGCTGTGCGCGGGGCGGCGGTCGCCGGCCACGCCCTCGTACTGCTCACGGGTGACCGGACAGGCCGCAAGCTCGAATGACGCCACGTCGACGGCCCAACTGCGCTGGGTGCGGCGGTCGGAGAGCGTGACCCGGCCGGACGGTACGGTGATCATCCGGCGATCCTACGGCCTGCTTCCGCGCAGCAGATCGACTGCGCCGCGCTCCGCGAGTTCCTCCGCGTGCGGCGGCAGCGGCGCCCCGACGTTCAGCGGGTGGCGCACCACGGCGAGCGGGAGCCCGATGGCGGCGAGCCTGACCCGGTCGACATCCAGGGCCGTCGTGGCACCCGCCCGCCCGGCCAGCGCGGCGAGCGCCCCCAGCACCCTCCGACCGCCCTCCCGCTCGCGCCGCAAGTGCTCCTCGGACCACTCGGCCTTGCCGAAGGCCTCCGCGCCGTGCAGCAGCACGACGGCGCGCTCGCGGTTGGCCCGGCACCAGGCGACGACCTGCCGCGCGACCGTACCCGCCGCCAGGTGCGGTTCGGGGTGCGCGTCGAAGGCGGGCAGGCAGTCGGCCTGGAACTCCGCCACCGTCCGCAGCCACAACTCGGCCAGCAGCGCCGCCCGTTGAGGGAAGCGGTGGTACACGGAGCCGTTGGGCGCACCACTCTCCCGGGCGACGGCGGACATCGTGACGGCGGCCGGTCCGCCGGCGGCCGCGAGTCGGACGGCGGCGTCGAGGAGGGCGGATTCGTCGTGGCGGGGTGGCCTGGGCATGTAGTGGAGAGTACTCTCCATTTCAATTGGAGAGAGTCATCCAAAACCAGGGGAGGCCCCGGCATGGCCGTGCTCAACATCCACGAACGCACCGTCCCGGCACCGGCGGAGACCGTCGGCGCCCTCATCGACGGCCTCGCCGGCCCGGACGACCTGCTCTGGCCGGGGTCCGCCTGGCCCCGGATGCGCCTCGACGGCCCGCTCGCCGTCGGCGCCGCCGGAGGGCACGGCCCGATCCGCTACACCGTCGTCGGGTACGCGCCCGGCCGGTGGGTGCGCTTCCGCTTCGACGGCCCGCGCGGCTTCGACGGCTACCACGAGTTCACCGTCCACCCGGCGGGCGGGGCCGCCGTGCTGCGGCACACCATCGCGATGCGACTGAGCGGCCCCGGCAGGCTCACCTGGCCCCTGGCGATCCGCCGGCTGCACGACGCCCTGATCGAGGACAGCCTGGACCACGCCGTGCGGGCCTGCGGCGGCACCCTCGCCCGACCCGCCCGCTGGAGCCCGTACGTCCGCCTGCTGCGCCGACTTCGGCAGCGCTGAACCACTGGCGTCCGGGCTGTCTCGCGCCCGAGGATGGGCCTGTCAGTGACGGGACGTCAGGAGGGAAGCGGGCCATGGCGGAAACGAAGGTCAGCACGGTGGTGGAGGCCCCGGCCGAGCGGGTGTGGGAGCTGGTCGGGAGCTTCCACGGCCTCGGCGGCTGGCACCCGGACCTGCCCGAGAGCAGCCTCGGCAACGAGCTGGCGGGCAACGCGATCGGCGCGGTGCGGGTGTTCGAGCTCGACGGCACCGTGCTGCGCGAGACCCTGCTCGGCTACGACGAGGACGCGCGCAGCTACACGTACAGCTTCCCCGACGGGACGTTCCACCTCGACGGCTACCGGGCGACGCTCAGGGTCACCCCGGTCACCGAGCTGGGCGCCAGCTTCGTGGAGTGGAACGCGGCGTACGACGTCGAGGCCGAGCACCGGAAGGAGTCGGGCGATCTGGTGCACGGCGTCTTCGCGTCCGGCCTCGCCGCCCTGCGCGAGCGCTTCGCGGGCTGACCCTCAGATCGGGAGCGCCCACAGCTCGACGGACGACCAGCCGGCCACCGCGGCCGCCGCGCACCCCCAGGCAACCACAGCGGCCCGGCGACCGCGGGCGCGGCCGCGGGCCCGCTGGAAGGCCGCGACCAGGCCGGCGATCGCGGTGACCGGCAGAGCGAGGAAGGCCAGGTACAGGGGCCAGCTCTCGATCGCCACCGCGAACAGGATGCCGACGAGACCCGAAGGGATCGACGCCGCCGCGACGACCATCCCGGCGGCCGCGCAAGCGACCCGGAAACGCTTCGGGTCGCGGAAGAAGGGCGGCACGGCACAGGCGACGACGCAGAGCAGCCCGGCCGCGTACAGGAACACTCCGGCCGTACCGAACCCGTCCGCGATGGCGACCACCGGCAGCAGGAACACGACGACGCCAAGGGCGGACAGCCACCGGGCACTCAGCGGCACCGCATCCATGGCTCCCCCTGCACGCACCTGAACTTTTGAACGTGTTCGAACCTAGCATGCAGGGGGTCATCCGGGACGCCACTATCCCGGTGGCCGCCGCTCGCCCGCGATCCCGGCCAGGACACGGCGCCGAACGGCCGCCGATGCCTCGGGCAGCCAGCACGCCAACTCGGCCTCAAGGCGGCGCCGTTCGGCGCGGAAGAGTCGAGCAAGGCGACTGCGGGAGCAGTGCAGGAACCACCAGTCCCGGATCCGGTCGATCACGCGGGCTCCCCGGAGGGGTTCGCCCAGCGGATGCGGACTTCGCGGTCGCCGACCGGGAGGACGAGGACGGGGTCGGCGGCGAGGTCCCGGATCACGTCGCGCTTGGCGCAGGGGCCGGTGAGGCGGCGCTCCAGGGCGTGGTGCTGGGATCGGGGCATCGGGACGAAGCAAATCGAGGCCCAGATCTTCTCCAACGCGTCGGCACTGAGGGTGACGACGACCGGCAGCTTGACACCCGGGATGTCGATGACGATGTCGTGATCGGCCCTCACGCGGCCACCTCACACCAGACGATCTTGCCCCTGGGCTTGCGCGGGCAGCAGCCCCAGCGCTTGGCGACGGACGTCACGAGGTGCAGCCCGCGCCCGGCCTTGGAGGCGAGGCCGGGCGCGGAGAGGACGGGCACGCGGTCCCGCCGGGCGTCGTGCACCTCGATCCGGAGGCGGGTCGAGTCGACGTCGAGCGAGAGGTAGATGAGGTAGCCGGGCGGCGTCCCGTGCAGGACGGCATTGGTGACCAGCTCCGAGACGACGAGCAGCCCGGAGTCCTGGAAGCGCTCCCCGTCCGGGACGGAGGAGAGGAGAGCGAAGAGGCGGCGACGGGCCTCGGCGGGAGCACGGCGGCTGCGCGGCAGCCAGATGGTGGAGGTCTTTCGAGACATGGCGAAGACACCTTCCAAGCACATGAGTGGAGAAGGCCGGGCGGCCGATTCGACGGCCCGTGCACGTCCGACACGAAGCGCCCATGAGAATGCGCCGTAGCCATACGCCATGCATGTCACACACAGCCAGCGCTCTGTTACTCACAGCATGGAGCATATTGAAGGCTCGACGCAAGGCATGCCGTTGAAATATGAAAACTTTCAGATTCGATGGCAAGGTGCACCCTCTGCGCTTCAGTCGATGGTGGCGAACCGTCACCACTCGCATGCACACTGGTCCCTGAACGTTCTGGAGGGGTTACGTAGATGGCAGTCGCAGTACCAGCCGTGCGATACCGCCGCATCGCTGCCGAGCTGAGGAGACTCCGCGAGCTGAAGAACCTCTCAGCGGAGGAGGTGGCCGCCCAGGTCGAGGGCATCAACCTGGTGAAGCTCAGCAGGTACGAGAACGCCCGCGTCCAGCTGAAGCCCGATGTCGTCCGGGCGTTGCTCGACTTCTACGAGTGCGACGAGGAGCTCAAGGAGGTCCTCGTCGAGATCCTCCGAGACAAGCGCCGCCCCGGCTGGATGGCGGGCTACGAGCAGCTGAACCCGCTCTACACGGATCTGATCCGCCTCGAAGAGACGGCGGTAGGCAACAAGTCGTACGAGTCCGCCTACATCCCCGGACTGCTTCAGACCCGCCAGTACGCTCACGCCATCATCGCCAGTGGCGTGATAAACAAGCCCAGCGTCGAAGAGCGTGTCGAAGTCCGGATCAACAGGCAGTCCGTCCTCACTCGATCCGAGAACCCGCTGAAGCTATGGGCCGTGATCCATGAGGCAGCCCTGACCATGACTGCCGCCCCGGGCGTGATGGCCGACCAGTTGGACAAGCTGCTCCAGTTCAGCCAACTCCCCAACATCAAGGTCCAGATCATGCCGGCCATGGCTCCGCCGCACCCCGGAATGACCGGGCCGTTCGCACTCCTGGAGTTTCGGCAACGCGATCTCGACTTGGTTCTGCTCAGCGGAATGCTCAGCAGTGACTGGGTGGAGGATCCGGACCAAGTCGATATCTATCGAGCGGCGTTCGACGAAATCATGGCAACCGCCCTGTCCCTCGACGAGTCGCGCAACCTCATCACACAGAAGAGAGACACGCTCAAGTGACCCACTTCCCTGTCGCCTCCGCACTCCCCGTGCAGTGGAAGAAGGCAACTGCCAGCAACCCGAACGACAACTGCGTCGAGGTGGCCGACGGCATCACCGGCATCATCCCGGTCCGCGACAGCAAGGACCCCCACGGCCCGGCCCTCACCTTCACCCCCGAGGCCTGGCAGTCCTTCCTCGCCGGCATCCGCTCCGACGACTTCCCCACCACCCTCTGAAGCTTCTCCCGGGCGGCCCCGCGCACCACGCGGGGCCGCCCGGATCACCCCGCATCGGCCTCGGAGGCGGCACAGTAGGCGCGTCCAGCTGGGTCCCAGCAGGTTCATCCGATGATGATTCCATCGCATGAAGTGCAATCATCGGCGCTCCCCTGCACCGACTTCCGCCTTCCCCAAACACCTGACAACTGGCCTCCGGGCCACCAGGATTGGTACCGCCACAGTATGCAAGGTCAGGAGGGGTGGTCATGGCAGTACGGTTCGTGGGGATCGACCCCGAGACAGGCAAGGACCAGAGTCCCACCGTGTGGGTGGACGACGAGCAGGGCGACCTGATCGTGCAGAGCTACACGGCCGACCCGGAGCTGATCGCCGCTGTCCTGGTGGCCGGGCACGGGCCCGACCACGACAACGCAATTCCCACTCACGAGACGGTCATTCGAATCCCGGCACGGCTTGTGCCGGTCCTGAGGAAGGCGTGCGATGTCGCAGAAGGTGCCGAGCTTCTTTGAGCTGCTGAACGCTACCGAGCACTCGGCAGTTCATCTGGAGATGCGGGACCAGTACGGAGTCTCGGAGGAATCCTCTGAGTTCACCCGGTGGCAGCGCGGTGAGCCCGTCGACACCGACCCCGACTCGGAGTACTGGCGGGACTGGACCGAGGCCATCCGCAGCTCGGTTGCGCGCGGAGTCGTCGTGCGGCGGGCCCGGATCGTCTCGGAGCCCGTGAGTGACTACATCCGCTATGAGCACCACATCACCAGCGTGAACCTGGCGGCCGGCGAACTCGTCCGCTGGCTGCCTCGAAGCCAGGCATCGGACATCGCGCTCCCCGGTAACGACTTCTGGCTGTTCGACCGGAAGTTGGTCCGCTTCAACCTCTTCGACAGCTTCGGGGCGGGCCTCGGCCCGCAGCACGCGGCAGACCCGGCCGTCGCGCAGCTGTGCGACTCCGCCTTCGAGTCCGTCTGGGAGCGAGGCATCGACCACGAGAAGTACACCGTCTGAGCCTGATCGACGGACCACCGGACCATGCCCCTCTCTCCCTCGTCCAGCGCCCAGAACGCGCGAGAGGCCCTCGCAACCCGGTTGAGAGAGTTGCGAGTGGACGCTGGACTCCCGGGGCATGGCCTGGCCCTCATCCTGGGCTGGAGCGAGTCGAAGGTCTCGCGGATCGCCAACGCCAGGACACCGCCTTCCGACTCGGACATCCGGGCATCGTGCGAGGCCTGCGGAGCCGGTGACAAGGCCGCCGATCTGGTGGCTGCCAACCGCCAGGCCGACGAGATGTACACCGAGTGGAGGCGCCTGCACCGGACCGGCATGAAGCATGCCCAGGAAACGGTTCTGCCGTTGGTCGAACGGAGTCGGCAGATCCGTGTCTACTGCTCGAATGTCGTCCCTGGGATGTTGCAGCGCCGCGAGTACGCGCGCGCCCTGATGACCACCATCACCGAGTTCCAGCAGACCCCTGACGATGTCGATGCCGCCGTGGAGAGCCGTCTTCAGCGCAGCCGATACCTTCACGAGGGCTCCCGGACCTTTGCCCTGGTAGTGGAGGAGACCGTCCTGCGCTATCCCATCGGCGACAAGGCTGCCATGGAGGATCAGCTGCAGTACTTGCTTGAGATCATGAGCGCGGCCCGGGTCAGCCTCGGGGTCATCCCGTTCGACGCTCCACGCCTCATGTGGCCGCTCGAAGCGTTTTCCGTCTTCGACGACCAGCAGGTGAATGCCGAACTCCTCTCTGCGGCTGTCACCATCACCACACCCGGCGAGATCGCCGTCTACCTGAGGGCGTTCAGGATCCTGGCCTCGATGGCCGTCTACGGACGCGCAGCCAAGGCCCGCATCGAGGATGCCATCGCCGCCCTCGGGTGAATCCGTGCAAGACGGTGCAAGGCAGTGGCACCGTGCGTAACCGTGCCCCTACCGTCTCCAAAAGTCGCTCCCACGCCTTCCGGCGCGGGCAGCGCCTCGAAATCACGCACGAGAGGAGACCACCATGCCCACCGCCTCCACGGCACAACAGCCGTTCGCCATGCGCTTCGCCGCGCGGCAGACCAGCGAGCCGGCCGACGCCACCGGTGTCAGGTACGACCAGGAGTTGCAGATCGCCGTCACGTCCGACGGCAACCCCTGGGCGCACACCGCCCACGGCGAGACCAGTAGCAACACCAACTCCGACAGCAAGAACGACGAAGGCACCGACTTCTACTAGGAGAACCGAGGTGACGGAACCCGACGGCGAGGCGGTGCTGGTTCTCACCAACCGCCTCGATTCGACTGCGGATCTGGTGGTCGAGCACCTGAACAGCCGGGGTGTCCCGGTGTTCCGGTGCGACACCACCGAGTTCCCGACCGAACTCACCCTGACCGCGACGCTGGAGGACAGGTGGGCCGGTGCGCTCGACAACGGGCACCGCACGCTCGACCTGTCCCGCGTCCGGTCGGTGTACTTCCGCAGGCCCGAGGAGTTCCGGCTGCCCGACGGCATGTCCGAGGCCGGGCGGCGGTTCGCCGCCGCCCAGTCCCGGGCCGGCTTCGTCGGTGTCGCCGTCTCCCTCCCCTGCCTGTGGATCAACCACCCCGCGCGGGACCTGAATGCCAACCACAAGCCGTGGCAACTCGCCGTCGCCCGGCGCCTGGGGCTGAATCCACCGCGCAGCATCATCACCAACGACCCGGAGGCGGGCCGGAGCTTCGTCGCCGACCTCGGCACCCCGGTCATCACCAAGAGCCTGGGTGCCCCCGTGGACACCGTCGTGATCGACCCCGCGGCCCTGGACGAATCGGTGCGGTTGTGCGCCCACCTCTTCCAGGAGTGGATCGACAAGGCCCACGAGGTCCGGCTGACCGTGGTCGGCGACCGCTTCTTTCCGGTCGAGATCCACGCCGGTTCGGAGGCCGCCCGCATCGACTGGCGCACCGACTACAAGAGCCTCGCGTACCGGCCGACGACCGTCCCCGACCCGGTCCGCGAGCGCGTGTCCGCGTTCATGCGCGAATTCGGGCTCGTCTTCGGGGCCTTCGACTTCATCGTGACGCCGACCGGGGAATGGCGCTTCCTCGAAGTGAACCCCAACGGCCAGTGGTCGTGGATCGAGCACAGGACCGGCGTGCCGATCTCGCGCGCCATCGCGGATCTTCTGGAGAAGGGCAGTACACGTGAGTGACCCCCTGGACGGGACCGACGAGACGGCGCACCGACTGCGCGCCGAACTCACCGAGGAACTGGCGCGCGACGGCTCGCTGCGCTGCCCGCAGTGGCGGGACGCGGTGCTCGCGGTGCCCCGACACGTCTTCCTGCCGGCGTTCTACACCGCCGAGGACGGCCCGGACGGCATCACCCGCTACACCACCGTCAGCCGGGACACCGACCCGCAACGGTGGCTGCGGCTGGCCTACGAGAACACCACGTGGGTCACCCAGCTCGACCACGGCACCACCCCGCCGAACGGAGACCCCTCCATCGGTACTCCCACCAGCTCCTCCACGCTCCCCGGCGTCGTCGTCCGGATGCTCGAAGACCTCGACGTCCCGGACGGCGCGAGCGTGCTCGAAGTCGGAACCGGCACCGGCTACTCCACGGCGCTGTTGTGCGCCCGGCTCGGCGACCGGTACGTGACCAGCGTGGAGCACGACGCCGCCCTGTCCGCCGCAGACGGCGAACGGCTCGCCTCCCTCGGCTACCGGCCCCGCCTGGTCGTCGGCGACGGCGCCAAGGGCTGCCCGGACAGCGGACCGTTCGGCCGGATCATCGCCTCGTACTCACCGAGCCACGTCCCGCCCGCGTGGCCGGCCCAGGCTCGGCCCGGTGCGATCATCCTGGTGTCGCTGGTCGGCAGCCTCGACGCCTACGGCTACGTGAAACTGCACGTCGGCGCCGACGAAGCGCAGGGCCGGTTCATCGACTCCGACGTCTCGTTCATGCTCTCCCGCGAGACCCGGCGGCCCCCGATCGGTCCCCTGATGCGCGCCGCCCTCCGAGCCCGCCACGACACCGCCGGCCTCGACACCGCCGTCCATCCCGACACCCTGGACGACCCGGCGTTCCTGTGGAGCGCCCAGATCGCCATGCCCGGCACCATCCGGCTGCGCCTGGCGGCCGACCGTGTCGCCGGCCGGTGGTTCCTCCACCCCGACGGATCATGGGCGGTGCTGGAGAGTCGGGACGACGGCACCACCCGGGCCTTCCAGGGCGGCCCGCGCGCCCTCTGGTCGGAGTTGGAGGCCATCACAGCGGGATGGCTGTCCAACGGCCGTCCCGGACTGGAGCGTTACGGGCTCACCGTGACCTCGGAGACGAACACGGTCTGGCTGGACAGCCCGGGCAACAGGGTCGGCACCCTCGGGGAGTGATCACCACCGTGGGCGTGCGATGACACAGAACATGCCGGACTTCTGCGCCCTGCTCGACGGAGCGCAGCGGACGGCTGTCCACCTGGAGATGCGAGACGTCTACGGAGTCGTCGGCGAGGCTGAGGACTCCGAGGCCGGCCGTGGTGAGGATGGTCTCCCAGGCCTTCGAGGCGGTATGGGAGGGCAGCATCCCGCATGACCAGTACACCGTCTGATCCCTCGGCTCCTTCGGAAGGCGGTACGCACATGGGCGAGTTCGCCCCCTGCCCCGACGAAGCGGTGCGGGCTGCCGAAGCCGTCTGCGGTCCGATCGTGCTCGCCGGGATCGCCGATCGACGCGGCTCGGCGGTCTGGAAGGCGACCGGGGCCCTGGCCTCTGTCGCCATCAAGGCCGGGTACGGCGAGGGTGAGGAGATCACCGCTCGGTAAGCCGCCGTTCTGGACCAGCTCCCCGACCACACCGTCATCGTCGGCCGGTATGCCGGAGGGGTCTGGTACGTCACTCCCTGGCTCGCGGGTCCCTCGACCTGGGACCTGTTCAAGCCGATCCGGAACAACGGCACCGGGCACGAGACGGCTCTCTCCGGAGCTGTCGATCTCTGCCGGGCCGTCGCCGGGCTGCACGCCTCCGGGTGGGTTCACGGCGACCTCCAACCCGCTCACGGCATCCACGGCAATCACGACGTGCGTCTGCTCGACTTCTCGTGGTCCTGGTCGCCGACGTTCCCTCCATCGCCGATCTTCCGGGGCGGCATCACCCACCTCGTCGCCCCCGAGCTGGCTGCCGCCGTCGAATGCGGTGAGCGCCCGGTCAGAACGACCACCGCTTCCGACGTCTACGCCCTCGCCGGAACGCTGTGGACGTGCGTCACCGGCCGGTGGCCGCTCGACTACGACGCCGTCGGCATCAGTCCGGAGGCCGGCCCCTCTGCCCGTCGGGCCGCCATCGCCAGCGGCACGATTCCCCTCCACTCCGACGCGCCCTGGCCCGCGCTCCAAGCCCCACTGCGGGCGGTCCTGCGCGCTCCTGCGCAGGGCCGCCCGACGGCCGCCGAACTCGCCCTCGTCCTGGAGTGGCTTTGACCAAAGCGTTACGCCGCCCCCGCTACGAGGCCTCCTGCCGCTGTGCAGAAAGGGCTGTTCCCGGCCTGCGGTGGGCGTGCTGCCGCACGCCGGTCCGGCGCCGGACCACCCGTCCCCACGGCTGCAGCCAGCGCCCCAACTGGCCATTCACCAAGGCATTTTGCGTCGCTCGCAGCCGCCCACCGAACCGCCTACGCTCGGCTGCATGAACCGCACGATCCGCACCACCGAGGACGTTCTCGCCCTCCTTGACGGGCTCTTCCCGCCGGCCGAGCCCTTCTGGGAGCGCTTCTACGCGGACCGGTCCGCCGGGCGTCCGTTCTTCGCGCCCGAGCCGGACGAGAACCTGGTCTCCTACCTGGATCGCGGCCTGGTCGCGGCCCCTGCCCGCGCGCTCGATCTCGGCTGCGGGCCCGGCCGGAACGCGATCCACCTGGCAGCGGCCGGCTTCGATGTCGATGCCGTCGACCTGTCCTCCGCCGCCGTCGCCTGGGCCGGGGAGCGCGCCCGCGAGGCCGGGGTCGGTGCCAATCCGCGCTTCCACCGGGCGAGCATCTTCGACGCCGAACTCCCGTACGCCCACTACGATCTGGTCTACGACTCCGGCTGCCTGCACCACCTCCCGCCGCACCGCCGGGTCAGCTACCTCGCCCTCCTGGACCGTGTCCTCGCGCCTGGCGGGTACTTCGCCGTCACGGCGTTCGCCGCCGGGGCGATGGGCTCGGAGCGGCCGGACGAGGAGCTGTACCGGCTCGGCGCCCTGGAGGGCGGCCTGGCCTACTCACCGGACGAACTGCGCTCCCTCTTCCAGGACTTCACCCCGGTGGAGATCCGCCCGATGGCCGCCCAGCCGGCCGACTCCCCACTCTTCGGCGTCCCCTTCCTCCTCACAGCTCTCTTCCAGCGAGCTGTCAGTCTTTAACCGGTCTCTCATCCTCCGCGCCTAGCCTCCGACCGCATGAACGTCTCCCTGCTCGACGGCTGGTTCCCGTGGACGGTCCAGGCCGTGGCCCTCGCACTGTTCCTGGGCACGCTGGTCCGGCGGGACCGGGCGTGGCGGGTGAAGTGGGGGCCGATCGCGCTCGGGACGGCGCTGGTGGTCACCGCGGTCGCCGCCGTGGCCGTGCTCACCCTGGCCGGGATCACCGATCCGATCCCGTACGGGGTGTGGCTGTGGTGCGGGGTGGCGGTCGCCGCGGTGTGCGTGCTCGGGTTCGGCTGGCGCGGCGCGCGGTGGTGGCGGCGGGCTCTGGCGGCGCCGACGGCCGTGCTGGCGCTGTTCTGCGCCGCGAACAGCGTGAACATCGCCACCGGCTACTACCCGACGCTGGGCGACGCGGTCGGCGAGCTGAGCGGGCAGCCGCTGCCGGACCAGATCACGCTGGCCGAACTCGCCTCGATCCACGGGAAGACGAAGACCGGCCGCATCGTCCAGGTCGACATACCGGACACCGCCAGTGGCTTCGCCCACCGCCAGGAGCTGGTCTACCTGCCGCCCGCCTGGTTCCGCAGCCAGGCCCGGCCCAAGCTGCCGGTGCTGGAGATGATCGGCGGCGAGTTCGCGGCGCCGGACAACTGGATCCGTTCCGGCAACGCGGTGAGGACGGCCGACGCGTTCGCCGCCCGGCACAACGGCTTCGCGCCGATCCTGGTCTTCGTGGACGCCACCGGCGGTTTTCGGGTGGACACCGAGTGCGTGGACGGCCCGCACGGCCACGCCGAAGCCCATCTGCTCAAGGACGTCCCGCCGTTCGTCCAGAAGACCTTCAACGCGGCCACCGACCCGCACAAGTGGGGGGTGGCCGGCTGGTCGATGGGCGGCACCTGTGCCGTCGACCTCACTGTCGAACACCCCGACGTCTTCACGCACTTCGGTGACTTCTCCGGCGACAGGGGCCCGTACATCGGCGACAAGGACCACACCGTGCAGGAGCTGTACGGGGGTGACGCCGCGGCCTGGGCGGCCCACGACCCGCTGACCGTGCTCGCCCATCACCCCAAGTACCAGGGGGTCTCCGGCTACTTCGGCCAGGGCGACGAGGAGCACGGCCAGATCGAGTCCGCCAAGGCCTTGGAGGCGGCGGCCAGGAAGGACGGCATCCGCACGGTCAGCTCCGTCGGCTCGGGCAAGCACAGCTGGCAGACCGGCGCCGCGACCTTCGCCCAGGCCCTTCCCTGGCTCGCCCAGCAGCTCGGCGTCCCGGGCACCCACGCGTAGCGGCGGCCGAAGCCAGGACCGAAGCCACAAAACCGAGGCCGAACCCAAAGCCAAGACCGAAGCCGAAGCCGAAGCCGAAGCCGAAGCCAGAGCCCAAGCCGAATCCGGAGCCGAGACCGGCCCCCGGGGCGGTCAGTCCCGTTCCTGCCCCACGGCCGCCTCGTACGCCAGGAGCGTGTCGACGACCAGGCACCGCTGCGCGGGGTCGAGCGGGGCGAGGGCGGTGCGCCAGGCGGCGGCGCCGGGGGCGAGCCAGCTCTCGATGGCGGGCAGGTGGGCGGGGGCGATGGCGACGATGCGGCGTCGGCGGTCGGCCTCGTCCTCCCGCCGTTCGAGGATGCCTTGGCGGCTGAGGTCGCCGACCATCAGGCTGACCGTGGTGGGGGCGATCTCCAGGCGCGCGGCGAGGTCGTTGACGCCCATCGGCCCGTCGAGCAGCAGGCAGGCCAGCAGGGACAGGTGCCGGGGGGCGAGCGCGAAGGTGCGCAGCGGTTCGGGGACAGGGATCCGCTTGGCCCGTCCGACCAGCCGGGGCATCAGCAGCAGCATGGACCGTACGGCGTCGTCGAGGCCGTCCCCAGGCCGTGACTCCCCCTTGGGCGTTGACATCGCGCACCTCTCCTCGGTTATCTTTGACATCAAAGATGTTTTACGTGCAAAGCGAACCTGCCCGTCCATGGTACGAACCGAGCCGACCCGACCCGAACGGAGCTCCACCATGCCGCACTTGAGCCTGCACATCCGCGAGGAGTCCCTCGACGCCACCGTCGAACCGCGCCTCATCGCCGCCCTCACCGAGGCCGTCGCCACGGTCTTCGGCGAGCAAGCCCGCCCGATGGTCGCGGTCGAGCTGATCGGCGTCCCGCAGCGTCGCCGGGGCATCGGCGGGGTGCCGACCGGCGAGGACGCGCCGGTGGTCGCGCTCAGCATGCGGGAGGCGGCCTACCACCTGCCGCACGTCCCGGACGCGCCCGCCCGCCTGGTCGCGGCCGTCACCGAGGCGATCACCGGCACCCTCGGCGAGGCCGCCGGGCGGCAGACCGTCGTCACCGTGGAGGGCGTGGCGGCGGGCCGCTCCGGCATCGGCGGCCAGGTGGCCTGATCGCCGACGATTCCCCGGTCGCCGCCGCCCGGGCCCCACAGGGGAAAGCCTTGGTGTCGGCGGCCGCCGGAGCCCCACCCGCCTGTCCGGCCGGGTCCGGACCGCCCGTCCGGCCCGGCGCCCCGAGGGCACCGTACGGGCCCGCAGCACCAGGCCCCAGCAGCGGAAATCCGCCGCCGCGAGCGGCGCACCACCAGGGCTGCGCGCCCCAGGAGTCCCCCGCACACCGCCATAGCTCCCGCCGCCCCCGCACACACGTTCCCCATCATCGTCCTGCAACCGCCCCGGCCGCCGGAGCATCCGCCGGAATCCCGCTTTGCTCCCGGCGGCGCGTTGGCATAGGTTTTCGACCGCCGTCGACGCAGCACCGGCGCTGACCGCCCCTCAGACCAGAGGAGGGCGGCAGCGACCAGGAGCCGGACGGCCGTACGTCAACGGGGGAGGAACAGCCATGCCGAGTGCCCGCGATCACGGGTCACCCGGGCGGCGCGAACGGACGGGCGGTGCCGCGCACCCGCGGCCCACGGCCGACGCGCGCCCGACCCCGCCCCACGCCACCGGACACTTGAGGAATCGTCAGTTGCGCAGCATCCGACTGGTCACCGCCACCGCCGCAGCCCTCGTCTGCCTGGGCGCCCTCAGCGCCTGCGGACCGGACAACAGCGGCCAGGACGCCGGCAAGACCGCCGCCCCCGCCCCGTCCACCGCCGCCCCCGCGGGCACCGCCGCCCCTGCGGGCACCGCCACCGGCGCCCCCACCACGGGCGCCACCAAGCCGGCCGGCAACGGCGGCACCGACGGCGCCAAGGGCATCCCGGCCAAGGCCTGGATGGACACCAAGAGCATCCCGATGGACGAGACCTACCACTACGCGCCGCTGGCGGCCAACGCCAAGCCGCAGACCGGCCCGGTCCAGTTCAAGGGCATGGAGCTGTGCCACGCGGCGGTCGCCAAGGACGACGAGTGGATGTTCACCGGCGCCGCCTCCGCGAAGGCCTCGGTCGGCTTCGGCGGCGACCGCTGGACGGCCCAGCAGACCCTGCTCTTCGAGGGCGACCCGACCCACAGCAGCGGCACCAAGCAGGCGACCAACCTGACGGACGGACACCTGACGGACGCCCTCAAGGGCTGCGCCAAGACCGTGCCCGGCGCCACCGTCAAGGTCAACAGCGCCGACGACGCGCCGTACTTCGCCGCCGTCCTGACCGTCCCGCAGGCCGACGGCACCACCGTCACCCTGCACGAGTACGTGGTCACCGACGGCGGGGCGGTCAGCGAGCTGTCCGTCTGGGCGACCACCAAGGCCGGCGCCCAGCCCAAGGACGCCTGGAAGGCCCCGGAGGACAAGTACGTCGGCACCGGCATGACCGCGCCGATGTGCGAGGCCCTTCCCGGCTGCAACTGATCCTCGGCGCTCCACGCGAGCGCCCGCACCCCCATAGACGGCCGTCCGGCCCGTCCGGCACAGGGGACCGGACGGGCCGGACGGCTCCTTCGCGCCCGCACGCGGTGAACCGGCTTCACCGCGTGCAGGCGTCAGCGCTTCAGGGCTTCAGGGCTTCAGGACGTCACCGTGTCAGGACGTCAGGGCGCCTGGAAGCCACCGAGCGCTTCAAGGAAGCAGGGCGTCACAGCCCCAGGACGCTGAGCGCCGTGGTCCAGTCACTGGCGATCGCGCTGCGGGCGTCCTCCAGGCCGACCCGCCCGCCGCACACCGCGTTCTTGAGCTTGGTCTCGACGGAGTCCTTGCTCGTGGCCGGCTGGCTGCCGTAGCGCGGCTCGGGCCACAGGTTGGCCGGGTCGCGCGGCGCGCCGCCGAGCTCCAGCGGGACGAGGTGGTCCTCCTCGTAGTCGGCCGTGCTGGTGTCCGCGTAGCCGTACTGGGCGATCTGCTGCACCTTCAGGGCGTTGGTGTAGCTGGTCGACGGGCGGACGGTGGCGGTCCAGCCGGAGACGCAGATGGTCTGCCCGATGGTGTCCTGGGTGACGGCCGGGTTGTACGCGCCGGGGGTGCAGTACGGGTCGGGCAGCGGCAGGTACGCCTGCGAACAACTCGCGGAGAGCGTACGGGACTTCGGGGCGGCGGCGGTCGCCGGGGCGGCGGCGTGCGCGGTGCCGGTGGCGAGGCCGGCGGCGGCCAGGGCGGCCGCCGCGGCGACGACGGTCATGCGCTGACGGAGCATCATGGGGAAGTCTCCTGGGTCGGCCCGGCCTGTTGCCGGGCGACTGTGCTCATGACAGCACCGCTCACGCGACGACCGTCAGACCCAGGACGTGAACGCCTGGTGACCCCGCCTTCACAACCGCGACCGGCCGCAGCGCCGCGCGATCAGCCCCGGGACACCGCCAGTTCGACCTCCCGGCCCGGCACGTCACCCGGCAGGGGCAGCACCACGCCGGAGCGCTCGAACCCGGCCCTGACGTACATCGCCTCGGCGCGGGCGTTGTCCTCGTGGACGAACAGCCGCACGCGCTGGATCCGGGGTTCGGCGAGCGACCACGACCAGTCCCGGGCGGCCCGGACGAGGTCGTGCGCCAGCCCGGTGCCGCGCGCCTCGGGCCGGACGTAGAACCCGGCGATCTGCGCCTGCTCGACCTCGACGACGTCGCCATCCAGGGCCCCCGACCCGCCGGGCCGCTCCACCAGCACGCTGACCGTGCCGAGCCAGCGCCCGTCCGCGTCCTCGCCGACGAACTGCGCCACGGCGGAGCCCGCCGCCGCTCCCGTGGTGCGGTCCTGCCAGAACCGGTCGGGCTTGGCGGACGCCTGCTCGTAGGTGTCGAGGAAGGCGATGGCCGCGACCGGGTCACGGAGCGCGTCCAGCCGGATCTCCTTGACCCGCGCCCAGTCCTCTTGCCGTACCCGCCTGATGGTGATGGTGCTCATCGCGTGATCATTTCATCGACGCCGGTAGCCCCCGCAACCCGAATTCTCCCAACCCGAATTCTCACAACTCGAAGACGGCCCCCGATCAGACCGCGTCGGCCCGCGTCTCCTCCAGCAACCGCGCCAGCAGCGCCGCCGGCCCCTCCGGCAGGCTCCCGTGCACCAGCTCGGTGCGGTGCACCAGCCGGGGTACGGCGATCGGCGCGCTCACGACCCCGGGCACCCCGGCCGGCACCGGCTCGGGCAGCAGCGTGAGCCCGTGCCCGGCCGCGACCAGCGCGAGCAGCCCGTGCACATCGGTGCCCTGGTAGCGGGTGGCGGGCCGGAAGCCGTCGACGCCCGCGGCCGCGCGCAGCCGGGCGACCGGCGGGGCGAGGTCGGGGGCGTCCAGCCAGCGGGCGGCGGAGAGGTCGGCGAGTGCGAGACCGCCGCGGCCCGCCAGCGGGTGGCCGGCGGGCAGGGCGACGACGACCGGCCGCTCGTCCACCGCGACGGTGCGCAGCGGGCCGACGTCGGGCAGCGGCAGCGGGTCGCTGGGCGCGGCCAGGCCGTCGACCAGGGCGAGGTCGACCTCGCCGGTGGCGACCTGCGCGGGCAGCACGTCCTGGGCGAGCACCCGGACCACCGGCTGCACCCCCGGGTACGCCCGGCGCACCTCGCCGAGCGCGCGCCCCAGGGTCGCCCCGACCGCCAGCGGTGTGGCGCCGAGCACCAGCCGGGCGCTCGCGGCACCCGCCAGGCGCGCGACGTCGGCGCGCGCCGCCTCCAGCCGGACCAGCAGCGGCGCGGCGTGCTCCAGCAGCCGCCGCCCCGCCTCGGTCGGGCCGACCGGGCGGCGGACCAGCAGGGCGGTGCCGAGGTCCGCCTCCAGCGCGGCGATCTGCTGCGAGACCGCGGACTGGGTGTAGCCGAGTTCCCGCGCCGCGTCGGAGAAGGAGGCGAGGCGGGTGACGGTGACGAAGGTGCGCAGCTGCTGGGGATCCACGGCGGTCATCAACCGATCTGATCGAGAGGTAAGAAATCATCGTTGGCGCTGATCTCGGATGCGGGGTCAGGATAGCCGCATGACCTACCTGACCCCTCGGATCGCCCTGGTCGGCGACCGCTCCCCCGCCGTCCGCTCGCACGCCCGCATCCCGGGCCTGCTCGACGCCCTCGCCGAACACGACCGGCTCGCCCTGGACGCCTACTGGATCCCGACCGAGGACGCCGGGGCACCCGGCGCCCTCGACGGCTTCGACGCCGTCTGGCTGCTGCCCGGCAGCCCGTACCGCAGCGAGGCGGGAGCCCTGGCCGCCGTCCGGACCGCCCGCGAGCGCGGCATCCCCTTCCTCGGCACCTGCGCCGGGTTCCAGCACGCGGTGCTGGAGTACGCCCACAACGTCTGCGGCCTGACCGACGCCGTCCACGGCGAGGCGCACCCCGACGGGGAGCAGCAGGTGATCGCCCCGCTGAGCTGCTCGCTGGTCGGCCACGAGGGCCCCGTCACGCTCACCCCGGGCACCCTCGCCGAGCGGGTCCTCGGCACCACCCGCACCCTGGAGCGCTACCACTGCGCGTACGGCCTCAACGCCGCCTACCTGGACCGACTGCGCGCGCACGGCCTGCGGTTCAGCGGCGCGGACGAGTCGGGCGAGGTGCGGATCCTGGAGCTGCCGGACCACCCGTTCTTCCTCGCCTCGCTGTTCCAGCCCGAGCTGTCCGGCGACGGCACCCGGGCGCACGCCATGATCCGCGCACTCGCCGCCGCTGCCGTGGCCCACGCCGACGCCGGCTCCGGCTCCGGCGCCCACGCGGACACCGCCTGGGCCGTCACGGCCTGAGCCGGCCTCACACCGACGACGGGCGGCCGGCCTCACATCGGCAGCGACCGCAGCCGCACCGGTCCCTCCGGCCACCCGGCCCCCGCCGACAGCGGCGCCCACATGGTGCGCAGCGGCATCACCGCCAGCCGCCCCTCCGGCTGCTCCACCGTCACCTCCTCCGCCACCTCCCGGAAGCCGAGTCCCCGGTAGAACGCGGTCAGCGGCGGGCGGCAGAACAGCAGCGCGCGCCGGTGGCCGAGCGTGCGCGCGTGGTCCAGGGCGGCCCCGACCACGGCGTGCGCGAGGCCGCCGCCGCGCCGGTCGGGCGCGACGCACACCCCGCCGACGCCCATCGCCGTCAGGTCGGTGCCGCCCGCGGTGAGCGACAGCGGCAGCAGCCCGGTGTGGGCGACCAGCCGGCCGCCGGCGGCCCGGACCCCGAAGTGGATCTCCTTGGGCAGGAAGGTCAGCCCGGTGTACGCGACCCCGTACGGGTCGTCCCCGGGGCCGAGGACCTCCTCCTGCTCGGCGCGGGTGTACCGCTCCAGCCGTTCGACGGCCGGCGCCCCGGCGAGGTGCGCCCCGGTGGGGTTCGACTCGGTGAGGTGCGCCCCGGCGGGAATCGACTCGGCGAGGTGCGGATCGAGCGAAAAACGATCATTCATTCCGCCATGCTCTCCCCACCGGCGGCCTTGCGACAGTCCCTTCCCGGCCACTCGGTCCGAGCGGCCGCCGAACGCCCCCGGCCGACGCGGGAGATGCACGAGGTGCGCCCCGTGCCGCCCAGGCCGAGGAGCCGGCCGCAGCACGGCAGACACTCAGCCTGATCCGCAGGTCAGACCGCCGCGCGCTCCGCCAGCTCCGTCCAGACCTCGTCCACCCGGGCCGACAGTTCCGCCAGCCCGGCGCCGTTGTCGATCACCAGGTCCGCGATCGCCAGCCGGTCGGCCCGCGAGGCCTGGGCGTCCATCCGGGCCCGGGCCTCGTGCTCGGCCATCCCGCGCAGTCGCACCAGCCGGTCCAGCCGCACCTCGTCGGCCGCGTCGACCACCACGATCAGGTCGAACAGCGGCGCCAGCCCGTTCTCGGCCAGCAGCGGCACGTCGTGCACCACGACCGCGTCCGGCGCGGCCGCCGCCTCCAGTTCGGCGGAGCGGGTCCGCACCAGCGGGTGGACGATCGCGTTCAGCGCCTTCAGCCGCTCCGGGTCGGCGAACACGATCGCCCCGAGGGCCGGGCGGTCCAGCGCGCCGTCCTCCTCCCGCAGCACCTGCGGGCCGAACTCGGCGACGACGGCCGCCAGACCGTCCGTCCCGGGGGCGACCACCTCGCGGGCGATCACGTCGGAGTCCACGATCACCGCGCCGTGCGCGGCGAACAGCCGGGACACCTCGCTCTTGCCCGCGCCGATGCCACCCGTCAGTCCGATCTTCAGCATGGCGTCAGGCTACCGGCGCCACACCGGGCCCGTCAGCCCGGCTCCGGGCTCAACCCGACCGCGGGCTCAGTCCGACTCCGGGCTCAACCCGACCGCAGGCCCAACCCGACTCCAGACGCAACCCGGCTCCGGGCTCAGCCCAGCTCCAGGCTCTCCCCGTCTCCGAGGACGGCCAGCTCCGCGCCCGTGCCCGGCCCGTCCGGTCCGACCAGCCGGCTGTGCACGGCGAACCCGGCCGGGCTGAGTACCGCCTCGTGGACCGGCACCGCCCGGCGCGGCCCCGCCTCCCGGACGTAGTCGACGACCTCGGAGGCCTTGCTCCACGGCGCCGCCAGCGGCAGCAGCAGGGTGTCCACGGTGTGCGGCGGCACGGTGAACGCGTCGCCGGGGTGGAAGAGCCGGCCGTCGAAGAGGAAGCCGATGTTCTGCACCCGCGGGATGTCCGGGTGGATCACCGCGTGCCACTCGCCGTGCACCGAGACGCCGAGCCCGCCGAGCTCGAAGGCGTCGCCCTCGCCGACCGCGGTGACCCGCTGCGCGACGCCGTCCAGCTGGGCGGCGACGGCGCTGTTGGTCCACACCCGCAGCGCCGGGTCGGCCTCCAGCGCGGCGCGCAGCCGGGACTCCTCGAAGTGGTCCATGTGCTCGTGGGTGATCAGGACGGCGTCCGCCCCGGCCAGTGCGGCGGGGTCGGTGAACACCCCGGGGTCGACGACGACGGTGGTGTCGCCGTGTTCGATGCGTACGCAGGCGTGTCCGAACTTGGTGATTCGCATGCCTGAAACTCTACAGCAAAGCTGTACAGTACCGCTGTAGATATTTTGGGTAGACTTCTCCCATGCCCAGCGAAGCCCCGCACCCGGACACCCTGGAACTCGCCGCCGACCTGCGCGCCGCCCTCGGCAGCGTGGTCCGCTCCCTGCGCGACAGCGACGAGCTGCCGCAGAACCAGGCAGCGGTGCTCGGCCTGCTGGTGCGCGACGAGCGCTCCTGCACCGTCGCCGAACTCGCCGACCTCCAGCGCGTCCGCCACCAGTCGATGGCCCGCACCGTCGCCCTGATGATCGAGGCCGGACTGGTTACCCAGCAGCCCCACCCCACCGACGGCCGCAAGCAGCTCATCGCCGCCACCGGGGCCGGCCGCACCGCCCTCCTCGACCAGCGAGCCCGCCGCGAACACCGCATCGCGACCGCCATCGAGGCCCGCCTCACCCCCGCCGAGCAGGACCGGCTCCGCGCCGCGGTCGGCCTGCTAGCCCGGCTGGGCTGAGCCCACCAGGTCCTCGGCCGCCGGCTTCCCGTCCACCGAGTCCCCGGCCGCCGACTTCCCGGCCGCCGACTCCCCGGCTACCGGCTCCCCGGCCACCGACTCGCCCACCGGCCGCGGGGCCGGGATCACCGCCGGCTCGATCTCCGGCAGCTCGACGTGCTCGCTGAGCCCGAAGCGCCGGTGCAGTCGCCGCAGCGGGGCGGGCGCCCACCAGTTGAACTCGCCGAACAGGCTCATCGCGGCGGGCACCAGCAGGCAGCGCACCAGGGTGGCATCGACCGCGACGGCGACAGCCAGCGCGATGCCCATCTGCTTGACCATCAGCATGTCGCCGAGTGCGAACCCGGCGAAGACGATCACCATCAGCAGCGCCGCCGAGGTGATGATCCGACCGCTGCGCTGGACGCCCAGCTCCACCGACCGGGTACAGCTGTGGCCCTTGTCCCGTAGTTCCTTGATCCGCGCGAGCAGGAACACCTCGTAGTCCATCGACAGCCCGAAGGCGAAGGCGAAGACCAGCACCGGGATGAAGGTCTCCAGCCCGCCGGTCGGGCTGAAGCCGAGCAGCCCGCTGAAGTAGCCGTCCTGGAACACCAGGGTGAGCGCGCCGAGCGAGGCGCCCAGCGAGAGCAGGTTCATCAGCAGCGCCTTGACCGGCATCACCACCGAGCCGGTCATCAGGAACAGCAGCACCAGCGTCCCCACCGCGACCAGCCCGAGCGCCCATGGCCCGCGCGACATCAGCTCGTCCTTGAAGTCGACCACCGAGGCCGCGCCGCCGGTGACGTAGGTCTTCAGCCCGCCCCGGTCCGCCCGCAGCTCCTCGACCACGTGTTCGGCCTGCCCGCCCTGCGGGTCCCCGTGCACCAGCACGTCGATCGTGGAGACCGCGTCGCTGACCGGGCTGACCGCCCGTACCCCGCTCACCCCGGGCAGCTTGGCCACCACTTCGTCCGCGTACGCCTGTGCCACCGCCGCGCCGCCCTCGACCACCACGGTGATCGGCGCGGCCGAGGCCTGCGGGAAGCGCTGGTCGACGGTCTCGGCGACCTGCCGCCCGGCCGAGGAGGCGGGCAGCACGGCGGCGCCCGAGTTGCGCATGTCGGCGTGGAGGAAGGGCGCCCCGGCCGCCATCAGCAGCGCGACGCAGGCGAGCGCGACCGGTACGGCCCGCTTGCGGACCCGGCGGACGGTCCGGCTGAAGAATCCTTCGTCCGGTACGGGCGTGGTGGGCGTCTTGATCCGCGCGCCGGCGAAGCCGAGCAGGGCGGGGATCAGGGTCAGCGCGGCGGCGACGGCGATCACCACCACGCTCACCCCGGCGGCGGCCACCGCCCCGAGCACCGGGCTGGTGAAGACGAACAGGCCCGACAGCGCGACGGCCACGGTCAGCCCGGAGAAGGCCACGGTACGTCCGGCGGTCGCCGCGGTGCGTTCGACGGCGGCGGCGATGCCCGCGCCGTGGCCGCGCTCTTCGCGGAAACGATTCACCATGAGCAGCGCGTAGTCGATCGAGAGTCCGAGCCCCAGTACGGTCGCGATCGGCAGCACGCTGGTGTCGATGTCCATGATCTGGCTGAACCCGAACATGGCCAGCAGTGCGCCGCCCACCGAGGCGACCGCCCCGATCACCGGCAGCGAGGCCGCCGCGAGCCCGCCGAAGACCAGCACCATGACGACCAGCGTGAGCGGCAGCGTCACCATCTCGCCGAAGCGGGTGTCCTTTTCGGTCTGCTGCTTGACCTCCTGCTGCAGCACCAGGTCCCCGCCGACGGTCACGTGCGCGCCGCCGGCGCCGTTCAGCGCGGCGAGCCGCTGGGTGACGGCGTCGCTCTGAGCGGGGGTGGAGGTGTCGGCCATCCGGACGGTGACCAGGCTCGCCGTCCCGTCGGCGGAGCGCAGCGCGGCGGGCGCCGACCCGGTGCCGTACGCGTCGAGCGTGGCGGAGACCCCGGGCAGTGCGGCGATCTCGGCGGTGGCCTTCTCGACGGCGGCCTTGACCGCCGGATCGTCCACCGGCTTGCCGTCCACCACCGCGGTGACGGTGCCCTTGACCGGGTCGGCCGCGGCGACCACCGCGCTGCCCCGGTCGGCCTCGGCACTGGAGGAGGAGGCCCCGGCCACCGAGCCCTCGAAGACCCGGCCGCCGATCAGGACGCCGACGACCAGGACGGCGGCCCAGAAGCCGAGCACCCAGCGGCGGTGACGGAAGCAGAACCGGCCGAGGGCGGCGAGCCGGCCGCCGACGACGGCGGCGGGGACGGCGGAGGAGGGTTTGCGCATGAAGGAGCCTTTCGGGCAGCTCCACTCAATGTAGGCGCAACCCGAACTTCGGCCTATAGACGGGCAATGAGCCTCATCTCACACTTCTCTTCACATAAAAGACACATAAGTCGGAGGCGTATAAGTCACCGCGGAAAACCACATGGGCCCCACCCGGAGATTCCGGGTGGGGCCCATGTGCTAGCTATCGGCTAGCAGGAGCGAGAGCCTCAGCTCTGGCCACCGGCCAGCTTCTCGCGCAGGGCGGCCAGGGCCTCGTCGGAGGCCAGGGCGCCCGAGCCCTCGTCGCTGCTGGACGAGTAGGAACCACCGGCGGCAGCGGCGACGGCGTCGCCACCCTCCTCGGCGGCCTGGGCGTCGGCCTCGCGGCTCTTGATGACCTGGGCCTGGTGCTGCTCGAAGCGGGACTGCGCCTCTGCGTACTGGCGCTCCCACTCCTCACGCTGCTTCTCGAAGCCGGGCAGCCAGTCGTTCGCCTCGGGGTCGAAGCCCTCCGGGTAGATGTAGTTGCCCTGGTCGTCGTACGAAGCGGCCATGCCGTACAGGGTCGGGTCGAAGTCGACCTCGGCCGGGTTGGCACCCAGCGCCTCGTTGGCCTGCTTCAGCGACAGGCTGATGCGGCGACGCTCGAGGTCGATGTCGATGACCTTGACGAAGATCTCGTCGCCGACCTGGACGACCTGCTCCGGGATCTCCACGTGGCGCTCGGCCAGCTCGGAGATGTGGACCAGACCCTCGATGCCCTCGTCCACGCGGACGAACGCACCGAACGGAACCAGCTTGGTGACCTTACCCGGGACGACCTGACCGATCTGGTGCGTACGGGCGAACTGCTGCCACGGGTCCTCCTGGGTCGCCTTCAGCGACAGGGAGACGCGCTCGCGGTCCATGTCAACGTCGAGAACCTCGACGGTGACCTCCTGGCCGACCTCGACAACCTCGGACGGGTGGTCGATGTGCTTCCAGGACAGCTCGGAGACGTGCACCAGGCCGTCGACGCCACCCAGGTCCACGAAGGCACCGAAGTTGACGATCGAGGAGACGACGCCGGAGCGCACCTGGCCCTTCTGCAGGGTGGTGAGGAAGGTCTGGCGGACCTCGCTCTGGGTCTGCTCCAGCCAGGCACGGCGGGACAGGACCACGTTGTTGCGGTTCTTGTCCAGCTCGATGATCTTGGCCTCGAGCTCCTTGCCCACGTAGGGCTGGAGGTCGCGGACGCGGCGCATCTCGACCAGCGAGGCCGGCAGGAAGCCACGGAGGCCGATGTCGAGGATGAGACCACCCTTGACGACCTCGATGACGGTACCGGTGACGATGCCGTCCTCTTCCTTGATCTTCTCGATCGTGCCCCAGGCACGCTCGTACTGAGCGCGCTTCTTGGACAGGATGAGACGACCCTCCTTGTCCTCCTTCTGGAGAACCAGGGCCTCGATGTTGTCACCGACGGCGACGACCTCGTGCGGGTCAACGTCGTGCTTGATCGAGAGCTCGCGGGACGGGATGACGCCCTCGGTCTTGTAACCGATGTCGAGGAGGACCTCGTCACGGTCGACCTTCACGATGACGCCCTCGACGATGTCGCCATCGTTGAAGTACTTGATGGTCTCGTCGATGGCGGCGAGGAACGCCTCGGCGTCGCCGATGTCGTTGACCGCGACCTGCGGGGTGGTGCTGAGGGAGGAGTCGGTGGGGCTCGTCATTAGGAAAAGGGCTCCGGTACGGACATGAAAGTCGTAGGTAATGCCACGCGGAGGGCCCGTATCGCTCCCACCGAAAGCCGGACAGCCCAGAACACGGCACACCAAACTCCCGTACAACGAGAATCGGCGTCCGTCTTGCGACCGTGGGGTCTTCGACAGAGGCGAGCGCGACCTGCTCCGTCCGAGGCGCGCAGGCCCGCAGCGCAACTTGTAGCATACGGGGACGGCCAGGCACGGTCAATGCCGAAGGACGGCAAGACGGTGGAGCCTGGTACGGATCAGGCCATATCCTCCGATTGCGCACCTCTCGGTGGCGCCCGCAGGAGCCTTTTCCCCGGATGCCACCGCCAGGACCCGGTCCCTTTCGGGGGCCGGTTCGCGACAGCGACGCTTCCGCGCTCCATACCCTACGCGATGGGCATTGTCACCGTGGCCACCACCCCCCAGTCCGATCTTCACGATCTTGACTCGTCCGCCGAAACCGCCCCCGGAACCGAGGCCGGAACCGGGGCCGGGACCGGGGCCGAGGGCGACGACGACGCGGTGCGGCGCGAGGCCGGCACCGGGGAGAGCAGCCGGGCCAGCCGGCACTGGTGGGACCGCAACGCCGACGAGTACCAGGACGAGCACGGCGAGTTCCTCGGCGACGACCGCTTCACCTGGTGCCCCGAGGGCCTGGACGAGGCCGACGCCCACCTGCTCGGCGAGGTCGCCGGCCGGGACGTGCTGGAGATCGGCGCCGGCGCCGCCCAGTGCTCGCGCTGGCTGGCCGGCCACGGCGCCCGCCCCGTCGCCCTCGACATCTCCTACCGCCAGCTCCAGCACTCCCGCCGGATCGACCTCGGCCGCGGCGCCGTGCCCGTCCCCGTCGTCCAGGCCGACGCCGCCGTGCTGCCCTTCGCCGACGGCTCGTTCGACCTCGCCTGCTCCGCCTACGGCGCCGTCCCGTTCAGCGCCGACACCACCGCCCTGATGCGGGAGGTGCACCGGGTGCTGCGGCCCGGCGGGCGCTGGGTGTTCTCGGTGACCCACCCGATCCGCTGGGCCTTCCCGGACGAGCCCGGCGTCGAGGGCCTCACCGCGATGTCCTCCTACTTCGACCGCACCCCGTACGTCGAACAGGACGAGCAGGGCAACGCCACCTACGTCGAGCACCACCGCACCCTCGGCGACCGGGTCCGCGAACTCGTCGCCGCCGGCTTCCGGCTGGTGGACCTGGTCGAGCCCGAGTGGCCGGCCGGCCTGGAGCAGGAGTGGGGCGGCTGGTCCCCGCTGCGCGGGCGGCTCATCCCCGGCACGGCGATCTTCGTCACCGAGCGGGGCTGAGCCCTGCCATGAACCCGGCCTGGCACGACCTGCCCGTCCGCACCGCCCTGCCCGCGCTCCACGACGCCCTCGCCGGGCACGGCACCGCCGTCCTCGCCGCGCCGCCCGGCACCGGCAAGACCACCCTGGTGCCGCTCGCCCTGGCCGGGCTGCTCGCCGACGGCCGGCCGGTGCGCCGGGTGCTGGTCGCCGAACCGCGCCGGCTCGCCGTCCGGGCCGCCGCCCGGCGGATGGCCTGGCTGCTCGGCGAGTCCGTCGGCGGCCGGGTCGGCTACACCGTGCGTGGCGAGCGCCGGGCCGGGCCGGACACCGTGGTCGAGGTGGTCACCACCGGCGTGCTGCTGCAGCGGCTCCAGCGCGACCAGGAACTGCCCGGCGTGGACGTCGTCGTCCTCGACGAGTGCCACGAGCGGCACCTGGACGCCGACACCGCGCTCGCCTTCCTGCTGGACGTCCGGGCGGCGCTGCGGCCCAAACTCGGCCTGGTCTGCGCCTCCGCCACCTCCGACACCGCCGCCTGGGCCGAACTGCTCGGCGGCGCCCCGGTGGTGGAGGCGCACGGGGTCTCCCACCCGGTGGACGTGGTCTGGGCGCCCCCGCCGCGCGCCATCCGGCCCGCGCACGGCACCCGGGTGGACCCGGCGCTCCTCGACCACGTCGCGGCCACGGTCCGGCGGGCTTTGAACGAGCGGGAGGGCGACATCCTCTGCTTCCTGCCCGGCGTCGGCGAAATCGCCCGGGTCGCCGGGCAGTTGGCCGGTCTCCCGGCGGATGTCCTGCAGCTGCACGGACGCGCCCCGCAAGCCGTCCAGGACGCCGCGCTCACCCCGTCCCCCACACGCCGGGTGGTGCTGGCCACCGCCGTCGCCGAATCCTCCCTCACCGTGCCGGGCGTCCGCGTCGTCGTCGACGCCGGTCTCGCCCGCGAACCCCGCACCGACCACGCCCGCGGCCTCGCCGCACTGGTCACCGTCCGCGCCTCGCTCGCCGCCGCCCGCCAACGCGCCGGACGAGCAGGGCGTGAGGCCCCCGGCACCGTCTACCGCTGCTGGCACGAGGCCGAGGACGCCCGCGCCGCCCGCTACCCCACAGCGGAAATCGCGCTCGCCGACCTCACGTCGTTCGCCCTCCAGGCCGCCTGCTGGGGCGACCCGGACGCCACCGGCCTCGCCCTCCCCGACCGGCCCCCGGCAGGGGCGATGGCCGCCGCCCGGCAGACCCTGCTCGCCCTCGGGGCCGTTTCCGCCGACGGCCGGGCGACGAAGCGCGGCGTGCGCCTCGCCCGCACCGGGCTGCACCCCCGGCTGGGCCGCGCCCTCGTCGACGGCGCTCCCGCCGTAGGCGCCCGCCGGGCAGCCGAGGTCGTCGCCCTGCTCTCCGAGGAACCCCCGCGCGCGCTGGGGGACGACCTCGGCGCGGTGTGGCGCACCGTCCGTTCGGGCAACGACCCCTACGCCGGGCGCTGGCGCGACGAAGTCCGCCGCTTGCAGCGTGCCACCTCCGACGAACCCGCCACCCCGTTGCCCGACGCCACCGCCGCCGGACTCGTCGTCGCCCTCGCCTTCCCCGAACGGATCGCCCGCGCCCGGGTCGACAAGCCCGCCCCCGGCGAGCGCAGCCCGTACCTGATGGCCTCGGGCACGGCCGCCGAACTCGCCCCCGGCACCGCGCTCGGCGCCCTGCCCTGGCTCGCCGTCGCCGTCGCCGACCGCCCGGCCGGCGCGCACTCCGCCCGGGTCCTGCACGCTGCGGCACTGGACGAGGACACCGCAGTTCTCGCCGGAGCGGCCCTCATCAGCGCCCGCGAGGAAGTCCACTGGGACACCCGGCGAGGTGAAGTCGTCTCCCGCCAGGTGGAATCCCTCGGCGCCATCGAACTCGCCGAGAAGCCGCTGGCCCGACCCGACCGGGCCCTCGTCCGCGCCGCCATCCTCGAAGGCCTGAGCCGCGAGGGCGTCAGCGAGCTGCTGACCTGGCCCTCCCCCGGCCTACGCGAACGCCTCGCCTTCCTGCATTCCGCCATCGGAGACCCCTGGCCGGACGTCTCCGACGAGGCGCTGCTGGAACGCGCCGACGAATGGCTGGAGCCCGAACTCTCCCGCGCCCGCCGCCGCACCGACCTCGCCCGCATTGATACGACGTCGGCCCTCCAGCGCCTGCTCCCCTGGGCGAGCGGACAGGCCGGCCGCCTGGAGGAGTTGGCCCCTGAGCGCATCACCGTGCCCAGCGGGTCGAAGATACGCGTCGACTACAGCACCGAACGCCCGGTACTGGCAGTCAAGTTGCAGGAACTCTTCGGCTGGAAGGCCGCGCCGGCACTGGCCGGCGGCCGCGTGCCGCTGACCGTGCAGCTGCTCTCCCCCGCCGGCCGCCCCGCCGCCATCACCGGCGACCTGGAGGGCTTCTGGCAGAACGGCTACCGCGCCGTCCGCGCAGATCTCAGGGGCCGCTACCCCCGCCACCCCTGGCCCGACGACCCGACCACAGCAGAACCCACCCGCCGCCTCAACGCCCGGAAGTGACCGAGGAGTTGGACAGCGTACGGCGACTAGCGAACCACGGGGATCTCACCGGAGCGCCAGTCGGCCAGCCGCTTGCGGATGTTCGACACCATCGGCAGCCCGTCCGTTTCGGCCGGGGTGAACCACGCCACCTCGTGGGACTCGCCGGACACCCGCAGCTGTCCGCCGAGCGGGCGCCCGAGGAGGCAGATGGAGAACTCCTGGCGGACCTCGCCGTCGTCGTAGGCGAAGACGTGCCGGGGGTCGGTATAGGTGCCGACGATCCCGGTGATCTCGATATCGATGCCGGTCTCCTCACGCGTCTCGCGGATACCGCACCCGGCGAGCGACTCACCGATGTCCATCCTGCCGCCAGGCAGGGCCCACATCCCGTTGTCGGTACGGCGCTGGAGGAGAACGCGGCCCGCCTCGTCGACCACGACCACGGACGCCGCCGGGACGAGGGAGTTCGCCTCGGGGGCGTCCGGATCGTCCTCGTAGTCACGCCTCGGCATGGTCCACCACCTCCATTGTCGGGATCGTCCACACGTCACGCCCGTTCGCCCACAAGCGGGTCAGACATGACCGAACTCGCCGGAGCGGACGGCGGCAACGAAGCTGGACCAGGCTTCGACCGGGAAGGCAAGCGCGGGACCATCGGGGTCCTTGGAATCGCGGACGGGGACGATGCCGGGCACGGTGCTCGATACCTCGACGCACTGCCCGCCGTTGCTGCTGTAGCTGGACTTGAACCAGTCGAGGGTCATAGTTGCCTCCGAAGCTCGCGGATCATCGCCACCGAGTCCGCCTGAGAAAGGGCATGCGTTTGTAGCTGATAGTAGGCCGCCAACTCGGCCGTCACCGCGCTGGCATCCCGCTCCAAACGCCCTTGGTGCGCACTCTCCGCGTAGGAGATCAGCGATCGATCCGGCAACGTCAGAATGGACACCGGAAGATCGAACGCCCTGTCCTCGCCGAGCTCGTACGGAGCAAGCTGGAGCCTTACGGTGGGCTCGCCGGCAAACTCAACGAGGTGGTCAAGCTGGGCGGCCATCACAGCATCCCCGCCCACGGTCCGACGAATGCAGCTCTCATCCATGACCACGTGGACCAGGGGTGGCGGTTCCCGACGCATGCCGGTCTGGCGGTTTACGAGGACGCGCACCCGTTCGTCTGCCTGATCCTGGGTGATGCTCCTCCGGCGCACAGCACCCGCTGCAATGGCGGTTGCGTACTCCCTCGTCTGCAGCAAGCCCGGCACGATGCCGAGTTCAAAGAGCCGCAGTTCAACGGCCCGACGTTCCTGGGCGACGAACTCGGCAAACCCTTCCAGTAGAGCGCTGTACTTGACATCGCTTGCCTTGTGCTTGAAGGTGCCCGCCTGCGATGTGCCGAAGGCTCCGTCAAGTGCTGCAGAAATCCGTTGAGTTGGTTTCCTACGGCCATTTTCCAGGGCCGAGACGTGGGACGACGTGCAGCCGATCAGCTCTGCAAGGCGCTCCTGCGTCCAGCCCCGCTGCTCGCGCGACGCGCGGAGGAACGCCCCGAACTCGGCCGCAGGGGAGGACTGAGGGTCAAGTTCCCGCTTGTTCAAGGAGATTCGCCCTACCAATCAAACGGCGCCGACAAGTTGAACAGCTCTGAAGTCTAAAGGACAGTGGACGCGCTGGGTAGTCGTATCGCTACACACCGAAGCGCCGTCGTGACGCTCCCCCACTCCACCCTCTCCGAGGTACTTCGCCATGCTCGCTTCCCGCCGTCCCCGCACGTTCGCCGCCCGACTGGACTCCCGCACGGACTCCGCCCCGCTCGCCCGGCACCTCCTCCGGGCCTACCTCGCCGCCTTGCCCTCCGGCGACCGCTACTCCGGCGTCGCCGAACTCCTCCTCGGCGAGCTGTTCGCCAACGCCGTCCAGCACTGCGACGCCCCCGACGACCGCCTCATCGAGGTCCGGTTCGCCCTCGTCGGCGACCGCCTCCGTATCGAGGTCCACGACGCCGGCACCGGATGCCCCTCCGTCCGGACCGCCGCCCCCGAGGACGAGCACGGGCGCGGCCTGTTCCTCGTCAACGAGCTGGCCGAGCGCTGGGGTTGCTGCCCCCCAGCCGGCGGCGTCGGCAAGTTCGTCTGGGCGCTCGTCGCTCCCTCCCCCGCCCTCCTCGCCGCCTGAAAGCAGCACCGCCCATGCACCCGCCCCTCGTCACCTTCGCCCGACACGCCCTCGCCCAGGGCACCAGCCCCGCCGAGGTCTACGCCCGCCTCGCCCGCCGCAGCAACGAACCCCTCCCCTCCGCCCGGGCCGTCTGCCTCGCCCTCGACATCCCCCTCGCCGAGGCCACCCGCCGCCTCAACGACTGCTACCACTCCCTCCTCGCCAACCCGCGCCCCAACTCCGAGGCCGACACCGGCGAACTCCTCGAAGCCCTCGGCGTCTTCGACATCCCCGTCACCCTCACCGACACCGACCGCGCCCTCATCGACCTCTTCCTCACCGCGATCGACGCCATGGGCGGCATCCGCCCCGGCCACCGGCACGGCCTGGACCGCTGGTTCACCACCGGCAACCTCACCACCGCCTACCTCTCCCTCGCCGCCGCCCACCCCATGCCCCGCACCGGCGACCCCACCACCTACTGGACCACCCTCATCACCGCCGGCGAACTGCTCCTCACCACCACCCCCGACACCCGCATCAAACTCGCCCTCACCCACTGTCACAGCCAAACCACCACCCCCTGAACACGGGAAGTCGACCCCGCCGCCTTCCCACTCCCCACCACCCCCGCCAACCCGGCGCGGGCCGATGAACGACTCTGCGCAGCAGCAGAGTTGCCGGAAATGACCGAATACCGATACAAGGAGGACACATGACGCAGACCTCCGCGCCGTGGGGCATCCGCAGGATGGGGCCGTACGCGGCCACCGCCACGCTCCCGGCGTTCACGCCCGTGATCGACCCCGAGACGCAGATCGCCGTCATCGTGGACGAGCACGGCCGAACGGTCGAGCTGGGAAGCCACGGCACCAGCACCAGCGGTGTCACGCCCACCCACACGAGCCCCGCTGACGGGACGAAGCCGGGCGGGGCCACGGACAGCGATGTGACCGAGTCCTACGACCAGGACCAGAGTTCCGGCTGATGGACAGCCGAACCGGGTCGGTGCTGGTACTGACCAACTCCTCTGACGTGACGGCGGATGCGGTACTGCGGGTGCTCGCCGAGCGCCGCGTTCCGGTGGTCCGTCTCGATCCCGGCACCGACCTGCACGCGGGTGCCTCGCTGACCGCCACGTACCGCACGGGCGACCAGCGGGGCACCCTCCGCACGTCGAGCCGTGAACTGGACCTCACGGACGTTCGCTCGGTCTGGGTGCGCAGACCCTCGCCCTACGAAGGCCCACCCGACCTCGACGGCCAGGACCGCCGGTTCGCCGCCTCGCAGGCGTTCTGGGGCGCGGGCGGCATCCTCGCCTCCCTCCCCGGGGCGCACTACGTGAACCACCCCTGGGACAGCCGGGCGGCCGAGTACAAGCCCGCCCAGCTCGCCACCGCCCAGCGCTGCGGATTCCGGGTGCCCGACACGCTGATCACCGACGACGAGCACGAGGCACGGGAGTTCACCGCCCGCCACGCCGACGGCACGGTGTACAAACCCGTATGGCACGCCCGGTACTCGGTCGGCGGGCAGGCCCGGGCCGTCTGGGTCCGCGAGGTTCGCAGCGATGAGATCACCGAGGCTGTGACGGCGTGCCCTCACCTGTTCCAGGCCAAGGTTCCCAAGGTGTTCGACACCCGGGTGACCGCCGTCGGGGACCGGCTCTTCGGCACCCGCATCGACAGCCCGGATCTCGACTGGCGGCACCGTCAGGACCGGATGCGGTGCAGCCCGATCGAGGTCCCCGTGCCGGTCGCCGAGGCCGTGGCCCGCTACCTCGCTACCTTCGAACTGACCTTCGGCGCCTTCGACTTCGCCGTGACCGCCGACGGCGCCTGGTACTTCCTGGAGTGCAACCCGAACGGGCAATGGGCGTGGCAGCCGTCCGAGATCACCGACCGGATCGCGCACGCGATCGCCGACCGACTGGAAAGGGGCCACGACCAGTGACCACCTCCGACACCCTGCGCGCCGCCCTGGTCGAGCAGCTCACCGCGAACGGCACGCTCACCGACCCCGAGTGGGCCGAAGCCGCCGCCGCCGTACCGCGCGAACTGTTCGCCGGCAGCTACTTCGTCCCGATCGAGGGCAGCACCCCGACCGGCTACCGGGCCCTGCACCACGGCGCCCCCGGATGGCTGGAGGGGATCTACACCGACCGGACCCTCATCACCCAACTCGACGGCCGCACCCACCCGGAGGACGCCGGGGACCAGCCGGTGACCGGGGCGGCGCCCTCGTCCTCCTCCACACTGCCCTCGCTCGTGCTGGACATGTGGCAGCAGCTCGGCGCGGATGCCGGACACCGGGTGCTCGAAGTCGGCACCGGAACCGGCTACTCGACCGCCCTCGGCGCCCACCGCCTCGGCGACCGGAACCTCACCAGCATCGAGTACGACCCCCGGGTGGCCGCACGCGCCGCCGCCGCACTTCAGGCCGCCGGCTACGCCCCGCGCCTCATCGTCGGCGACGGTCTCGGCGGGGACCCCGACGGCGGCGCCTTCGACCGGCTGATCGCGACGTGCTCGGTCCGGTACCTGCCGATGGCCTGGCTCCGCCAGGTGAAGTCGGGCGGCCGGATCCTGGTCACCCTGTCCGGGTGGAGCTACGCAAGCGCCCTGGCGCTGCTCGAGGTGACCGGCCCCGGTGAGGCCACGGGCCGGTTCCTGCCCGGCTACACCAGCTTCATGATCGCCCGGCCCCACGACCGGCCACCCCGCCCGACCCTGGCCATGCTCCCCGGGGAGGAGCGCGCGAGCCGGATCGACCCCGCGAAGCTCGATACCTGGACCGGAAGCTGGGTTGCGCAGCTCGCGGCGCCCTCGGCCGAACGGATGGGAGCCGGCGGGCAACAGATCCTCGCGGACGTGGCCACCGGATCGCAGGCCCGGACCATGCCCGACTCCGAAGGCGGCTGGACCGTGGTCCAGCGCGGACCGCTCCGGCTGTGGGACCACGTGGAAGCCGCCATCGAGGCGTGGCAGAGCGCGGGCGAGCCGCACCAGGACGGCTTCGGCATCACGGTCTCGGCGGCAAGGCAACGAATCTGGCTCGGCAGCGAGAACGGTCCGGGCTGGGACCTACCGGTCTGACCTGCGGGGAGAGCTTTCCGCCCGCCGCCCGGGCCGCCAGGCGCGCGTGGGAAGTCGGCCCCGCCGACTTCGCCCACGCGGCGCGGGCGCCGGCCGGCGCATCACGATGGTGCGGGCCGGCGGGCGTCACTGCGACGCTGTCGCTCAGGAGGAGGCCCACCAGGTCGAGGGCGTCGCGACCGTGTAGCCCAGCGACTCGTACAGCGGCCTGCCGAGCTTCGAGGCGGTGAGCGTGGCCGGCAGGTCCGCCAGGTGGGCGAGGGCGCCGAGCATGACGGCCCGGCCCACGCCGCGCGACCGGAACGCCGACGACGTAGCGACCCAGTAGTGGCTGCCGATGCCGTCGGCCACGACGCTGACGCAGGCTCCCGCGGCCACGCCGTCGATGGAGGCGACGAACACGTCCACGCCCGGCTGTTCGATCAGCGCCATCGGGAAGAGTTCGCCGGCGCGGTGGGGCTGGAAGCCGTCCAGGTCGAAGCCCTCGATCACGACCTGCTCGGCCGTCCGGAGGTCCTCCGCCTGCTGCACCCGGATCACGTCCAGCGCCGGTTCGCCGACGGGCCCGGGCAGGCGCAGCATGATCGGCATCTGCCAGTTGCGCAGGCCCAGGTGGTTCAGGTCGGCCGCGCTGAACGGGTCCTCGACGTAGGCCGTCCCCTTGGCCCCGCGGACCAGCTCGCTCACCTCGGCCAGTTCGCCGGGGTCGAGGTCGGGCTCCTGGATGAGGATCCGCAGGCCCGCCCGCTCGTCGCCGTCGACCGCGACGAATCCGCGGCGCCGGATCACCTCGTGCCCCCGGCTACGGCCGGTCGCGGCCCAGAAGGCGGCGGAGTTGCGGGCCTGGCTCGTCGGCGCCTCGGCCAAGGATATGGACTGGTCGGTCGAAGGGGATCCCGTTGTCATTGTGCCTACGGTAGTACGAAATTGACCCACCGTACGGGCCGATTCCCTGCGAGCCGGCCGGGCCACGTCCCCATCGGACCACCCGGCGGGCACGAACATCCTGATACCCGCCCACACCGGACCGCCCGCCCATACCGGACCGCCCGCCCCCACGCCCGGCGGTCGGATCGGCAGCGGCGGGCCCGTGCGCGGCGGCCTCCCGGTCGGCGCCGGCAGAGAACTCCCACCCCCCGGGGGCGGTCGCCGCCCCGGAGGCGCACCTTCAGCCGCCGCCCGAGAAGCCGCCCGAGTTCGCCGAACCCGATCCTCCGGAGATCCACGGTGAGGAGGACGTCGGCGAGGGCTTCAACCGGACGCTGCGCTTGGTGACCAGTTCCACCTGCACCCCGGCGGGGCCGAGCAGCGCGGCCAGGGCCTCGTGCAGTTGCTCCGGGTCGGTGCCGGCCGGCGGTCGCCACGTCAGTTTCTCGTCGACGCATTCCAGGCGGACGGTGAGGACCTCGCCGGCGGGCGCGCGATCACCCGGGTAGGGCTCCACGATGGCCCGCACCAGCCGGATCGCGCGCAGTTCGGCCGGTGGCCGCCAGCCGCCGGGGCGCCCGCCCCGGACCAGCCGGAACCGGTCCGCGGCGTCGGTCGGGGCGAACTCGACCCGGTGGACGGCGACCACTTCCATCCGGGCCATCACCGGAATGGCCAGCAGGTACTCGGTACCGGCGATCACCCCGACCACGGCGGCGACGGTGCTCCCGGCCGCGCCGAAGAGCCACAGACCGAACGCCACCAGCAGGGTCGGCGCGAAGAGCACCAGGGGCGCCCTCAGCGCCTCCCCGACGGAGGTGAGGCAGTACACCAGCGCGCTGCGCCGCGTCCCACCGCCCTCGCGCAGGACGAGATCGGTCGATGCGGGGCCGGTACGCAGGACGCTGTCCGGGGGCATTCCGTCAGCGTACGGGCGCGCACCGGCGCCGGGAAGCCCTCGGGCGCAGCCCGCAACCGGCACGCGCCCGAGGGATTCTGATCGTGCGTCAGTGCGCGGCGGCCTCCCAGTTCGCGCCGACGCCGACCGAGACGTCCAGCGGGGCGCGCAGCGGGTAGGCGCCCGCCATCTGCTCGCGGACGACGGCCTCCACCCGCTCACGCTCGCCCGGGACCAGCTCCAGGACGATTTCGTCGTGCACCTGGAGCAGCATCCGCGAGGTGAGCCCGGCCGCGCGCAGCGCCTCGTCCACCCGGAGCATGGCGATCTTGACGATGTCGGCGGCCGAGCCCTGGATGGGGGCGTTGAGGGCCATCCGCTCGGCCATCTCGCGGCGCTGGCGGTTGTCGCTGTTGAGGTCCGGCAGGTAGCGGCGACGGCCGAGCAGGGTCTCGGTGTAGCCGGTGGCGCGGGCCTCGTCGACGACCCGGCGCAGGTAGTCGCGCACGCCGCCGAAGCGCTCGAAGTAGGTGTCCATCAGGCCCTGCGCCTCGGCGGGCTTGATGCCGAGCTGCTGGGAGAGCCCGTACGCGGACAGCCCGTACGCCAGGCCGTAGGACATCGCCTTGATCTTGCGGCGCATCTCGGCGTCGACCGCGTCGCCCGGGACTTCGAAGACCTGGGAGGCGACGGTGGTGTGCAGGTCCTCGCCGGTGGCGAAGGCCTCGATCAGCGCCTCGTCCTCGGACAGGTGCGCCATGATCCGCAGTTCGATCTGCGAGTAGTCGGCGGTGAGCAGCGACTCGTAGCCCTCGCCGACGACGAAGGCGCGGCGGATGGCGCGGCCCTCCTCGGTGCGGACCGGGATGTTCTGCAGGTTCGGGTCCTGCGAGGAGAGCCGGCCGGTGGCGGCGACCATCTGGTTGAAGGTGGTGTGGATCCGGCCCTTGGGCGAGACGGTCTTGAGCAGGCCCTCGACGGTGGTGCGCAGCTTGGCCTGGTCGCGGTGGCGCAGCAGGATGACCGGCAGCTCGTTGTCGGTCTGGGTGGCCAGCCAGGTGAGCGCGTCGGCGTCGGTGGTGTAGCCGGTCTTGATCTTCTTGGTCTTGGGGAGCGCGAGCTCGCCGAAGAGGATCTCCTGGAGCTGCTTGGGCGAGCCGAGGTTGAACTCGCGCCCGGCGGCGGCGTGCGCCTCCTCGACGCAGCGCTGGATCTCGGCGGCGAACCGCGTCTCCAGGGTGGTGAGCCACGCGCCGTCGGCGGCGATGCCGTAGCGCTCCATGCGGGCGAGCAGGGCGGCGATGGGCAGCTCCATGTCGCGCATCAGCCCGGTGGCGCCGACCTCGGCGAGGCGGGTGTCGAAGAGCGCGGCGAGGTCGAGCACGGCGCGGGCCTGGAGCATCAGCGACTGGGCGGCGGCGGTCTCGTCCTCCTCCGGTGCGTCGAAGGCGAGTTGGCCGCTCTCGGTGGCGGGGGCCGGGGTGAGCGAGCGGGCCAGGTACTCCTCGGCGAGCACCTCCAGGGTGAAGGTGCGGCGGCCGGGCTTCTCCAGGTAGGCGGCGAGCGCGGTGTCGGCGACGACGCCCTCGATGGCCCAGCCGCGCTCGGCGAAGGCGCGCATGACCTGCTTGGCGATGTGCAGGGCCTTGGGGGCGGCGGGGTCGGCGAGCCACCCGGCGAGGGCCTGCTCGTCCTCCTCGGCGAGCAGCGCCGGGTCGAACCAGGCGGCGGACTCCCCGGCGGCGAGGGCGACTTCGGTGACCTCGCCGGTGCCGAGCGCCCACTGGTAGACGGCGGCGAGCGCGACCGTGGTCTTGCCGTCACAGGCGTGCTCGCGCAGCCAGGCGGCCAGGGTGCCCGGGTCGGTGAGCAGTTCGCCGTCGACCTCGACGCCGGGGGCGAGTTCGACGGCCTCCTCCTCGCCGGTGGCCGGGTCGATGCCGTGGACGCGGTCGCGGAAGTTGGCGTTGCGGAACTCCAGCGACTCCATCAGGGTGGCGACGGCGGCCTTGTCGAACGGCGCGCGGGCCAGGTCGGCGACGCCGAGCGGGAGTTCGACGTCGCGGACCAGCTCGGTGAGGACGCGGTTGCGCTTGACCGAGTCGAGGTGGTCGCGCAGCTTCTCGCCGATCTTGCCCTTCACCTCGTCGGCGCGGGCGACCAGTTCGTCGAAGGAGCCGAACTGGTTGACCCACTTGGCGGCGGTCTTCTCGCCGACGCCGGGGATGCCGGGCAGGTTGTCGGACGGGTCTCCGCGCAGCGCGGCGAGGTCCGGGTACTGGCGCGGGGTGACGCCGTACTTCTCGGTGACCTTCTCCGGGGTGAAGCGGGTGAGCTCGGAGACGCCCTTGGTCGGGTAGAGGACGGTGACGTGGTCGGTGACCAGCTGGAGCGAGTCGCGGTCGCCGGTGACGATGTCGACGTCGTAGCCGGCCGCCTCGGCGGCGGTGGCGAGGGTGGCGATGATGTCGTCGGCCTCGAAGCCCTCGGCGGTCAGCCGGGGGACGTTCATGGCGTCGAGCAGTTCGCCGATCAGGCCGACCTGGCTGCGGAACTCGTCCGGGGTCTTGGCGCGGTTGGCCTTGTAGTCGGGGAACTCGACGGAGCGGAACGTCTGCCGGGAGAGGTCGAAGGCGACGGCGAGGTGGGTGGGCTGCTCGTCACGGACGGTGTTGGCGAGCATCGACGCGAAGCCGTAGACCGCGTTGGTGGGCTGCCCGGTGGAGGTGTTGAAGTTCTCCACGGGCAGGGCGTAGAAGGCCCGGTAGGCCATCGAGTGCCCGTCGAGGAGCATCAGCCGGGGCCGCGGGCCGGCCCCGCCGCCACCCGTAGCGCCCTTGTCCGTACTCTGCGTAGCCACGTCAACGTCCGTTCCTGCCGATTCCACTACCGGCCACCGATCCTATGGCCCGGCACCGACAAAAGGGGCACGGCACCGGTGGGGTCGGGCCCCGCCCGGCGGGCCGGGCGAACGCCCCCGGGGCGCCACGCCAGCCTCCGCCCGCGCGCTCTACCACCGAGTAGGACGGTCGTACGATCACAGGCAGCAGCACCCGTGATCCCCCAGCGGCAGGAGTTCCCCGATGACCGATGCGGCCCCCGACACCGCCCCCTCCACCACCCCCGTCCTGAACGTCCCGCAGGACGTGCTGGACCACTTCGCCAAGCTCGGCGTCAGCCCGGAGACCTTCTCCGGCGGCCACCTCGGCGAGAAGCTCGGCATCCGCATCGTCGAGGCCTCCGGCGACCGCGTGGTCGGCACGATGCCGGTGGAGGGCAACCAGCAGCCGTACGGGCTGCTGCACGGCGGCGCGTCGGCGGCGCTGGCCGAGACGCTGGGCTCGATCGGGGCGATGCTGCACGCCGGCCCCGGCCGGTACGCGGTCGGCGTGGACCTCAACGCCACCCACCACCGCTCGGCGACCTCCGGCCTGGTCACCGGGGTGGCGACGGCCGTGTTCAAGGGCCGTACCGCCGCCACCTACGAGATCGCGATCACCGACGACACCGGCAAGCGGGTCACCAGCTGCCGGCTGACCTGCATGCTGCGCGACCTCTGACGACCCGACTAACGGGCCGACAGCTGCCGCGAGTTCAGCGGATAGGACATCAAATCCCTTTCCCGCCCCCTTGTTTGACCTTCCGCCCCACTGGGCAGGCGTTGGTCTGGACAAGGGGGCATTCGCATGCCCGGGCGCGGCCGACGAACTCCCGCGCTTGTAACACTGCGTAACAGGCAGGAAATCCGAGCACATGCCGGCCCCGAGGGCCTCCAGTCGCCCCGGAGCCGCTTCACCGCGCCTTCCTGGTCCGAAATCCGGACGCGCACGGTCGAAACCCGGGAATCGGACGCAGCTGTCCGATTATCGACGACGCCAGCTGCAACCTGCATTTCTGGCCCTTACATCGCCCTACCAGCGGGTAAACGCCTGACAACACAAGGATCGATCGAGCCGAAACGACCACATGTTGAGACAACTCCTCCGTGTGCTCATAACAAGAGAATCACAGCCTGCTCGCACCACTGCCCGAGCCGCCCAACGACATCTAGAGTCACGGCCAGTCACCGCGCCACTCGATGGGCCCAGCCCGCCGCGCACTCCGGCTCCCGCCACTCAGGCGCGGGCGCCTCCTGAACCGAAGGGGACCCTCGTGCGTCATCGTTCAGCAGTTGTCGTGAGCATTGCCGTGATTGCCGCTCTCAGCCTCAGCGCCTGCGGCTCTCGCGGTGACAAGAAGTCCGGCGACGGGGGCGGCAGCGGCGGCGGCACCACCGTCACCATCGGCATCGACGCCCCGCTCACCGGCGACCTCTCCGCCATCGGCCTCGGCATCCGCAACTCCGTCGAACTCGCGGCCAAGAAGGCCAACGAGACCAACGAGGTCCCCGGCGTCAAGTTCCAGATCAAGGCCCTGGACGACACCGCCAAGCCCGGCCCCGGCCAGCAGAACGCCACCCAGCTCGTCGGCGACAACACCGTCCTCGGCGTCGTCGGCCCGCTCAACTCCAGCGTCGCCCAGTCGATGCAGCAGATCTTCGCCGACGCCAACCTCGTCGAGATCTCCCCCGCCAACACCGGCGTCGCCCTCAGCCAGGGCGAGAAGTGGGCCAGCGGCGAGAAGACCCGCCCCTTCAAGACCTACTTCCGCACGGCCACCACCGACGCCGTCCAGGGCCCCTTCGCCGCCCAGTTCCTCGCCAAGGACGCCAAGAAGTCCAAGGTCTTCCTCATCGACGACCAGAAGACCTACGGCGCCGGCCTCGCCGCCACCTTCAAGGCCGAGTTCACCAAGCAGGGCGGCACCATCGTCGGCGAGGAGCACGTCAACCCCGACGACCGCGACTTCGCGGCCATCGTCACCAAGGTCAAGAGCTCCGGCGCCGAAGCCGTCTACTACGGCGGCGAGTACCCCGCCGCCGGCCCGCTCTCCCTCCAGCTCAAGGAAGCCGGCGTCAACATCCCGCTGATGGGCGGCGACGGCATGCAGAGCGCCGACTTCATCAAGCTCAACCCCAAGAGCGCCGGCGACTTCGCCACCGCCGTCGGCGGCGCCGTCGAGCAGCTCCCGACCGCCGCCAAGTTCATCGCCGACTACAAGGCCGCCGGCTACAAGGACGCCTACGAGACCTACGGCGGCTACTCCTACGACAGCAGCTGGGCCATCATCCAGGCCGTCAAGTCCGTCGTCTCCGCCAACAACGGCAAGCTCCCCTCCAACGCCCGCGCCGCCATCGTCGACGCCGTCCAGAAGGTCTCCTTCGACGGCGTGACCGGCAAGGTCTCCTTCGACGAGTTCGGTGACACCACCAACAAGCAGCTCACCGTCTACACCGTCAAGGACGGCAAGTGGGACGTGGAGAAGACCGGCACCTTCAACGGCTGAGCCACCGCCTTCACGGCTGAGGCACCGCCTTCACGGCTGAGCCACCCGCCTTCGACGGCTGAGGCACCCGCCTCCAAGGGCTGAGCCACCCGCACCACCCTCTCCACCACAGCGCGCGGGGGCGCCACGAGTGCCCCCGCGCGCCCCCACATCCACCACCCACGCGGACACCCCCGAACGCACTACGGAGGCCCAGCGGTGCACGACCTACCGCAGCAGCTGGCCAACGGCCTGATCCTCGGCGCCCTCTACGGACTCGTCGCGATCGGCTACACGATGGTCTACGGCATCGTCCAGCTCATCAACTTCGCCCACGGCGAGATCGTCATGGTCGGCGGCTTCGGCGCCCTGACCGCCTACCTCGCCCTCCCCGGCGGCACCACCCTCTGGCTGGCCCTACCGCTGATGCTGATCGCCGGCGTCCTGGTCTCCACGCTCACCGCCGTCGCCGCCGAGCGGTTCGCCTACCGCCCCCTGCGCAACGCGCCCCGCCTCGCCCCGCTGATCACCGCGATCGGGCTGTCCATCTTCCTGCAGCAACTCGTCTTCTCGTTCTACCCCGACGCCAAGAAGGCCCGCGTCTTCCCCAAGCTCCCCGGCGACCCCTTCAGCCTCGGCTCCGTCACCATCCAGCGCAGCGACCTCTTCCTGATCATCGCCGCCCCGCTGTGCATGCTCGCCCTCGGCTGGTTCGTCACCCGCACCCGCTCCGGCCGCGCCATGCAGGCCACCAGCCAGGACCCCGACACCGCCAAGCTGATGGGCATCGACACCGACCGCATCATCGTCATGGCCTTCGCCATCGGCGCCGCGTTCGCCGCCGTCGCCGCCATCGCCTACGGCCTGCGCAGCGGACAGATCGACTTCCGGATGGGCTTCATCCTCGGCCTCAAGGCCTTCACCGCCGCCGTCCTCGGCGGCATCGGCAACATCTACGGCGCCATGCTGGGCGGCCTCGCCCTCGGCCTCGCCGAAGCCCTCGCCACCGGCTACATCCAGCACCTGCCCGGCATGCACCTCTTCGGAGGCGGCGCCTGGAAGGACGTCTGGGCCTTCGTACTCCTCATCCTCGTGCTCCTCGTCCGGCCCCAAGGCCTGCTCGGCGAGCGCGTCGCGGACAGGGCGTGACCACCATGACCACCACCGAAACCACCCCGGTCATCCCCCTGCCGGCCCGCGCCGCCGCCGCCCTCACCGGCCTCGGCGCCCTCGCCACCGCCGCCTCCGCCGCCATGTCCTGGACCTGGACCTCCGACTTCCCCGGCGACCTCACCTACTACGGCTCCCCCGCCGGCCTCCAATGGCTCGCCCTCACCGCCGGCATCCTCACCCTCGTCCTGCTGCTCGCCACCCAAGGCGTCCCCGGCCTGCGCTGGGCCGCCCCCACCCGCAGCAACAACGCCGTCCTGTACGCCGCCACCGGCGCCCTCGCCGTCAGCGCCTACTCCGTCACCTCGATCGCCGTCGAACTCGACGGCCTCGTCAACCTCGAACCCGGCGGCTGGGTCCTCGCCGCCGGCGGCCTGATCAGCGTCCTCGGCGCCCTCGGCCTCCCCCTCGACCGCCGCACCAGCGTCCCCCTGCGGATCGTCGACAAGCGCCTCTTCCTGCTCGTCCCCGCCGCCCCCCTCGTCTGGTTCGGCGCCCACGCCATCCCCGGCGACAAGCCCGTCGCCCCCGTCCTCACCGCCCTCGCCGGCGGCGTGGCCATCGCCACCGGCGCCGTGCTCCTCCTCCAGCTCGGCCACCTCGCCAACAGCCGGCTGCGCCTCGGCAAGATCGAACGCCCGCTGCCCGCGCCGCGCCTACTGCCCTCCTGGGTCGAGGTCCTGATCATCGTCGGCGCCTTCGGGCTCGGCCTCTTCGCGATCACCTTCGGCATCGACACCGAATACGGCGAACTCTTCACCGGCTTCCTGCTGTTCACCGCACTCGCCGTCGCCGCCCTCACCAAGTCCGGCCTGATCGCCCGACTGCGCGCCCTGACCGTCAAGCACCGCCCCGTCACCACCGGCGCCGCCTTCGCCGCCGCCGCCAGCTTCCCCTTCACCCAGAGCAGCGACCAGTACACCTCGGTCGCCACCAACATCCTGATCTTCGCCACCGTCGCCCTCGGCCTCAACATCGTCGTCGGCCTGGCCGGCCTGCTCGACCTCGGGTACGTCGCCTTCCTCGGCGTCGGCGCCTACGCCGCCGCCCTGGTCTCCGGCTCCCCCGCCTCGCCCATCCACGTCCAGTTCCCGTTCTGGGCCGCGATGCTCACCGGCGCCGCCGTCTCCATGGTCTTCGGCGTCCTCATCGGCGCCCCCACCCTGCGGCTGCGCGGCGACTACCTCGCCATCGTCACCCTCGGCTTCGGCGAGATCTTCCGCATCACCATGCTCAACCTCAACGGCACCACCGGCCCCAAGATCACCAACGGCTCCAACGGCATCCCGCGGATCCCCGACCTGGAGATCCTCGGCTTCGACCTCGGCAAGTCCCACACCGTCGCCGGCATCGAACTCGGCCGCTTCTCCAACTACTACCTGCTGATGCTCCTCGTCACCGCCCTCGTCGTGCTGATCTTCGCCCGCGTCGGCAACTCCCGCATCGGCCGCGCCTGGGTCGCCATCCGCGAGGACGAGACCGCCGCCGAAGCCATGGGCATCAACGGCTTCCGCCTCAAGCTCCTCGCCTTCGCCCTCGGCGCCTGCCTCGCCGGCCTCGCCGGCACCGTCCAAGCCCACGTCAGCTACACCGTCACCCCGGACCAGTACACCTTCGCCGAAGCCCTCCCGCCCAACTCGGCCTTCCTGCTCGCCGCGGTCATCCTCGGCGGCATGGGCACCATCAGCGGCCCCCTCGCCGGCGCCACCCTCCTCTTCCTCATCCCGAAGAAGCTCGAGTTCCTCGCCGACTACCAGCTCCTCGCGTTCGGCGCCGCCCTCATCATCCTGATGCGCGTCCGCCCCGAGGGCCTCATCCCCAACCGCCGCCAGCAGCTGGAGTTCCACGAGGCCGCCATCCCGGCCCAGCCCACCGGCGAGCCGACCGCACTCACCAAGGCAGGGGCGTGACCCACCCGATGAGCACCACCGCCGCACCCCTGCTCGAAGTCACCGGCGTCACCATGCGCTTCGGCGGCCTCACCGCCGTCAACGACGTCTCCCTCACCGTCGGCGAGGGCGAGATCATCGGCCTCATCGGCCCCAACGGCGCCGGCAAGACCACCTTCTTCAACTGCCTCACCGGCCTGTACGTCCCCACCGAAGGCGCCGTCCGCTACCGCGACGTCGTGCTGCCGCCCAAGCCCCACCTCGTCACCCAGGCCGGCATCGCCCGCACCTTCCAGAACATCCGGCTCTTCGCCAACATGACCGTCCTCGAGAACGTCCTCGTCGGCCGCCACACCCGCACCAAGGAAGGCATCTTCTCCGCCATCCTCCGCGGCCCCGGCTACCACCGAGCCGAAGCCGAAAGCCGCGCCAAGGCCATGGAACTCCTCGAGTTCACCGGCCTCGCCGCCAAGGCCGACCACCTCGCCCGCAACCTCCCCTACGGCGAGCAGCGCAAGCTCGAAATCGCCCGCGCCCTCGCCTCCGAACCCGGCCTGCTCCTCCTCGACGAACCCACCGCCGGCATGAACCCCCAGGAGACCCGCGCCGCCGAGGAACTCGTCTTCGCCATCCGCGACAAGGGCATCTCCATCCTCGTCATCGAGCACGACATGCGCTTCATCTTCAACCTCTGCGACCGCACCGCCGTGCTCGTCCAGGGCCAGAAGATCGTCGAAGGCGACCGCGAAACCGTCCAGAACGACGAACGCGTCATCACCGCCTACCTCGGCGCCCCGCTCGAAGACAGCACCCCGGCAGGCCCGGAGACCGTTACGGAGACCGACCAGTGACCGCACTCCTCGAGGTCGAGGACCTCCGCGTCGCCTACGGCAAGATCGAAGCCGTCAAGGGCATCAGCTTCACCGTCGAACAGGGCGAGGTCACCACCCTCATCGGAACCAACGGCGCCGGCAAGACCACCACCCTGCGCACCCTGTCCGGCCTCCTCAAGCCCACCGCCGGACGCATCACCTTCGACGGCCAGGACCTCTCCACCGTCCCCGCCCACAAGATCGTCGCCCTCGGCCTCGCCCACTCCCCCGAAGGCCGGCACATCTTCCCCCGCATGACCATCGAGGAGAACCTCCTCCTCGGCGCCTTCCTGCGCACCGACACCGTCGGCATCGCCGCCGACGTCGAACGCGCGTACTCGCTGTTCCCCATCCTCGGCGAACGCCGCAAGCAGGCCGCGGGAACGCTCTCCGGCGGCGAACAGCAGATGCTGGCGATGGGCCGGGCCCTGATGTCCCAGCCCAAGCTGCTCATGCTGGACGAGCCGTCGATGGGCCTCTCCCCGCTGATGATGCAGAAGATCATGGCGACCATCATCGAACTCAAGTCGTCCGGTACGACCATCCTCCTGGTCGAGCAGAACGCCCAGGCGGCACTGTCGCTGTCCGACCAGGGCTACGTCATGGAGACCGGCCGCATCGTCCTCTCCGGCACCGGCGCCGACCTCCTCCACGACGAGTCCGTCCGCAAGGCCTACCTCGGCGAGGACTGACCCCTTCCACGCGAGAGGGCCCGGCGGAAACATCCGCCGGGCCCTCCGTCGCTCGCCCTACTCGGACTTGCCCTCATCCGCCTTCTTGCGGTCCTGGGCGTCACCCTCCTCGATGACCGCCTCGGCCACCGCCGCCATCGTCATCCGCCGGTCCATCGACGTCTTCTGGATCCACCGGAAGGCAGCAGGCTCGTTCAGCCCGAACTTCGTCTGCAGCACACCCTTCGCCCGGTCCACCAGCTTCCGGGTCTCCAGCCGCTGGGTGAGATCCCCGATCTCCTTCTCCAGCGCCCGCATCTCGGTGTACCGCGACACCGCCATCTCGATCGCCGGCACCAGGTCCGACTTCGAGAACGGCTTGACGATGTACGCCATCGCCCCCGCGTCCCGCGCCCGGTCCACCAACTCCCGCTGCGAGAACGCCGTCAGCATCAGCACCGGCGCCAGGTGCTTGTCGTGGATCTGCTCCGCCGCCGACAACCCGTCCAGCACCGGCATCTTCACATCGAAGATCGCCAGATCCGGCTTCAGCTCCTCCACGAGCTTCACCGCCGTCGCCCCGTCCCCCGCTTCGCCGACGACGGTGTACCCCTCCTCCTCGAGCATCTCCTTGAGGTCGAGACGGATCAGCGCCTCGTCCTCGGCGATCACAATCCGGGTGATCTGGGGCGTATCGGTCTCAAGCGGCTGTGCCTGCTCGTCGGCGGTGCTCACGGGGCTCCTAGTTCCGGCGGGGTACTGCATGCACGAGGGTACCTAGACACGGTATGTTTGAGACACGACGGCAAGGCAAGCGCCTTCAAATCGTAGGCCCCGATAGCCCAATTGGCATGAGGCAATGGTCTCAAACACCATACAGTGTGGGTTCGAATCCCACTCGGGGCACTTTTCCTTCGAATCGAAGGGGCCGGCATCCGGTCCAACGGTTTTCGTACTCAGGGGATCTTCACTCGATCGAGCGGAGATCCCCTTGTTTGCATGCATACGACCATCTCGCAATGCAATCTCGCTCGTATGTACGACATGGCTACACGCCAGCGGGCATTGGAGCTCCACGCATCCGGGCTGACCTTCAGCCAGGTCAGCCGCGCGACCGGGATATCCCGGTTCGCGATCCGCGAGTGGGCGTCCGGTGCCGTACCCAGTCCACGCATGACCGCCGAATGTCCGGCCCACAGCGGCCGGCTCGATCCTTCGCGTCCGCCCGCCGACTACACCTACCTGCTCGGTCTCTACCTCGGCGACGGCTGCATCAGCGAGGGCCGTCGCAAGGTGTACGCCCTGCGCATCGCCTGCTGCGATTCCTGGCCCGGACTCATCGACGAGTGTGAGCGGGCCGTTTCCGCCGTCATGCCACACAACAAGGTGATGCGCGTCCGCGCGCCCGGCTGCACGAGTGTCGTCAGTACCAGCAAGCACTGGCCCTGCCTCTTCCCCCAGCACGGCCCCGGCAAGAAGCACGAGCGCACCATAGTCCTGGCGCCCTGGCAGCAGGAGATCGTCGATGCCTACCCATGGGAGTTCCTGCGGGGCCTGATCCACTCCGACGGCTGCCGCATCACCAACTGGGCGACCCGCACGGTCGGGGGCGTCACGAAGCGCTACGAGTACCCGCGCTACTTCTTCACCAACACCTCGACCGACATCATCGGCCTCTTCACCGCAACCCTCGACGCCGTCGGCGTCCAGTGGCGGGCCGCCCCGCGTCCTGCCGGCGCCACCAACATCTCCGTCGCCCGCAAGGACTCCGTCGCCCTCATGGACGCCCACATCGGCCCCAAGTACTGACGGCGGCGCGACCCCGAACGAGGCCGCGCCGCCAGGGAACCTCAGGCGTCCAACGTGCCCACGTGGTGGACGCGGACGAGGTTGGTGGAGCCGGCGAGGCCGGGGGGCGACCCTGCCGTGATGACGACGATGTCGCCCTTCTGGCAGCGGCCGAGGGAGAGCAGGGCCGCGTCGACCTGTTCGACCATCTGGTCGGTCGTCGGGGCGAACGGGCCGAGGAAGGTCTCCACGCCCCAGGTGAGGGCGAGTTGGCTGCGGACGGCCGGTTCGTAGGTGAAGGCGAGTACCGGGATGGGCGAGCGGTAGCGGGTCAGTCGGCGGGCGGTGTCGCCGGATTGGGTGAAGGCGATCAGGTACTTGGCGTGCAGGAAGTCGCCGATCTCGGCGGCGGCGCGGGCGACGGCGCCGCCTTGGGTACGCGGCTTGCTGCCGGTGGTCAGCGGGGGCAGGCCGGCGGCAAGGATGTCGTTCTCGGCGGCTTCGATGATCCGGCCCATGGTCTTGACGGTCTCGACCGGGTACTTGCCCACCGAGGTTTCCCCGGAGAGCATCACCGCGTCCGTGCCGTCGAGGACGGCGTTGGCGACGTCGGAGGCCTCGGCGCGGGTGGGCCGGGAGGCGTTGATCATCGAGTCGAGCATCTGGGTGGCGACGATGACCGGCTTGGCGTTGCGCCGGGCGAGCTTGATGGCGCGCTTCTGGACGAGCGGGACCTGTTCGAGGGGCATCTCCACGCCCAGGTCTCCGCGGGCCACCATGATGCCGTCGAAGGCGTCGACGACGGATTCGAGGTTCTCGACGGCCTGCGGTTTCTCGATCTTGGCGATGACGGGGACGTACCGTCCTTCCTCCGCCATGATCCGGTGGACGTCCTCGACGTCTCGCCCGCTGCGGACGAAGGAGAGCGCGATGAGGTCGGCGCCGGTGCGCAGGGCCCAGCGCAGGTCGGCGACGTCCTTGTCGCTGAGTGCGGGGACGGAGACGGCGACGCCGGGGAGGTTGAGGCCTTTGTGGTCGGAGACGAGGCCGCCTTCGATGACGAGGCAGCGCACCCGGGGCCCGTCGACGGCGACGACCTCCAGGGTGACGCGGCCGTCGTCGACCAGGATGCGTTCGCCGCGGCTGACGTCGCCGGCGAGTCCGGCGTAGGTGGTGCCGCAGATGTCCTTGTCTCCGACGACGCCCTTGTCGGTGGAGATGGTGAACTCGTCGCCGCGTTCGAGAAGTACCGGACCGTGGGCGAAGGTGTCGAGCCGGATCTTCGGGCCTTGAAGGTCGGCGAGGACGCCGACGCTTCGGCCGGTTTCGTCGACGGCTTTGCGGACGCGGCGGTAGCGTTCCTCGTGCTCGGCGTGCGTGCCGTGGCTGAGGTTGAGTCGGGCGATGTCCATCCCGGCGTCGACCAGGGTTTTGATCTGGTCGTACGAGTCGGTGGCGGGCCCGAGAGTGCAGACGATTTTTGCTCGGCGCATAGTGCTGAGACTAGGCATTACCGGCGCGTAACAACGAGGCGGGTCCGGACTGCGGGATGACCTTTGCGGTAAGGCGAGTTGAACAATCTGACACGTCCTCGGACCGGTGTGCGAGGCCTGCCGCCCCGGCGCCTCCGGTCGCGCCCGCGAACGGGTCGGTCGATGCGATTCCGTGAAGGGGTGTTCACCTCTGGTTCACCGTCACTTCCGTTACTGCTCCCCGCCCGGCGGGACGCTCGTCACCCCGGGGTGACGGCCCGGAGGTTCGGGTGACCACCCGGACGACGTAGACGACGCGGCCGAAGTCGCGTCCGAGGGGGGTTCGGCATGAAACGCGGCGCTCTGGGGGTGGTGGCGACCCTGGCCCTGCTGGGCTGGGTGGCCTATGCGCTGATCCCCGACGGCGGCAAGGGGGGACCCGCGGTGGTCACGGTCACCGGCCTGATCGGGTCGGAGAAACGTGACTTCTTCGAAGATCCGGCCGTCAAGGCCGAGTTGAAGAAGCAGGGCCTGGAGGTCCGGGCGGATTCGACCGGCTCCTGGACGATGAGCGAGCAGGCGAAGAGCACCACGGGACTGGACTTCGCCTTCCCGGCGAGCGCCGCGCCGGCCCGGGAGATCCAGCGCAACTGGGAACTGAAGGACTCGCCGCTGGTGCCCTTCTACTCTCCGCTGGTGATCGTGACGCACGAGTCGGCGGCGCGGGTCCTGAAGGACAGCCAGTTGGCGGACGTGGACGCCAAGGGCGTCTGGACGTTCCGGATGGACAAGTACGTGGCGGCGCTGAAGAGCGGCCAGAAGTGGAAGGACCTCCAGGGCGCGGGCGAGCACCCGGAGTTGACCGGCCCGCTGTTCGTGTCCACCACGGATCCGGAGACCTCGTCCTCGGGCGCGATGTACCTGGCGCTGCTCTCCTACATCGCGAACGGCAACCAGGTGGTGCAGGACGACGCGGGGGTGAACGCCGTCCGGGACGTCCTGGCCGCCTCGAACGGCGTCCAGGGCATGCAGAAGATCAGCAGCGACGAACCGTTCCGGGACTTCTTCGCGGGCGTGGGCACGCTGGTCTTCGCCTACGAGTCGCAGGCCGCCGCCCTGCCGCTGCGGGGCAAGGACACCGGGGACATGGTGGTGATGTACCCGGACACGACGATCCAGTCGGACCACACGCTGGTGGCCCGGACGGACGGCGGCCGCAAGCTGGCCGACGCGCTGGAGAACGACGCGGTGCTGCGCAACCTGGAAGCCCGGTACGGCCTGCGCCCGCAGGCCGACCAGGAGGCCTTCTGGAACCTGATGAAGGACAAGAAGCCGTCCTTCGCGCACGATCTGAGGAACTCCGGGTTCAAGCAGGCCACGCTGCCCTCACTGGACAACCTCCTCAAGCTGACCGCCGCGGCGAAGGGTGGGACCCCGAAGTGAACCTCCGTACGAAGCGCCGCAGCCGGCTCACCGCCGCACTGGTGGCCGTCCTGGCGGCGGTGACCGCCTGCACCTCCTCCGGCGACAAGCCCGGCCCGGGGCCCTCGGACCCGCCCGCCGAGACCGCCCGGCCGGGGGTGCTGCGCATCCTGGCCGGCAGTGAACTGCAGGACCTGGCACCGGTGTTGGAGGAGGCCCGGAAGGCCACCGGGGTGACCGTGCAGTTCTCCTGGACGGGCACCCTGGACGGCGCGGACGCGGTGTCCTCGGGCCGGGCCGACGGCAAGTACGACGCGGTGTGGTTCCCCTCCAACCAGTACCTGCGCCTGGACCCGACCGGGAAGTCCAAGGTGCTGTCCGAGACTCCCGTGATGGTCTCGCCGGTCGCGATCGGGGTGCGCTCCTCGGTGCTCGGCGATCTGGGCTGGGGCGACGGCTCGAAGGTCACCTGGGCGCAGGTCGGCGACGCGGCCGCGGCCGGCAAGCTGACGTACGGGATGGCCGACCCCTCGCGCTCCAACTCCGGCTTCTCCACCCTGGTGGCGGTCGCCTCGGCGTTCTCCAAGGCGGACGGGGCGCTGGCCGAGGCGGACGTGCAGAAGGCGACGCCGCAGCTGAAGCAGTTCTTCACCGGCCAGAAGCTGACCTCCGGGTCCTCGGGCTGGCTGGCCCAGGCGTACACCCGGGCCGAGTCGGGCCTGGTGGGCGCGCTGGTGAACTACGAGTCGGTACTGCTGTCGCTGAACAAGACGCTGCCGCCGCAGCAGCAGCTGACGGTGGTGCGCCCGGTGGACGGCGTGGTGTCGGCGGACTACCCGCTGTCGCTGCTGTCCTCGGCCGCGCCGGACCAGCGTGACGCCTTCCAGCGGCTGACCTCGTACCTGCTCAAGGACGAGGTACAGAAACGCATCTCCGAGACGACGCTGCGCCGCCCCGCGACGGCGGGCGTGGCCCCGGCCGCCGGGCTGCCGACGGACCGCCGCCGGGAGCTGCCCTTCCCGGGCACCCGGGCGGTGGCGGACGGCCTGCTGGCCTCGTACCAGAACGACCTGCGCCGCCCGTCCCGGACGGTGTACGTGCTGGACACCTCGGGCTCGATGGAGGGCTCGCGGATCACGGCGCTGAAGAACGCGATGGGCCGGCTGACCGGGGCGGACGACACCCGCGGGGTGCGGCGCTTCCGGAACCGCGAGGAGGTCACCCTGGTGTCCTTCGCCTCCTCGGTGAAGTGGTCCAAGACGCACGTGGTGCCGTCCACGGGCAGCCAGCCCGGTCCGCAGGAGGAGCTGGCGGCGATCAACTCGGACGTGCAGTCGCTGGCGGCCTCGGGCGGCACGGCGGTGTACGGCTCGCTGGAGGAGGCGTACCGGGTGATCGAGCGCCAGCAGGCGGCGGCGAACGACGACCGGTTCACCTCGATCGTGCTGATGACCGACGGGGAGAGCAACGTCGGCGCGTCGGACGCCGACTTCAAGCGATTCCACGACGGGCTGCCGGCCTGGGAGAAGTCGATCCCGGTGTTCCCGATCAAGTTCGGCGAGGCCGCGGTGACCCAGCTGCAGGGGATCGCGGACATCAGCGGCGGCAAGCTGTTCGACGGCTCGGGCTCGCTGGACGGGGCGTTCGAGGAGATCCGTGGCTACCAGTGACGGGCCCGTCCGGCTGGCGCTGCGGTACCTGAACTCGGCCAAGAACCTGGCCGGCCTCGCGGGCGCCGCGGTCGGGGTGGGGCTGCACCAGTTCGAGCTCGGCGGGAGCCTGTGGCCCGGGGTGGCGGCCGCCCTGTACGGGGTGGGCGCGCTGGTGGCGCCCGGCCGCAAGCCCGACCCGCCCGGCCGGCCGACGACGGACCCCAACCCGGGCCCGGAGTCAGGGTCGGAGTCGGAGTCAGAGTCGGAGTCGGAGTCAGGGTCAGGAACGGGGTCGGTGTCCCGGCCGGTCCCGGTGTCGGTGTCGGTCTCGGTGCCTCAGCCGGTGCCCCTGCCCGACCCCGAGCTGGAGGCGCTGGCCGCCTACCTGGGCGCCGTGCCGCTGCCGCCCACCGCCGGGGTGGACGGTCTGCTGACGGCGCTGCGCGAGGCCGGTCCCGGCCCGGTGGCGGAGCGGATCGTCCGGCACCGGCTGCCGCTCGCGGTGGCCGGCTACCTGCGGGCGCGGACCTGGCAGCCGTGGGCGGGCCCGGACGCCCCGGACCCGGCGGCCGAACTGGGCCGCGAGGTGGTCCTGCTGACCGCCGAACTGTCCTGACCCGGGGCCGGCCGCGAGCCGGCCCCGAGCCAGGGCCCCGAGCCAGGGCTCCAAACCAGAGCCCCGAGCCGGAGCCGCAGGTCAGGAGCGCAGGTCAGGACCCGCCTGCTCCCTTTACCACCCCCGCCCCCGCCCATCTTCGTCACGAACGAGTCGCCAAGATCTCACCTCTTGGACAGGTCCGGGGGCTATTCAGCGACCCGGCCCGCACGGCACACTTCTACGCGCGTCCCTCTACGCGCGTCGATGCATTGACGCGATGTCGACGCGTCGACGCGCACCCACTCACGTACACCAGTTGACGGCCCATCTGCCGTCGTTCCCACCCGGGAGAGTCGTCCATGCCCCTGAACCGCCGTGACTTCGTCACCCGGTCCGCCGCCACCGCCGCCGGCGCCGCCCTGGCGAGCGGTGCCGCCGTGGCCGCCGCCCCCTCCGCCGCGGCCGCCGAGCCGGACACGGCGGCCGCCAAGGGCCCGCGCAAGCCCCGCAAGCAGGCCTTCACCGTCATGGGCACCACCGACCTGCACGGCCGGGTGCTCAACTGGGACTACTTCACCGACGCCGAGTACCTCGACAAGGCGCACAACGCGGTCGGCCTCGCCAAGATCTCCACCCTGGCCAACCAGGTGCGCGAGGAGAAGGGCTGGGACCGCTGCCTGCTGATCGACTCCGGTGACATCATCCAGGGCACCCAGCTGACCTACTACTACGCCCGGGTCGAGCCGATCGCCACCGACGGCGACACCGTCCCGGACCACCCGATGGCCGTCGCCATGAACCTCATGGAGTACGACGCCGCCGCGCTCGGCAACCACGAGTTCAACTACGGCATCCCGACCGTGAAGGCCTTCGAGGACCAGCTGGAGTTCCCGCTGCTGGGCGCCAACGCGCTGCACGCGAAGAACGAGAAGCCGGCCTTCCCGCCGTACGTGATCAAGGAGCTGCACCTCGGTGAGGGCAAGCCGCTGAAGGTCGGCATCCTCGGCCTCACCAACCCGGGCATCGCGATCTGGGACAAGGCCAACGTCAGCGGCCAGATGATCTTCCCGGGCATCGTGGAGACCGCCGCCAAGTACGTGCCGCGGATGAAGGCGGCGGGCGCGGACGTCATCGTGGTCTCGGCGCACTCCGGCATCGACGAGCCGACCACCTACGGCGACCAGCTGCCCTGGCCCGAGGACGCCTCGGGCGAGATGGCGGAGACCGTCGCGGACATCGACGCGGTGCTGGTGGGCCACACCCACAAGGAGGTCCCGCAGCGCCTGATCGTCAACAAGAAGACCGGCAAGACGGTCGTGCTCTCCGAGCCGCTCTGCTGGGGCCAGCGCCTGAGCTGCTTCGACTTCGAGGTCGAGTTCGCCAACGGTGCCTGGAAGGTCACCTCGGTCTCCTCGCGGGTGCTGAACTCCAACACCGTGCCGGAGAACCCGGAGATCACCAACGCGCTCTCCGAGCAGCACAAGAAGGTCGTCGCGTACGTCAACCAGAACATCGGCACCAGCAAGATCGAGCTGTCGATCGCCGACGCCCGCTTCAAGGCGACCCCGATCATCGACCTGATCGGCAAGGTCCAGGCCGACGCCGTCAAGGCCGCGTTGGCGGGCGGGCAGTACGCCAACCTGCCGGTGCTCGCCCAGGCCGCCCCGTTCAACCGCACCGCCCTGATCCCGTCCGGCCAGGTCAAGCTGCGCGACGCCGCGGGCCTCTACATCTACGAGAACACCATGGAGGCCCGCATCCTGACGGGCGCCCAGCTCAAGGACTACCTGGAGTTCTCGGCGAAGTACTACAACCAGCTCGCCCCGGGCGCCCCGGTCGACAAGGACGCCCTGACCGGCGCCGAGACCACCCCGGACTACAACTACGACTCGGTCTACGGCCTGAGCTACGACATCGACATCGCCCAGCCGAAGGGCCAGCGGATCGTCAACCTGTCCTTCCAGGGCAAGCCGATCGACCCCGCCGCCCAGTTCGTCCTGGCCGTCAACAACTACCGCGCCAACGGCGGCGGCAACTTCCCGCACGTCGCCGGCGCCAAGCTGGTCTGGTCGAACTCCGACGAGATCCGCAACACCATGATCGCCTGGGTGAAGGCCAAGGGCGTCATCGACCCCGCCGACTTCTTCACCAACTCCTGGCGCCTGGTCCGCGCCGGCCAGCCGGTCTTCTGACCGGCCCTCCCCCCACGAGGCGCCGCCGGGCCCGTCCGCCCGGCGGCGCCTCGCCACATCCGGGCGGTGGAAGAATGGCGTCATGAGCGAGTTCCAGATCCCCGAGCGCCACGCGCGGCTCCTGGCGTACGCGCAGAGCCTGACCCCGCCCGCCGGGTGGAAGATCGAGATCTCCGGAGACGAGATCATCATGATGGCCGGCCCCTCAGTCATCCACCAGCACAACGTTCTGTTCGTCCGCGAGCAGATCGACGCACACCGTCCGTCCGACTTGATGCCGAGCGAGAACACAGACCTCGCCTCCCCGAACGTCGGCACGCTGCGAAACCCCGACCTGACCTACATCCCGCGCTCCCTCGTCAAGCAAGGCGGCAACGAGGTGCCCGCCGAGCAGGCGGCCATCGCGGTGGAGATCGTCTCCCCGTCGAACCCCGAGAACGACCTGGTCGGCAAGGTCCGCGACTACCCGCTGATGGACATCCCGCTGTACCTGCTGATCGACCCGCGCACCAGCGCCATCACGCTCTACTCCGAGCCCTCCGCCACCGGCTACCACCAGCAGTGGAACGGGAAGTTCGGCGACCGGGTGCCGATCCCGGCCCCCTTCGGCTTCGAGCTCGCCACCGACGGCCTCGTCCGCTACCCGGCCTGACTTGCTCTCCGATCAAGACGATCGGACATCTGACAGAGACTGGAGGATATTCATCGGCTCGCCCGCCCTCCCTATCGTTGAGGCATCGAGAACGGCCCCACGGGGGGCCGGTGTTGACCGGGTGGGGAGTGAGTGCAATGCGTGCGGTGGTGCAGCGTGAGGTCGGCGGGCCGGAGGTCCTGGAGGTCGCCGAGGTGGCGCGTCCGGAGCTGCTGAGCGGCGAGGTGCTGGTGCGGGTGAAGGCCGCCGGGGTGAACCCGGTGGACGTGGCGGTGCGGGCGGGCCTGTTCCCGCTGCTGGGCGAGCCGGCGTTCACGGTGGGCTGGGACGTCTCCGGGGTGGTCGAGGAGGCCGCGCCCGGCGCCCGGTACCGGGTGGGCGAGGAGGTGTACGGGATGCCGTTCTTCCCGCGTGCCGCGAACGCCTACGCCGAGTACGTGGCCGCGCCGTCCCGCCAGCTGGCCCGCAAGCCCGCCTCGGTCGACCACGTGCAGGCCGCCGCCCTGCCGCTGGCCGCGCTGACCGCCTGGCAGGGCCTGGTGGACGCGGCGAACGTCGGCGAGGGGCAGCGGGTGCTGATCCACCGGGCGGCGGGCGGCGTCGGCCACTTCGCGGTGCAGATCGCCAAGGCCCGCGGCGCGTACGTGATCGCGCTGGCGAGCGAGCCCAAGCACGCCTTCCTCAAGGAGATCGGCGCCGACGAGGTGATCGACTACCGCACCACCGACTACACCCAGGCGGTCAAGGACGTCGACGTCGTCTTCGACTCCTCCTCCGAGAACACCCGCGCGCTGGAGGTGCTGAAGCCGGGCGGCTTCCTGGTGAGCATCATGGAGCACCGCGACCGGGAGCTCGCCGCCGCGGTCGAGGCCGCCGGACGCCGCTTCGCGGGCATCTCCGTCGAGCCCGACTACGCCGCGCTGGAGGCGATCGCCGCCCTGGTGGACGAGGGGCGGATCCGTCCGCACGTCGCGCAGGCCTTCCCGCTGGCCGAGGCCGGCCGGGCGCACGAGCTGGTGGGCTCCGGTACCGTCCAGGGCAAGGTCGTCCTCACCGTCGACTGAAGGCCCGAACGGACGGCGACGGTTGCGGGCCACGATCGAGGGCGGACCACCAAAGGCACCGAAAGCACCGAAGGGGGACGGGCGTTGGACATCCTGACCGAGGCACTGGGCTCGATGCGGACGGCGTACCCGTCCTCCGTCCGCACCGAGGGCCGCGCCCCGTGGGCCCTGCGCCTGCCCCCGGTGCTCGGCGCCGGCTTCCACGTGGTGCTGTACGGCACCTGCTGGCTGCTCCCGCTGGGCACCGGGGAGGGGGCGGAGCGGCACGCGCCGGTGCCGCTCAGCCCCGGCGACATCGTCTTCCTGCGGGACGGCGGCGGCCACGTCCTGGCCGACCATCCGGACACGCCGCCGGTGGACACCCACGCCTGCCGGGTGAACGACGCCTCGCCGATCGGCACCCTCAGTCTGGGCGGCGACGGCGCCCGCACCAGCCTGCTGTGCGGCAGCTACCACCTGGACCAGGGCCGCCCGCACCCGATGGTCCGTCAACTGCCGACCCTGATCCACCTGCCGACCCGGCACGGCCGCCACCCCGAACTGGCCGCCGCGGTACAGCTGTTGGGCACCGAGCTGGAGAACCCGCGGATCGGCTCGGCCGGGATCGTCCCGGCGCTGATCGACTCGCTGCTGCTGTACATCCTGCGGGCCTGGTTCGAGGACCAGCCCGCCGCGACGGCCGACGGCTGGGCGGCGGCGCTGCGGGACGCCGCCGTCGCCCCGGCCCTGGCGGCGATCCACGAGGCGCCGGCCACCCCGTGGACGGTGGAGTCCCTGGCGGACCGGGCGGGCCTGTCCCGGGCGGCCTTCGCCCGCCGTTTCACCACCATGGTGGGCGAGCCGCCGATGGCGTACCTGACGCGTTGGCGGATGACCACGGCGGCCCGGCTGCTGCGCGAGTCGGAGGCGCCGCTGACCTCGGTCGCGACGCAGACCGGCTACGGCTCGGAGTACGCCTTCGCGAAGGCGTTCAAGCGGGAGTTCGGCCAGGCCCCCGGCGGTTACCGCCGAGAGGCCCGCGCCGCATAAAAACCGCGCGAGAAGCCACGCGCGGGGCCTCACAAGAGCCCACGCGCGAGGCCTCACAAGAACCCACGCACGAGGCCTCGCGCGAAGCCACAAGGGCTAGAACGGGAACGCCGCCCGCCCGTGCTGCACCGAGATCCACTTCAGCGTCGTGAAGGCGTCCACCGTGGACTCCCCGTTGAGCCGCCCGACACCGGAGTTCTTCTCCCCGCCGAAGGGCACTCCCGGCTCGTCCGCGATGGTCGCGCCGTTGACGTGGATCATGCCGGTCTCGATCCGCTGGGCGAGCCGCACGCCGCGCTCGAGGTCGGCGGTGTGCACCGCGCCGCTGAGTCCGAACGGCGTGTTGTTGGCCATGCGTACGGCCTCGTCCTCGCCGTCGAAGGGCACCACCAGGGCGACCGGGCCGAACAGCTCGCGCTGCAGGATCGGCGCGTCCTCGGCGAGGCCGGTGAGCACGGTCGGTGCCATCAGGCTGCCGGTGGTGGTGCCGCGCAGCAGCGCGGTGGCGCCGGCGGCGACCGCCTGGTCGATCTGGGCGGAGAGGGCGTCGGCCTGGACGGGGTTGATCAGCGGGCCGATGTGGGTGGCCGGGTCCTTCGGGTCGCCGACGGTGAGCGAGGCGACCTTGGCGACGAACTTCTCGGTGAACTCGGCCTCGACGGCGCGGTCCACCAGGATGCGGTTGGCGGACATGCAGACCTGACCCTGGTGGACGAAGCGGCTGAACACCGCGGCGTCGACGGCGTAGTCGAGGTCGGCGTCGTCGAGCACGATCAGCGCGCTGTTGCCGCCGAGTTCCAGGACCGAGCGCTTGAAGTGGGCGGCGGCGACGGTGCCGACGTGCCGGCCGACCTTGTCGGAGCCGGTGAAGGAGATCACCTTGGGCACCGGGTGTTCGATGAAGCTGTCGCCGATCTCGGCGATGTCGGTGATCACGACGTTCAGCAGGCCGGGCGGCAGGCCCGCGTCCTCGAAGATCTTCGCGATCAGGCCGCCGCCGACGACGGGGGTCTCCTGGTGCGGCTTGAGCACCACGCCGTTGCCGAGGGCGAGCGCCGGGGCGACCGCCTTGAGCGCCAGGAACAGCGGGAAGTTGAACGGGCTGATCACGCCGACGACGCCGACGGGCAGCCGGTAGAGCCGGTTCTCCTTGCCCTGGGCGGGCGAGGGCAGCAGTCGGCCCTCGGCGGCCACCGACAGGTGCAGGCACTCCCGCAGCAGGTCCTTGACCAGGGAGAGCTCGAAGCCGGCCTTGAGTGCGGTGCCGCCGAGCTCGGTCATGATCGCCGCGACGATCTCGGGTTCGCGTTCCTCGATCAGGCGCAGCGCGCGTTCGAAGACCAGTCGGCGCTGGTAGGGGTTGTCGGCGGCCCACCCCTTCTGGACGCGTTCGGCGGCGCGGTAGGCGCGGTCGACTTCGGCGGTGGTGGCGACGGTGATGGTGGCGAGCTTGTCGCCGGTGTAGGGGTCGACGTCGACGATGTCCCAGGAGCCGCTGCCGCTGCACCATTCGCCGTCGATGTACTGCAGCGCCAACTCGGAGAAGTACGACATCTGATCCCTCTCATGCACCGATCATGCACCGCCCTGATGGGGCATCATCGTACTGATGTGTTACAGCTCCTGGCGTACCGCGTGCAACAAGTCCCGGGTCCGCGCCGGGTCGAGGCTGTCGGCGACCAGGTCGTCCATGGCGTGCCGGTACTCGGTGACCTCGGCGGGTTTGTCGAGGTAGAGCGCGGTGGTGAACTGCTCGAGGTAGACGACGTCGGAGAGTTCCGGTTCGGCGAAGCCGAGCACGGTGAAGGCGCCGCTCTCGGCCGCCAGTCCGGCGTTGCCGAAGGGCAGTACCTGCAGCCGTACGTTGGGCAGTTCGCCGAGTTCCAGCAGCCGGTCGAGCTGGGCCCGCATCAGTTCGGGTCCGCCCCAGGGGCGGCGCAGTGCGGCTTCGTCCAGTACGGCGACGAGCTGCGGTGCGCGTTCGTCGGTGAGTACGGCCTGGCGCTTGAGGCGTACGTCGACCCGGCGTTCGATCTCCTCGGCCCCGTGGTCGTGGCAGCCGGCGGTGACGACGGCGCGGGCGTAGTCGGCGGTCTGCAGCAGCCCGTGGACGAACTGGACCTCGTAGCTGCGGATCTCGGCGGCGGATTCCTCGAGCCCGAGGTAGTTCTGGAACCAGCCGGGCAGTACGTCGCCGTATTCGTGCCACCAGGAGTTGGCGTTGGCGTCGCGGACCAGTCCGAGGACGGTGGCGCGTTCCTGTTCGGCGTCGACGCCGTAGAGGGTCAGCAGGTCGGCGACGTCGCGTTCCTTGAAGCCGACGCGGCCGAGTTCCATCCGGCTGATCTTGGATTCGGAGGCGCGGATCGAGTACCCGGCTTCCTCCCGGCTGACGCCTCTGGCCTCACGGAGCTTGCGCAGCTGGGTGCCGAGCATGAGGCGTCGTACCGTCGCGCCCCCGCCTGCCTGAGTCGTGCCCATCGAAGTCACCCTCCGCACTCGCGCAGCCCCCCGGCCGTCGGCGGCAGTCTGCCACCTGGCACCGACGAACAACAGCCCGTCCCGGGAGGCTTTCCGGTCCCTGGGAGAAGCCTGTGGTTCCGCTGTGAGCCAACCCTCGGTGTGCGGACGAAAAAACGGCGGCACCCACCGGTTCCCCTGCCCGGCACCCCCCGGAAAACCTCCCGGAAAACGCGACGGCGCCCGCCCTCCAACTGGTCGGGGAAGAGGGCAGGCGCCAGGAGACCGCGTTGGCCCGGCGACTCTGGCGGGGGCAGCGGGTTGAGCTCCCGGCGATGCGGCGCCGGGGGTTCGGGGGCCGGTCGGATCGTCAGACCACCAGGGGGCGGTCCGTGGGCCGGATCGGGGCGGGAAGCGGGGTCTTGCCGCCCAGGTACGTGTCCACCGCGGCAGCGGCCGAACGGCCTTCCGCGATGGCCCAGACGATCAGCGACTGGCCTCGGCCGGCGTCTCCGCAGACGTACACGCCATCGACATTGGTGGCGAACCGGCCGTCGCGGGCAATGTTACCTCGCGCGTCGAGGTCGGCTCCCAGCTGCTCGACCAGCCCGTTCTTGACGTCGGTGCCGGTGAAGCCCATGGCGAGGGTGACGAGCTGCGCGGGGATGGCCCGTTCGGTGCCCGGCACGGGCTCGAACCGGCCGTCCTTGAACTCGACCTCGACGAGGTGCAGTTCCTGGACGTTGCCGTCCTCGTCGCCGGTGAAGTGGGTGGTGTTGACGGAGTAGATCCGCTCGCCGCCCTCCTCGTGGGCGGAGGTGACCTTGTACGTCATGGGCATGGTCGGCCACGGCTGGTGTCCGGGCCGGTCCTCGCCGGGGCGCGGCATGATCTCGAGCTGGGTGACGGAGGCGGCGCCCTGCCGGTGGGCGGTGCCGACGCAGTCCGCGCCGGTGTCGCCGCCGCCGATGACCACGACGTGCTTGCCCTTGGCGCTGACCGGCGATTCGACGAAGTCGCCTTCCTGCACCTTGTTGGCCAGCGGCAGGTACTCCATGGCCTGGTAGACGCCCTTGAGCTCGCGCCCGGGCACCGGCAGGTCGCGGGCGGTGGTGGCGCCGGCCGCGACGACGACGGCGTCGAAGCGCTCGCGCAGCTGCTGCCCGGTGATGTCCTCGCCGACGTGCACGCCGGTGCGGAACCGGGTGCCTTCCGCGCGCATCTGCTCGATGCGGCGGTTGATGTGGCGCTTCTCCATCTTGAACTCGGGGATGCCGTAGCGCAGCAGTCCGCCGATGCGGTCGGCGCGCTCGTACACGACGACGGTGTGCCCGGCGCGGGTGAGCTGCTGGGCGGCGGCGAGGCCGGCCGGGCCGGAGCCGACGACGGCGACGGTCTTGCCGGACAGGCGCTCCGGCACCTGCGGGGTGACGCCGCCGCGGTCCCAGGCCTTGTCGATGATGGTGACCTCGACGTTCTTGATGGTCACCGCGTCCTGGTTGATGCCGAGGACGCACGCGGACTCGCACGGCGCGGGGCAGAGGCGGCCCGTGAACTCCGGGAAGTTGTTGGTGGCGTGCAGCCGCTCGATCGCGCCGACGAAGTCGTCCCGGTAGGCGAGGTCGTTCCACTCGGGGATGAGGTTTCCGAGCGGGCAGCCGTTGTGGCAGAACGGGATGCCGCAGTCCATGCAGCGGCCGGCCTGCTTGGTGATGATCGGCAGGAGGCTGCGCTCGACGTAGACCTCGTTCCAGTCCCGCAGACGGACGTCCACGGGGCGGCGCTCGGCCAGCTGCTTGGGCGTGGTCAGGAAGCCCTTGGGGTCAGCCATGTGCCGCCTCCATCATCTTGCGAGTGGTCTCGGCCTCGGAGAGGCCATCGCGCTCGGCGGCGTCCTTGGCGGCGAGCACTGCCTTGTAGTCGGTCGGCATGATCTTGGAGAAGCGGGAGACTCCGCTGCCCCAGTCGGCCAGGAGTTCGGCGGCGACGGTGGAGCCGGTCTCCTCGTAGTGCTGCTGCACGGTCTCGCGCAGCCAGTCGCGGTCGGCGGCGGTGGGGGCTTCGATGCCCACCATGCCGTCGTTGACGTTGGCGGGGCGCAGGTCCAGGACGTACGCGATGCCGCCGGACATGCCCGCCGCGAGGTTGCGTCCGGTCTCGCCGATGATGACGACCCGGCCGCCGGTCATGTACTCCAGGCCGTGGTCGCCGACGCCTTCGACGACCAGGGTGGCGCCGGAGTTGCGGACGGCGAAGCGCTCGCCGGCCTTGCCGCGCAGGTGGATCCGGCCGCCGGTGGCGCCGTAGCCGATGGTGTTGCCGGCGATGACGTGGTTCTGCGCGTCGGCGCCGATCGCGGCGGCGTCGCGGGCCGGGCGGACGATCACGACGCCGCCCGAGAGGCCCTTGCCGACGTAGTCGTTGGCGTCGCCTTCCAGGCGCAGCGTGACGCCGCGGGGCAGGAAGGCGCCGAAGGACTGTCCGGCGGAGCCGGTGAAGGTGACGTCGATGGTCCCTTCCGGCAGGCCTTCGCCGCGGTACCGCTTGGTCACCTCGTGGCCGAGCATGGTGCCGACGGTGCGGTTGACGTTGCGGATGGGCAGCTGGATGCGGACGGCGTCGCCGCGCTCCAGGGCGTCCTCGGCGAGCGTGATGAGCTGGTTGTCCAGGGCCTTGTCGAGCGCGTGGTCCTGGGTGGTGGTGCAGTGGCGGGCCGCGCCCTCGGGCAGGGCCGGCACGTGGAAGAGCGGGGCCAGGTCGAGCCCGGCGGCCTTCCAGTGGTCGATCGCGGCCTGGGCGTTGATGTGCTCGGCGTGGCCGACGGCTTCCTCGATGGAGCGGAAGCCCAGCGAGGCCAGGATCTCCCGGACCTCCTCGGCGATGAACTCGAAGAAGTTGACGACGAATTCGGGCTTGCCGGAGAACCGGTCGCGCAGCACCGGGTTCTGGGTGGCGACGCCGACCGGGCAGGTGTCCAGGTGGCAGACGCGCATCATGATGCAGCCGGAGACGACGAGCGGGGCGGTCGCGAAGCCGAATTCCTCGGCGCCGAGGAGCGCGGCGATGACGACGTCGCGGCCGGTCTTCAGCTGGCCGTCGGTCTGGACGACGATGCGGTCGCGCAGCCCGTTGAGGAGCAGGGTCTGCTGGGTCTCGGCGAGGCCGAGCTCCCAGGGGCCGCCGGCGTGCTTCAGCGAGGTGAGCGGCGAGGCGCCGGTGCCGCCGTCGTGGCCGGAGACCAGGACCACGTCGGCGTGTGCCTTGGACACGCCGGCCGCGACCGTTCCGACGCCGACCTCGGAGACCAGCTTCACGTGGATGCGGGCCGCCGGGTTGGCGTTCTTGAGGTCGTGGATCAGCTGCGCCAGGTCCTCGATCGAGTAGATGTCGTGGTGCGGCGGCGGCGAGATGAGGCCGACGCCCGGGGTGGAGTGCCGGGTCTTGGCGACCCACGGGTACACCTTGTGGCCGGGCAGCTGGCCGCCCTCGCCGGGCTTGGCGCCCTGGGCCATCTTGATCTGGATGTCGTCCGCGTTGACCAGGTACTCGGAGGTGACGCCGAAGCGGCCGGAGGCGACCTGCTTGATCGCGGAGCGGCGCTCCGGGTCGTACAGGCGCTCCGGGTCCTCGCCGCCCTCGCCGGTGTTGGACTTGCCGCCGAGGCGGTTCATCGCGATGGCCAGCGTCTCGTGCGCCTCCATCGAGATGGAGCCGTAGGACATGGCGCCGGTGGAGAAGCGCTTGACGATCTCGGAGACCGGCTCGACCTCCTCGACCGGGATCGGCTCGCGGTCGAGGCCGTCCAGCTGGAAGAGGCCGCGCAGCGTCATCAGGCGGGAGGACTGCTCGTTCACCCGGTCCGTGTACTGCTTGAAGATGTCGTACCGGCGGTTGCGGGTGGAGTGCTGCAGCCGGAAGACGGTGTCCGGGTCGAACAGGTGCGGCTCGCCCTCGCGGCGCCACTGGTACTCGCCGCCGATCTCCAGGGCGCGGTGCGCGGCCGGGATGCCGGAGGCCGGGTACGCCTTGGCGTGCCGGGCGGCGGTCTCGCGGGCGATCTCGTCCAGGCCGATGCCGCCGAGCTTGGTGGTGGTGCCGGCGAAGTAGCCGTCGACCAGGGCCTGGGAGAGGCCGATGGCCTCGAAGACCTGGGCGCCGCGGTAGGAGCCGACGGTGGAGATGCCCATCTTGGACATGACCTTGAGCACGCCCTTGCCGAGCGCCTTGATCAGGTTCTTGATGGCCTTCTCGGGCTCGACGCCCTCGATGCCCCGCTGATTCAGGAACGTGCCTTGCGCGACGAGGTCCTCGACGGACTCCATGGCCAGGTACGGGTTGACCGCGCCCGCGCCGTAGCCGATCAGCAGCGCGACGTGGTGCACCTCGCGGACGTCGCCGGCCTCGACCAGCAGCGACACCTGGGTGCGCTGCTTGGTGCGGATGAGGTGGTGGTGGATCGCGGAGGTGAGCAGCAGCGAGGGGATCGGGGCGTGCTCGGCGTCGGAGTGCCGGTCGGAGAGCACGATGATCCGGGCGCCGTCGGCGATCGCGGCGTCGGCTTCGGCGGCTATCTCGGCGAGGCGGGAGGCCAGGCCCTCGCCGCCGGTGGCGACCTTGTAGAGGCCGGAGAGCGTGACGGCCTTGAGGCCGGGCTGGTCGCCGTCGGCGTTGATGTGGACGAGCTTGGCCAGCTCGTCGTTGTCGATCACCGGGAAGGTGATGCCGACCGAGCGGCAGGCGGAGGCCTCGGCGGCCAGCAGGTTGCCTTCCGGGCCGAGGTTGGAGAGCAGCGAGGTGACGAGTTCCTCGCGGATGGCGTCCAGCGGCGGGTTGGTGACCTGCGCGAAGAGCTGCACGAAGTAGTCGAACAGCAGGCGCGGCTTCTCGCTCAGCGCGGCGATCGGCGAGTCGGTGCCCATCGAGCCGAGCGCTTCGCCGCCGGTGCGGGCCATCGGCGCGAGGATGACGCGCAGTTCCTCCTCGGTGTAGCCGAAGGTCTGCTGGCGGCGGGTGACGGAGGCGTGGGTGTGGGCGATGTGCTCGCGCTCGGGCAGCTTGGCGAGCTGGATCTGTCCGGCGCCGATCCACTCCTCGTAGGGGTGTTCGGCGGCGAGGGCGGACTTGATCTCCTCGTCCTCGACGATGCGGCCTTCGAGGGTGTCGATCAGGAACATCCGGCCGGGCTGCAGCCGGCCCTTCTTGGTGACCTTCTCCTGGTCGATGTCGAGGACGCCGACCTCGGAGGAGAGGACGACGAGGCCGTCTTCGGTGATCCAGTACCGGGCGGGGCGCAGGCCGTTGCGGTCGAGCACGGCGCCGATCTGGGTGCCGTCGGTGAAGGTGACGCAGGCCGGGCCGTCCCAGGGCTCCATCAGGTTGGAGTGGTACTGGTAGAAGGCGCGGCGGGCCGGGTCCATAGTGGCGTGGTTCTCCCACGCCTCCGGGATCATCATCAGCACCGAGTGCGGCAGCGAGCGGCCGCCGAGGTGGAGCAGCTCCAGGACCTCGTCGAAGGAGGCGGAGTCGGAGTGGTCCGGGGTGCAGACGGGGAAGATCCGCGACAGGTCGCCGGGGATCAGGTCGGTGGCGAGCTGGGACTCGCGGGCGCTCATCCAGTTGCGGTTGCCCTTGACCGTGTTGATCTCGCCGTTGTGGGCGACGAAGCGGTACGGGTGGGCGAGCGGCCAGCTCGGGAAGGTGTTGGTGGAGAACCGCGAGTGCACCAGGCCGAGCGCGGACGCGTAGGTGCGGTCCGACAGGTCGGGGAAGAAGGGTTCCAGCTGGCCGGTGGTCAGCATGCCCTTGTAGACGATGGTGCGCGCGGACAGCGACGGGAAGTAGACCCCGGCCTCGCGCTCGGCCCGCTTGCGGACCACGAAGGCGATCCGGTCCAGCTCGATGCCGGCCCTCTCGCCGTGCGACAGCAGGATCTGGCGGAAGCGCGGCATGACGCTGCGGGCGGTGGCGCCGAGCAGGTCCGGGGTGACCGGGACGTCGCGCCAGCCGAGGACGGTGAGGCCCTCCTCGGCGGCGATGCCCTCGATCCGGGCGACGGCGGCGGCGTCCTCGTCGTCGTTGTCGGGCAGGAAGGCGATGCCGACGGCGTAGGAGCCGGCTGCCGGGAGCTCGAAGTCGACCTTGCCGCGCAGGAAGGCGTCGGGGACCTGGGTCAGGATGCCCGCGCCGTCACCGGAGTCCGGCTCGGCGCCGGTGGCGCCGCGGTGCTCCAGGTTGCGCAGGACGTTCAGCGCCTGCTCGACGATGGTGTGGTCGGCGATGCCGGTCAGCGTGGCGACGAAACCGACGCCACAGGCATCGTGCTCGTTTCGCGGGTCGTACAGGCCCTGAGCAGCAGGTCGCGCATCCGGCACGAGCGCGTACGGCTGGCGGGCGGCGCCGGCCTGGGGCTCGTTGGCGGAGTGCATGGATGCAGGCAGCATCGGCTCTCCCGTCGTCGTCTTTCGGCAAGTTGGTGCAAGTAGGGACGACGTTGGCCCTGATGCGGTGGTGCGGTGTCGTGCAAGTTACATGATGCCCAGGATCCCGAGAAGCGGAATATCCCGTCCACATGGCGGGACGAGCCGCAGGTCAGGGGGTGTGGGAAGAAGGACGCGCCACAGTGCGCGTCCCGACGATTGTGCCCAACCCTCCGCGGCCCGAAACAGGGGCGAAACCGGATCGCCACAGAGGCCGATCATGGCCGCCTGCGAATCCATCCCGGGAGCCCGTCCACGGATGCGAATCCGCGGCGCCGAGGCCCGGATGATGAGACTAGGCCAGGCGCTACGCGACGCCCATGTGTGAAACGTCACGCGCTGCCCAGCATAATCATGCACAGTTCTGGGTCATCCCACATGCCCGCCGATCAACAGGCCGAGCAGGTAGGTCACCCCGGCCGCCGCCCCGCCCAGCACCAGCTGCCGCAGTCCGCTGAACCACCAGCTGCGCGCCGTCACCCGGGCCACCACCGCGCCGCACAGGAACAGTCCGGCCCCCGCCAGCACCAGGGCCGGCAGCAGCGAGGTCGCGCCCAGCAGGTACGGCAGCAGCGGCAGCAGCGCGCCGAGCGCGAAGCACAGGAACGAGGACCCGGCCGCGACCAGCGGCGAGGGCAGGTCGGTGGGGTCGACGCCCAGCTCCTCGCGGGCGTGCACCTCCAGGGCCAGCTCCGGGTCGGCGGACAGCTGCCGGGCCACCTCGTGGGCGAGCTCCGGGTCCACCCCGCGCGAGACGTACAGCTGGGCCAGCTCGGCCAGCTCGCCGTGCGGGTTGCGGCTCAGTTCCAGCCGCTCGGCCTCGATCTCGGCCTGCACCAGCTCCCGCTGCGAGGCCACCGAGGTGTACTCCCCCGCCGCCATCGAGCAGGCACCGGCCGCCAGGCCCGCCAGCCCGGTCAGGATCACCGTGCCGTTGGACACCGCGCCGCCGACCACACCGGTCATCAGCGCGAAGTTGGACACCAGCCCGTCCACCGCGCCGAACACCGCCGGGCGCAGCCAGCCGCCGTTGACGTCCCGGTGGTGACCGGCCGCGGGTATCCGGGGCTGGTGTCCGGCATCGGGCTCCAGGGTGGTCACAGTCATCGTCTCTTCCCCTCCGTCGTCGTTCGTCCGCCTTGAACGTAGCCCGCCTGACCTGGGCATTTCCAGCAAAGTAAGGCTGTCCGAACAGCACTGAGGCCACCCTTCGCAAGCCTCGCGAAGGGTGGCCTCAGCCGGGGGGAAGTCCCAGGTCAGATCGGGTTCTTGGCGTCCTCGCCGGCCTTCTCGGCGATCACGGCAGTCGGCTCGGCGGCCGGCTTTTCGTCCACGGACCGGGACGGCTTCTTCCCGTCCGCGTCCTTCCCGGCCTTGGCGTCGGCCTTCTGCTCGCCCACGGCGCCGGCCTTCCGCTCGGCCTTGGCATCCGACGTGGCGTCCGCCGTGCCGCCCGCCGTGCCGTCGTGGCCCTCCATCTCCAGCTGCGCGCCCGGGTCGATGCTCGCCGGGTCCTCCCGGCCGGGCCGCTTCTTGCCGACGATCACCAGGTACGCCACGGCGCCCAGGAACACCGCGATGGACACCCAGTCGTTCAGGCGCAGGCCGAAGTAGACGTGCGCCTCGTCGATCCGCAGCCACTCGGTCCAGAACCGGCCCACGGTGTACGCGGCCACGTACAGCGCGAAGGCCCGGCCGTGGCCCAGCGTGAACCGGCGGTCCGCCCAGATCACCAGCAGCGCGACGCCGACGCACCAAAGCGACTCGTACAGGAAGGTCGGGTGGTAGACGCCGTCCACGACCGTGCCGTCCGGCAGCACCTTGTGGATCTTCAGGCCCCAGGGCAGCGTGGTCTCGCGGCCGTACAGCTCCTGGTTGAAGTAGTTGCCCCAGCGGCCCATCGCCTGCGCGAGGGCGATGCCCGGTGCGATGGCGTCGGCGTACGCGGGCAGCGGCACGCCCCGGCGGCGGGCGCCGATCCAGGCGCCGACCGCGCCCAGCGCGATCGCGCCCCAGATCCCGAGGCCGCCCTCCCAGATCTTGAGGGCGTCCCAGGGGTTCTTCCCCTCACCGAAGTACAGCCGGCCGCCATCGGTGATCACGTGGTAGAGGCGGCCGCCGACGAGTCCGAACGGCACGGCCCACACGGCGATGTCGCCGACCGTGTGCTTACCACCGCCCCGGGCGACCCAGCGCTTGCTGCCGAGCCAGACGGCGACGACGACACCGAGGATGATGCAGAAGGCGTAGGCGCGCAGCGGGATGGGTCCGAGGTGGAGGACGCCCCGCGACGGGCTGGGAATGTAGGCGATATCCATGGCAGTTCCGACGCTACAGGGTCGACGGCCCCCGTCCGACACCCCCCGGGTCACAGAAACCGAACAACAGCGGCCGCCGCCCCCTCCGGACGGGGAGGGCGCGGCGGCCGGGTGCGGGGGTCAGCCGGCGTTCGGCGACGGGTTGTTGGCCTCCGAGGCGCCGCTGGTCGGCGCCGGGGTCTGCCCGTGCGAGCCCGCCGTGCCCAGTTGCTTGCCCTGGTTGGCGGCGTCCACCCACTTCACCAGGTTCTCCGGGGTGATCTCGTCGTTGCCGTTCTTGGGGTAGATCGGCTGGCCGTTGAGCAGCACGGTCGGGGTGGACTTGTAGCTGGACTTGTCGAAGTCCTGCTGTACCGAGGACACCCACCCGCCGTACTTGTTGTCGTTGACGCAGGCCTGGAACTCAGGCGTGTCCAGCCCGTTGACCTGCTTGGCCAGGTTCAGCAGGACGGCCTTGTTGCCGAAGGCGTCGCTGGTCTCGTCCGGCTGGTTGCGGTACAGCACGTCGTGGTAGTCCCGGAAGTGCCCGGCGTCCTGGGCACAGGCGAGCGCGTTGGCGCCGGCCTTGGAGCCCTTGCCCGGCACGGCCCGGTCGATGAACGACACGATGTGGTAGTTGGTGTAGACCTTGCCGGCGTCCTCGAGCTGGTCGACGGTCGCCGAGAACTCCCGCTCGAAGGCGCCGCAGGCGGGGCAGCGCGGGTCCTCGTAGACGGTGAGGACGGCGGGCGCGTTGCCCGCGCCGACCGGGATGACGAGGTTCTTGTCGCCGATGGTCCCGGCCGGGGCGGCGGTCGGGGTCTCCGGCTTGGAGCGCTCGTTCTGCACCACGACGCCGGCGATCACGGCGGCGGCGATCACCGCGAGCACGGCGCCGCCCACGATCAGCTTCTTCTTGCGCCGGGAGGAGGCCTCGTCGGCCGCCCGCTGCTCCAGCATCCGCTCGCGGGCGGTGCGCTTGCCTTCTCGGTTCTTCTCGCTCATTGCCTTGACATCCACGGTCGGGGGGCCTTCGTCGGGTGCAGGGGTGGGGGTGCGGGGTGGGGGTGCAGCGGTGGGGGGTCCGGTGGGGCCGGAGGGTCAGCTCGCCAGCCAGCCGTCCACCGAGAACCGGGTACGGGGCCGCCACAGCAGCCACCCGGCCAGCAGGAGGAACCCGGTGTCGCGCAGGATCTCCTGTAGGTACGCCGTCTGGGATTCGTCGACGCGCCCGCCGCCGCCGAAGCAGCCGCAGTCGATCGAGATGCCGCGCGCCCAGGCGGAGGAGATCCCGGCGATGAAGACGAGCAGCAGCAGCGCGGAGACCCCGGCGACCAGCCGGACGCCGAGCCCGATCACCAGCAGCAGCGCGAGCGCCAGCTCCAGGAAGGGCAGGCCGTAGCCGATCGGCTTGACCAGGCTCTCGGGCAGGATCTCGTAGGCGCGCACGGCCTGGGCGGCCTCCGCCGGGTCGGCGATCTTGGCCAGTCCGGCCCAGCCCCAGACCACCGCGAGGCCGAGCCGTGCGGCCGTGCCCAGCCAGTCGCTCCAGGCCGGCACCGGCCGACGCGCCGACGGCGTGGGTGCCGGGTCACCGGGCTGTGCTGCCGGGCCGGCCATCAGGGAACCCCCCTCGGGAAACTCGTTCACTTCCTGATGAACCGTAAGGGATGAAGGGGGGTTCCTCCGTATTCAGGAATTAAGCCGTATGGGTGACGTTAGATGGCGGTCTGTCCGAATCCGGCGAACACCCGTACGTCAGCGGCACCCCGGCATCCGCCCCGGGTCGAACAGGTCCGGACGCCCCTCGTGCTGCGTGCGGCCGGCCCGCTCGGCGGCGTCCCAGCGGGCCGCCTCGGCACACGCGACCGCCTCCCGCTCCGCCCGCTCGGCACCCCGCTTGGCCAGCGCCTGCCCCACCTCGGTGTGCGCCCCGACGGCGGCGCCGAGAGCCAGTGCGGCCGCCGCCGCCCGCAGCAGAACGGCCCGATGAAAACCCCGCACCGGCTCACCCCTTCGCTCGCTCCGCTGCCTCCGTGCACTCGTCCCTCCACTCAACGCCCGTCAACCCCCGCTGATGCGTGTCGCCGCCGCTGTTCACTCGTTCGGGGCCACCCCGAAGTCGACGCGCCCGGCGCCGACCCGTCCCGACCCGCACCGCGCCGTCCCACCCTCAGCCGACGGCCCCCGCCTCGATCCGTCCCGCCCGACGCCGACGGCGCCAACGCCGACGGCCCGCCACTCCCCGGGGAGTGGCGGGCCGTCGACCGACCGTTTCCGACCGCGCGTCAGCGCCTCCGCACGCCCGCCGCCAGTTCCCCGGCCAGCGCGCGCACGGCGTCCAGTGCCGCCGCCTCGTCGTCGCCCGCTTCGAGGATCCGCTTCACGAACGCCGAACCGACGATCACGCCGTCCGCGAACCGCGCGACCTCCGCCGCCTGCCCGGCGTCGGAGACCCCGAGCCCGACGCAGACCGGCAGGTCCGTGGTGGCCCGGGTGCGCGCGACCAGGTCCTCGGCCAGCGACCCGACCGCCGACCGGGTGCCGGTCACGCCCATCACCGCGGCCGCGTACACGAACCCGCTGCCCGCCGCGGTGACCTCGGCCAGCCGCGCGTCCTTGCTGCTGGGGGCGACCACGAACACGGTGTCCAGCCCGTGCTCGTCCGCCGCCTTGCGCCACTCCTGCGACTCCTCCACCGGCAGGTCCGGCAGGATGCAGCCGGCCCCGCCCGCGGCCGCCAGGTCGGCGGCGAAGCGCGCCACGCCGTAGCGGTCGACCGGGTTCCAGTACGTCATGACCAGCACCGCCGCCTCGGGGTGCGCGGACGCGACCTCCCGGACGGTGCGCAGCACGTCCTTGATCCGCACGCCGCCGCGCAGCGCGATGTCGTCGGCGGTCTGGATGACGGCGCCGTCCAGCACCGGGTCGGAGTGCGGCAGGCCGACCTCGACCACGTCACAGCCGCCCTCCAGCAGCGCGTTGACCGCCCGGATGCCGCCGTCGACGGTCGGGAAGCCGGCCGGCAGGTAGCCGATCAGTGCGGCGCGCCCCTCGGCCCTGGCGGCCGCCAGGGCGTCACTCAGCTTCGAAGCCATGATCACTTACCCCCCTGGGCGGAACCGGCGCCGCCGGCGGTACCGGCGCCCGGCTCGTCGTACAGGCCGAAGTACTCGGCGGCGGTGTGCATGTCCTTGTCGCCGCGCCCGGAGAGGGAGACCAGGATGGTGGCCTCCGGCCCGAGTTCGCGGCCGAGCTCCAGGGCCCCGGCGAGCGCGTGGGCGCTCTCGATGGCCGGGATGATGCCCTCGGTGCGGGACAGCAGCCGCAGTGCCTGCATCGCGGCGTCGTCGGTGACCGGGCGGTACTCGGCCCGTCCGGTGTCCTTCAGCCAGGCGTGCTCCGGGCCGACGCCCGGGTAGTCCAGGCCGGCCGAGATCGAGTGCGACTCGATGGTCTGGCCGTCCTCGTCCTGCAGGACGTAGGTGCGGGAGCCGTGCAGCACGCCCGGGTCGCCCTTGGTGAGGGTGGCGGCGTGCCGGGGGGTCTCGGCGCCCTCGCCGGCCGCCTCGCAGCCGATCAGGCGCACGCCGGCGTCCGGGATGAACTCGTGGAAGATGCCCATCGCGTTGGAGCCGCCGCCGACGCAGGCGACCACGGCGTCGGGCAGCCGCCCGGTCCGGTCGAGCACCTGCTGCCGCGCCTCGACGCCGATGACCCGGTGGAAGTCGCGGACCATCATCGGGAACGGGTGCGGCCCGGCGACGGTGCCGAACAGGTAGTGGGTGGAGTCCACGTTGGCGACCCAGTCGCGGAACGCCTCGTTGATGGCGTCCTTCAGCGTGCGGCTGCCGGACGTGACGGCCACCACCTCGGCGCCGAGCATCCGCATCCGGGCGACGTTCAGCGCCTGGCGCTGGGTGTCGACCTCGCCCATGTAGATGGTGCAGTCGAAGCCGAACAGCGCGCAGGCGGTGGCGGTGGCCACGCCGTGCTGGCCGGCGCCGGTCTCGGCGATGATCCGGGTCTTGCCCATCCGCTTGGTGAGCAGGGCCTGGCCCAGCACGTTGTTGATCTTGTGCGAGCCGGTGTGGTTGAGGTCCTCGCGCTTGAGCAGGACGCGCGCGCCGCCCGCCTCGGCGGAGAAGCGGTGCACGTCGGTCAGCGGGCTCGGGCGCCCGGTGTAGTCCTTGAGCAGCGCGTCGAGCTCGGCGGTGAAGGCCGGGTCGGTCTTGGCCTTCTCGTACTCCTCGGCGACCTGCTCGACCGCGGCGACCAGCGCCTCGGGGATGAAGCGGCCGCCGTACGCGCCGAAGTATCCGCGCGCGTCCGGCACCTGGGCACCGGGCAGGTAGTCCTTCTCGGACATGTGGTTTCCCTTGGGGAGTTGGACGACAGTGACGTCTGATCGGCTGGGGTCAGCCGCGCGTCACGCGCCATCGTCGTCCCGGTACCTGGCCGGGCTCGCAGCCGATCACGTACCGCACCCGACGCCCCAGCACCCGGCGTGCGGGCGCGCGGCAGCCGCGCGGGCGGCAGCCGGGGGCGAGTCGGGTGGCGATCTTCATCGGGCTGTGTCAGTCCTTGTGCCGGACGGCGGGGTGGGCCCCGGCGGCGACCAGGTCGGCGACCGCGGCACGCGGGTCCTTGCCGGTCACCAGGGACTCGCCGACCAGCACCGCGTCGGCGCCCAGGTTGGCGTAGTTGATCACGTCCAGCGGGCCGCGCACCCCGGACTCGGCGATCTTGACGATGTGGTCCGGAATGGCGTGGACCACGTTCCCGAAGGTGTTGCGGTCCACCTCGAGGGTCTTCAGGTTGCGGGCGTTGACGCCGATGATCCGCGCCCCGGCGTCCACCGCGCGCCCGATCTCCTCCTCGTCGTGCACCTCGACCAGCGGGGTCAGACCGATCGACTCGGCGCGCTCGATCAGCGACACCAGGGCCGACTGGTCGAGGGCCGCAACGATCAGCAGCGCGAGGTCGGCGCCGTGCGCGCGGGCCTCCCACAGCTGGTACGCGGTGACGATGAAGTCCTTGCGCAGCAGCGGGGTGTCCACCGCGGCGCGGACGGCGTCCAGGTCGGCCAGCGAACCGCCGAAGCGGCGCTGCTCCGTCAGCACGCTGATCGCGGCGGCACCGCCGGCCGCGTAGTCGCGCGCCAGGGCGGCCGGATCGGCGATCGAGGCCAGAGCGCCCTTGGAGGGGCTGGAGCGCTTCACCTCGCAGATCACCCGGACCCCGTCGCCCTTGAGGGCGGCGACGCCGTCCTTGGCCTCCGGGGCCTTGGCGGCGCGTTCCTTCAGCTCGTCCAGGGAGACCCGGGCCTGCCGCTCGGCGAGGTCCTCGCGGACCCCTTCGATGATCGAGTCGAGCACACTCACGCAGGAGCCCCCATCTTTATCTGCCAGTCGGTTCTGCCGGTCGGCCGGCAGAACCGCGCGGGCGGCAACCCGCCGGCTCTTCGATGGTATCGGCACCCGGGGGCGCGGGGCGCATCAGCCCGGCACACGTCTCGCGGACCGGACGCCCGCTCCGGCCGCCCTCAACTGCGACTTCACCGCTTCTCCACCCCCGACCGGGCCGTTCGCGCCGCTCAGACCAGTGGCGGCGCCAAACCCGCTCCGACCGGCGAGTTTCGCACCACGGTAAACACCAGCACGAGCAGCGCGATCAGCGCCCAGCGCCGGCCCCCGACGGTGACCCTCGGCAGCGGCCCACCGGTCAGCGCGGCCCAGGCCCAACGCAGCCAGAGCACCCCCAGCACGCCCAATAGCAGGACGGCGGCGGCGTTGTCGTGCAGCGCGCCGGTGAAGTCCCCGTGGGTCAGCGCGTGGACGCAGCGCAGCCCCCCGCAGCCGGGGCACCACCAGCCGGTGGCGGTCAGGAACGGGCAGTCCGGGTAGTGCCCGGGGCTGTTCGGGTCCACCACGGCGACGTACACGGTCGGGACGGCCACCGCCGCCAGCGCGGTCAGCGGCGGACCCAGCCGGCGCAGCACGGGCGACGGGGCGGAGGCGGTGGGGGCGGCGTTCACGCCCCGATTCTGCCCGCGCCCGGGCCCGGAGACGACGAAACGGCGGGCGCGGCGCGCCCGCCGTTCGGTTGTGCGAAAGGCGTGTCCTACGAAGGCCTTCCCGTACGTCGTACGGAAACCGTCCCGGAGGCAGCCGTTCCGTACCGGGGCCGGTCGTCAGGCGGCGGCGACGGCGACGGCGGGGTGGGGCTGGCGGGCCGCGCGGGCCTCGCTCTGCTCCTCGACCGACTTGTAGACGTTGGTGCTCGGCTGCTTGCCCATGCCCGCCATCGACATGGCCTTGCCGACCACGCCACCGGCCAGGGCGACCGCCAGGCCGGCCCAGACGAGCAGCACCGACGGCAGGATCATCGCGACACCCGCGATGCCGAAACCGACGAAGGTGATGACGACGCCGGTCCAGGCGGCGGGGTTGTGGCCGTGCGCTGCTGCTGCCATCTGCGTGGTGCTCCTTGGCTCTCGGGGCCCGACCGGGCCTGCGGGGCCGTCGGCGGGTGGACGGGTTCCATTGTGCCGGGCCACACACCGGGCCCCCAAAGCGGGTGCCGCGTCTATCGCGTCACATGCGCGCTTCGGGCGGGTACGGGGCCCGACGGGGCGGCCGAGCGCCCCTCGGAGGGCCGTGGGGCCTCAGAGGGCCGTGGGGTCCTCGCCGCGGTCCAGCGCCTTCCACAGGTCGCCGGGCGTCTCGGCCCTGGCCGGGGCCTTGCGGGTCGGCGCCTCGTAGCGGCTGCCCATGGCGGGCCAGCGGCGGCCGTAGCGCAGGGTGAGCAGTCCGGCGAGGGCCAGCAGCACGCCGCCGACCAACGCGACCCAGGGCCAGCCGGTGTGCGCGACCTCGGTGGCCGCCGAGCCGGTCAGGCCGAGCTTGCGGGCGGCCTCGGCGTCCAGCGCGGCGGTGTCGCCCGCCCCGGCGACCGACGCGGCGGCCGCGCCGATCCCGGCGAGCAGGGTCAGCGCGCCGACCGCCAGCCGTCCGGCGCCGCGCACCGCGAACACCGCGACGGCCGCGGCGAGGCCCACCAGGGCCAGCCCGCCGGGCAGTTCGGAGATGTTGCCGCCGGTGACGGAGACGTCCAGGGTGCCGGCCCGGCCCTGGGCCCAGGTCCGCCCGGCCGCGGTCAGCACCAGCACGGCGCTCAGCACGGTGAGCAGCAGCATCACGCCGAGCGTGCGGCGGCCTGCGGCGGCGGTGGGGGCGGGGGTCTGGTCAGCGCTCACCCGTCCACTATCCCCCGACCGACACCTCAGTCCGTACCCGGGGTGGGGAACGGGCCCGGGAAGACGTCCGTCCGCAGCACCACCGTCCGCCCGCCCAGCGGCAGGAACAGGTCGTTGCCGAACGGCACCCGCTCGGCCTCCCGGTACACCCCTTCGGGCGACGGCGCGGTGTGCACGGTGCAGACCGCCGCCGCCGGGTCGACCACCACGTACAGCGGCACGCCGCTGCGCGCGTACGCCCGCCCGGCCTCCGACAGACCGGGCCGGGCCACCTCCAGCACCGCCTCGACCCCGGCCGCGCCGAACCGGCCCCGCTCGCCCCGCACCGCGTCGCGGGCGAGCACGGCGACGTCCGGGGCGAGCACCGCCACCTCGTCGGGAGCCAGGCCGCCGGGCGCCGCCGGGAAGTCGACCGCCACACCGGACAGCACCCGGCCGTGGCCCGCCGGCTGCTCGCCGAGCTGCCCGGCCGTGCCCAGCACGACCTCCCAGCGCAGCTCGTCGTACGGCACCTCGGGCACCCCGGCCGCCTCCCTCACGCCTCAGGACAGTTCCGGTCAGGACAGCTCCGGTCAGGACAGCTCCGGTCAGGACAGTTCCGGCCTCCGCAGCGTATTGGCGGTGGCGACGGCCCGCAGCACGGCGGCCGCCTTGTTGCGGCACTCGGTGTCCTCGCCGTACGGGTCCGAGTCGGCGACCACGCCCGCCCCGGCCTGCACGTACGCCGTGCCGTCGCGCAGCACCGCGGTCCGGATCGCGATCGCGGTGTCGGAGTCCCCGGCGAAGTCCAGGTAGCCGACGCAACCGCCGTACAGGCCGCGGCGGGTGGGCTCCAGCTCCTCGATGATCCGCATCGCCCGCGGCTTGGGCGCGCCGGAGAGGGTGCCCGCCGGGAAGCAGGCGGTCAGCACGTCGAAGGCGGTCCGCCCGGGCGCGACCTTGCCGGTGACGGTGGAGACGATGTGCATCACGTGGCTGTACCGCTCGATCTGCATGAAGTCGACCACCTCGACGCTGCCCGGCTCGCAGACCCGCCCGAGGTCGTTGCGGCCGAGGTCCACCAGCATCAGGTGCTCGGCCCGCTCCTTGGGGTCGGCGAGCAGCTCGGCGGCCAGCCCCGCGTCCTCGTGCGGGGTGGCGCCGCGGTGCCGGGTGCCCGCGATCGGGTGCAGCATCGCCTCGCCCCGGGTGACCTTGACCAGCGCCTCCGGGCTGGAGCCGACCACGTCGAAGCCGCCCTCGGCGGTGCCGTCCGGGCCCGGGAAGCGGAACAGGTACATGTACGGGCTGGGGTTGGTGGTGCGCAGCACCCGGTAAACGTCCAGCGCGGAGGCCGGGCAGGGCGCCTCGAAGCGCTGCGACGGCACCACCTGGAAGGCCTCGCCGGCCCGGATCCGCTCCTTGATCTCGTCCACCGCCGCCCGGTACGGCTCGCCGCCGAACGGCGAGTGCACCTCGCCGGGGCCGGCCGGGGTGAAGGTGGCCAGGCCTGGGTCGACCGGCTTGAACAGGTCGGCCTCCATCACGTCCAGCCGGCCCACCGCGTCCGCGTAGGCCTCGTCCACGCCGGTGGCCAGGTCGTTGTGGTTGACGGCGTTGGCGATCAACAGCACCGTGCCGTCGGCGTGGTCGAGCACCGCCAGGTCGGTGGCCAGCAGCATGGTCAGCTCGGGGAGCTTGAGGTCGTCCGGGTTGAGGTCGGGCAGCTTCTCCAGCCGGCGGACGATGTCGTAGCCGAGGTAGCCGACCAGGCCGCCGGTGAGCGGGGGCAGGCCGTCGTCGGCGTGCCGCGGGGTGTGCAGCGCCTCCAGCGCGGCGCGCAGCACCTGCAGCGGGTCGCCGGTGGTGGGGATGCCGACCGGCGGGGTGCCGAGCCAGCGGGCGTTGCCGTCCTGGTCGACGGTCAGCGTGGCGGCGCCGCGCACGCCGACGAAGGAGTAGCGCGACCAGCTGCGGCCCTGCTCCGCGGACTCCAGCAGGAAGGTGCCGGGCCGCTCCCCGGCGAGGCTGCGGTAGAGGCCGATCGGAGTGAGGCCGTCCGCGAGGAGCCTGCGGGTGACCGGGATGACCCGGGTGTCGACGGCGAGCTTGCGGAAGGCTTCGAGGTCCATGCGCGGCGGCACCTTCTGGAGTTGTGGTCGGGTGATCAGGAAAAGGGGAGCACGTCGGCGTCGAAACAGGTGCGGTCGCCGGTGTGGCAGGCCGCGCCGGCCTGGTCGACCTTGACCAGCAGGGTGTCGCCGTCACAGTCCAGGGCCACCGACTTGACCGCCTGGACGTGACCGGAGGTGTCGCCCTTCACCCAGTACTCGCGGCGGCTGCGGCTCCAGTAGGTGCAGCGGCCGGTGGTGAGCGTACGGTGCAGGGCCTCGTCGTCCATCCAGCCGAGCATCAGCACCTCGCCGGTGTCGTACTGCTGCGCGATGGCCGGAAGAAGGCCGTCCTCGGTGCGCTTGAGGCGGGCGGCGATCTCGGGGGCCAGGGCGGTGGTGCCGGGAGTGGCGGGTGTGGTGGACATGCGGCCCATTGTGTCAGCCCGGCCGTCCGACCCGGCTGGTCCGTCCGACCTCTGGTCCCGGTCATCCGCCCGTACGGGGGCGAGTTCGGCCAACCGCCTGCCAGGCGCCGCACGCGTGGGCCATCCTCATGGCCATGACCCCCGAGCAGCCGCCCGCAGCCGCCGCCTCCCGCCCGTCGCGCGGCCTGGTCCTCACCGTCATCACCGTGCTGGTCGCCCTCCTCGCGGTGCTGGCCACCGCGGTGCTCTGGCCGGACGACAGGAAGCCGGCCGCCGCACCGCCCCCACCCACCCCCACGGCCACCCCCACGCCGACCCCGACACCCAGCCCGACGCCGACCAAGCCACAGCCGCCGTACGCCTACTTCCCCGTCGGCACCTGCTTCGACCACCCGCAGCTGAGCCCGGTGATCACCCGCGCCGAAGAACGCCCCTGCACCGGCGACCACGACGGCGAAGTCATCGCCGACCTCAAACTGCCCGACAATCTCACCGGCGAAATCCCGATCGCCCTCGCCATGCGCGACGGCTGCAAGGAAGCCGAAGCCACCGCCAAAGCCAAACAGGCCGACGGAAAGACCTACTACGGCCGCCAGTTCGGCCCCGCCCTGGTCAACTACCAACAGGGCTGGCGCGACTACACCTGCACCCTCACCGGCGGCAACAAACAGGGCGCCCCCAAACTCACCGGCCGGCTGCACCCGTAGGAATTCGGATAGGAATTCGGACCCACAAGAGGTGCAGAGACAGGCCAAAACCTGAGATGCCCCCTCGGCGCGCCGAGGGGGCATCTCCGTTGGAAGCCGGGGAGCAGCCGAGGCGGGGGGTGGCTCCGGGTGGGCCGGGTGTGTGCAACCCCTAGGCTTTCAGCATGTCGAACCATGCGCTTGCCGAGCGCCACCGTCTCGCTCAACTCCTCACCGCTGCCGGGCCGGAGGCCCCCACGCTCTGCGGGGGGTGGACCACCCGGGACCTCGCTGCCCATCTGGTGATCCGGGAGCGCCGTGCCGATGCGGCGGCCGGTATCCGGGTGGGTGCGCTGGCCGGGTGGACGCAGCGGGTGCAGGACGACTACGCCGCGCGACCGTACGAGGAGTTGGTGCGGCTGTTCCGGGGCGGGCCGCCGGTGTTCTCGCTGTTCGCCCTGCCCGGCGCGGATGAGGCGGCGAACACCATCGAGTACTTCGTGCACGCCGAGGACGTCCTGCGTGCCGGCGAGGACTGGACGGCGCAGCCCGTCCCGCCGGGGCGCGCCGAGGCGCTCTGGCGCCGGCTTCCCCTGCTGGCCCGGCTGGAGGCCGGCCGCCGCTCTCCCGTCCGTCTCACTCTCGCCCGCCCGGACGGCCGGTCGCTGACCGTCGGCCCGGCCGGCGCTCCCACCGTCCACCTCACCGGCGAACCGGGCGAGCTGGTCCTGTTCGTCTACGGCCGTGGTGCCCGTACCACCCTGACCGTCGACGGCGCCCCGGACGCGGTCGAGGCCCTCCGGCACGTCCTGCCGCTGCCTGCGCCGTAGGACGCCCGCCCTTTGCGCATCGGGCCGGGGAGGGTGCCGGTGGAAGCGGCCGGCGCGGTGACGGTGCTGCCCCACAGCAACCTGTGGGGCAGCACCGTCACCGCAGATCACTCCCGCTACCGGGTCGGCGTCGTCCGTTCTCCGGTTACCAGCCGCCGGAGCCGATCTCGGTGCGGGAGCTCAGGCCGCTGCCGGTGCCCTTGTAGAGGTAGAGCTTTCCGGTCTGGCCCGGGTCGGAGGCCACCGCCGTGCCGCTCGGCGCCGACCGGCCCACCCATCACGACACCGGCCTCACCCCGGCCGAACGCGACCTGCTCCGGCTGCTCGGCACGGGCCTGACCGACGAGGCCGCCGGCAAGCGGCTCGGCATCTCGGTGCGCACCGTGCGTCGCCAGATGTCCGCCCTCATGGAGCGGCTCGACGCCGCCAGCCGTTTCGAGGCCGGTCTCAAGGCGGCGCAGCGCGGCTGGCTGTGAGCGGCCGGCACGGGGCTACTGCGGGGCCACGCACGGCGTAGCCGTCCACGACGAATCCGCGGGTCAGCCGTGCCCGAGCTGCGGAAGTCAGTGCCCGGGTGCAGACTCGCAGGTGGCCGGGGCGGGGGCGTGCTCGCGCCCGACGGAACCTTCCCGGCCACTCCCGGTCACTCTGCGTCGAAGGGGCACCACTCCATGCTCACCACCGACTTCCCCACCGGCTCCCCCTGCTGGATCGACCTCGGCAGCCCGGACATCCCCGCCACCGCCGAGTTCTACCGGAAGGTCTTCGGCTGGACGTTCCAGGAGGTCCCCGAGGCCGGTGGTTACGGCTTCTTCCAGCTGAACGGCAAGACCGTCGGCGCCCTCGGCAATCTCGACGAGGGGGCGCGGTCCGCCTGGACGACGTACTTCCGCACCGAGGACGTGGACGCCACGGTGAAGGCCGCCGAGCAGGCCGGTGCCACCGTCCGCGTGCCGCCGATGGACGTCATGCAGGAGGGCCGGTTCGCGGCGCTCACCGATCCGCAGGGCGCCGAGTTCTCCGTCTGGCAGGCCGGCAACACCAAGGGTCTGGGCATCGTCTCCGAGGACGACGCGCTGGTCTGGTCGGAGCTGCACACCTCCGGCCCGGAGGTCGCTTTCGCCTTCTACGAGAAGCTGTTCGGCTGGCGGATGGAGAACTTCGAGCCGTCGCCGGGCATGGCCTACCGGGTGATCTCGACCTCCGAGGGCGACCAGCAGGCGACCAGCTTCGGCGGCATCGCCCCGACGATGTCCCCGGAGCAGCCCTCCGCCTGGACGCCGTACTTCGCGGCCGCCGACGTGGACGCGGTGATCGCGAAGGCGACGGCGGCCGGCGCCTCGGTGCTGATGGCGGCCTCGGACGTGGAGAACGTCGGCCGGCTGGCCTGGCTGGCGGATCCGAACGGCGCCCCGTTCGCGCTGATCCACGGCGAGCCGCGGGAGTCCTGAGTCGCGGCCGTACCTGAGTCGCGGACCCTAGTCGCGGCCGTACCTGAGTCGCGACGGGACCCGAGTCGCGGCAGGAGTCCTGAGACACGTGAGGGCCCGCCGGTGCGCACCAGCACCGGCGGGCCCTCATCCGCACGAAACGGTCACCGCACCGGGTGCCCGGCCTCCCGCAGCGCGCCCTTGACCTCGCCGATCCGCAGGTCCCCGAAGTGGAACACGCTGGCGGCCAGCACCGCGTCCGCGCCCGCGTCCACGGCCGGCGCGAAGTCGGCGAGCTTGCCGGCCCCGCCGGAGGCGATCACCGGCACGGAGACGGCCTTGCGCACGGCCCGGATCAGTTCCAGGTCGTAGCCGTCCTTGGTGCCGTCCGCGTCCATCGAGTTGAGCAGGATCTCCCCGGCGCCCAGTTCGGCGGCGCGGCCCGCCCATTCGACGGCGTCCAGGCCGGTGCCCTGGCGTCCGCCGTGCGTGGTGACCTCGAAGCCGGACGGCGTCTCGGTGCCTTCCGGGCAGCGCCGGGCGTCCACCGAGAGCACCAGCACCTGCCGCCCGAACCGCTGGGCGATCTCCCGGACCAGTTCCGGCCGGGCGATGGCGGCGGTGTTGACGCCCACCTTGTCGGCGCCGGCCCGCAGCAGCTTGTCGACGTCCTCGACGGCGCGGATGCCACCGCCGACGGTGAGCGGGATGAAGACCTGCTCGGCGGTGCGGCGGACCACGTCGTAGGTGGTCTCCCGGTCGCCGGAGGAGGCGGTGATGTCGAGGAAGGTGAGTTCGTCGGCGCCCTCGGCGTCGTAGAGCTTGGCCATCTCGACCGGGTCGCCGGCGTCGCGCAGGTTCTGGAAGTTGACGCCCTTGACCACCCGCCCGGCGTCCACGTCCAGACAGGGGATGACTCGTACGGCGAGGGTCACGGCTGATTGCCTTCCAGGGTCTTTGCCAGCCCGGAGCGGTACGCGTCGAGCTCGATCTCGACCATCATCCGGGAGTCGATCAGTCCCTCGACCACCACCATGGTGGCCACCGGGCGTGCGGCGTCGAAGAGTTCGTGGTGGGCGCGGCCCACTTCGTCGGCGTCGCGGACGTGGGTGATGTACATCCGGGTGCGGACCACGTCGTCCGCGGTCAGACCGTACGCGGCCAGGGCCGTGAGCCCGACGCCGAACGCGGCGAGGGTCTGCCGGTACGGGTCGCCCTCGTGCTCGATCCGGCCGTCCACCCAGGCGGTGGTGCCGGCCACGTGCACGTGGTCGCCCGCGGCGACGGCCCGGGAGTAGCCGAACTCGTCCTCCCAGGGGGAGAATCCGCGGACTCGGCCCCGCACGACCTCGCCCCGCACGACCTCGCCACGTACGATCCGACCATCGGTCATCCTGAAACCGCCTCCAGGGCCTCTTCGAGGGTGAACTTCTGCTCGTAGAGTGCCTTGCCCACGATGGCGCCCTCGACACCCTCGCCGACGAGCGTGGCGATGGCGCGCAGGTCGTCCAGCGAGGAGACGCCGCCGGAGGCGACCACCGGGCGGTCGGTGGCGGCGCAGACGTCGCGCAGCAGCTGCAGGTTGGGGCCGGTCAGGGTGCCGTCGCGGTTGACGTCGGTGACGACGTAGCGGGCGCAGCCCTCCTGGTCGAGGCGCTCGAGCACCTCGAAGAGCTGGCCGCCGTCGCGGGTCCAGCCGCGGCCGCGCAGGGTGGTGCCGACCACGTCCAGGCCGACGGCGATCTTGTCGCCGTGCTCGGCGATGGCCTTGGCGACCCATGCGGGGGCTTCCAGGGCGGCGGTGCCGAGGTTGACCCGGGTGCAGCCGGTGGCGAGGGCGCGGGCGAGCGACTCGTCGTCCCGGATGCCGCCGGACAGTTCGACCTTGATGTCCAGCTGCCCGGTGACCTCGCGCAGCAGCTCGTAGTTGGAGCCGGTGCCGAAAGCGGCGTCGAGGTCGACCAGGTGCAGCCACTCGGCGCCGGCGTTCTGCCAGGCGAGGGCGGCGGCCAGCGGCTCGCCGAAGGAGGTCTCGGTGCCGGAGGCGCCCTTGACCAGGCGGACGGCCTGGCCGTCGCGGACGTCGACGGCAGGAAGCAGTTCGAGGCGGCTCAGGCCCCCGCTCTCGCTCCGCTCAGCGGTGGCATCGCCAGGCACAGCCTCGACGGCTCGCTCACTTCGTTCGCTCATCAGATACAACTTTCAGCTCGTCAGAGGGTGTTGACCCAGTTGGTCAGCAGGGCGGCGCCGGCGTCACCGGACTTCTCGGGGTGGAACTGGGTGGCCCACAGCGGGCCGTTCTCGATGGCCGCGACGAACGGCTGCCCGTGCGTGGCCCAGGTGACCAGCGGCGGGTTGATCCGCGCGCTGTGGGTCTCCAGCTCCCAGCGCCGCACCCCGTAGGAGTGCACGAAGTAGAAGCGGGTCTGCGGGTCGAGGCCGGCGAACATCCGGCTGCCCTCGGGGACGTCCACGGTGTTCCAGCCCATGTGCGGGACGACCGGGGCCTCCAGCGGTTCGACGGTGCCCGGCCACTCGTCGCAGCCGGCCGTCTCGACGCCGTGCTCGACGCCCTTCTCGAAGAGGATCTGCATGCCCACGCAGATGCCCATGACCGGGCGGCCCCCGGCGAGGCGGCGGTCGATGATCCAGTCCCCGCGGACCGACTTCAGCCCGCGCATGCAGGCCTCGAAGGCGCCGACACCGGGGACGAGCAGGCCGTCCGCGGCCATCGCGGTGTCGTAGTCGGAGCTGACCGTGACGTTCGCCCCGGTCCGCTCCAGGGCGCGCTGCGCGGAGCGGAGGTTGCCGGAGCCGTAGTCGAGGACGACGACGTTCTTGCCCATGTTCAGGTGTCCAGTCTTTCTAGGGCAGGTCTGGCAGGTCGGGCCAGGTCTGACACGTCTGGCAGGTCGGGCGGGGCTACAGGCGCATGACGCCGGCGGCCAGGCACATCCCCGCGCCCAGCCCCAGCACGAGGATGACGCCCTTCGGCAGCTTCTGCTTCCAGAAGGAGATCACTCCGCCGGCCAGGAAGAGGCCGACGAAGATCAGAGCCAACGCGGAATTGCTCACAGCGCACCCTTGGTCGACGGGAGGATGCCGGCCGCGCGCGAGTCGCGCTCGGCGGCGTAGCGCAGCGCCCGGGCCAGCGCCTTGAACTGGCACTCCACGATGTGGTGGGCGTTGCGCCCGTACGGCACGTGGACGTGCAGCGCGATCTGCGCCTGGGCCACGAAGGACTCCAGGATGTGCCGGGTCATCGTGGTGTCGTAGCTGCCGATCATCGGCGCCATGCCCTCGGGCTCGGTATGCACCAGGTAGGGCCGGCCGGAGAGGTCCACGGTGACCTGGGCGAGCGACTCGTCCAGCGGCACCGTGCAGTTGCCGAAGCGGTAGATGCCGACCTTGTCGCCGAGCGCCTGCTTGAAGGCGGCGCCGAGCGCGAGGGCGGTGTCCTCGATGGTGTGGTGGGTGTCGATGTGCAGGTCGCCGTCGGTCTTGACGGTGAGGTCGAACAGGCCGTGCCGGCCGAGCTGGTCGAGCATGTGGTCGTAGAAGCCGACGCCCGTGGAGATGTCGGTCTTGCCGGTGCCGTCGAGGTCTATCTCGACCAGGACGGAGGTCTCCTTGGTGGTGCGCTCGACGCGTCCGATGCGGGACATGGGGGTTACAGCTCCTGACTGGCAGCGCGCGCGGAGCGTGCTCGATCAAGGGTGGGGGTGGGAGACGGGAGGGCGGTGCGGACGGCGTCCAGGAAGGCGTCGTTCTCGGCGGGGGTGCCGGCGGTGACGCGCAGCCACCCGGGCACGCCGTTGTCGCGGACCAGGACGCCCTGGTCGAGGATGGCCTGCCAGACGGCGTGGGTGTCGGCGAAGCGGCCGAACTGGACGAAGTTGGCGTCCGAGTCGGTCACCTCCAGGCCCATCGCCCGCAGCGCGTCGACCAGCCGGTCGCGCTGCTCCTTGAGCCGGCCGACGTACCCGAGCAGGGTGTCGGTGTGCTCCAGGCAGGCCAGCGCGGTGGCCTGGGTGACGGCGGACAGGTGGTACGGCAGGCGGACCAGCTGGACGGCGTCGACGACCGCCCGGTCGGCGGCCAGGTAGCCCAGGCGCAGCCCGGCCGCGCCGAAGGCCTTGGACATGGTGCGGGTGACCACCAGGTTGGGGCGGCCCTCGATCAGCGAGAGCAGCGAGGCGCGGTGCGAGAACTCGACGTACGCCTCGTCCACGACGACCAGGCTGGGCCGGGCGGCCTGCGCGGCCTCGTACAGCCGCAGCACGGTGTCGGCTTCGACGGCGGTGCCGGTCGGGTTGTTCGGCGAGCAGATGAAGACCACGTTGGGCCGGTGCTCGGCGATCGCGGCGAGCGCGGCGTGGAGGTCGATGGTGAAGTCGTCGTTGCGCGGGCCGGAGATCCAGGCGGTGCCGGTGCCCCGGGAGATCAGCGCGTGCATCGAGTACGAGGGCTCGAAGCCGAGTGCGCTGCGGCCGGGGCCGCCGAAGGCCTGCAGCAGCTGCTGGAGGACCTCGTTGGAGCCGTTGGCGGCCCACACCTGCTCGCGCACGACCGGGAAGCCGGTGGTCCGCCCGAGGTACCCGGCGAGGCCCTCGCGCAGCTCGACCGCGTCCCGGTCGGGGTAGCGGTTGAGGTTGCGGGCGGCCTCGGCGACGCGCTCGGCGATCCGGGCCACCAGCTCCTCGGGCAGCCGGTACGGGTTCTCGTTGGTGTTCAGCTGGACGGGTACGTCCAACTGCGGTGCGCCGTACGGGGACTGGCCGCGCAGCTCGTCCCGGATCGGAAGATCGTCAATAGCGGTCACGAGCCCGGCACCGTCCAGTCGAATCGAGCCTTGATGGCGTCCCCGTGCCCGGGGAGGTCCTCGGCGTTCGCCAGGGTGACCACGTGCGCGGCGACGTCCGCCAGCGCGTCGCGGTCGTACTCGACCACCTGGACGCCGCGCAGGAAGGTCTGCACCGACAGCCCGGAGGAGTGGCAGGCGCAGCCGCCGGTGGGCAGCACGTGGTTGGAGCCGGCCGCGTAGTCGCCCAGCGAGACCGGGGTCCAGCGGCCGATGAAGATCGCGCCCGCGTTGACGACCCGGGCGGCCACCGCGTGCGGGTCGCGGGTCTGGATCTCCAGGTGCTCGGCCGCGTACGCGTTGACGACGGCGAGGCCCTGGGTGAGGTCGTCGACCAGGATGATGCCGGACTGCTTGCCGCCCAGCGCCTCGGCGACGCGCTCGCTGTGCTTGGTCTTGGCGACCTGCACGGTCAGTTCGGCCTCGACGGCGTCGGCCAGCGCCGGAGAGTCGGTGACCAGCACCGAGCCGGAGGTGGGGCCGTGCTCGGCCTGGCTGATCAGGTCGGCGGCGACGTCGGAGGGCAGCGCGCTGTCGTCGGCGAGGACGGCGATCTCGGTCGGTCCGGCCTCGGAGTCGATGCCGATCCGGCCGGCGAAGTAGCGCTTGGCGGCGGCCACGTAGATGTTGCCCGGGCCGGTGACCATGTTCACCGGCTCGCACTCCTCGGTGCCGAGGGCGAACATCGCGACGGCCTGGGCGCCGCCGACGGAGTAGACCTCGTCGACGCCGAGCAGCGCGCAGGCCGCCAGGATCGTCGGGTGGACGCGGCCGCCGAAGGCCTTCTGCGGCGGGGAGGTGACCGCGATGCCCCGGACGCCCGCTTCCTGGGCCGGCACCACGTTCATCACCACGGAGGACGGGTAGACCGCGAGCCCGCCGGGCACGTACAGGCCGACCCGCTCGACCGGCACCCAGCGCTGGGTGACCGTGCCGCCCGGCACCACCTGGGTGGTGTGCCCGGTGCGGCGCTGGTCGGCGTGCACGGCGCGGGCCCGGCGGATCGACTCCTCCAGCGCGGCGCGTACCTGCGGGTCCAGCGTCTCCAGGGCCTCGGTCAGCTGCTCGGCCGGGACCCGGGTGGACTCCAGGCGGACGCCGTCGAAGCGCTCGGTGATCTCGATCAGCGCCGCGACCCCGCGATGGTGGACGTCCTCGGCGATCGGTCGCACCTTCTCCAGGGCGGCCGCGACGTCGAAGTCGGCACGGGGCAGCAGGTCACGCGGGTCGTCGAGCGAGCCGCGGAGGTCGATTCGAGAGATCACGCCACCCAGTGTAAGGAGTGGCCGGAACCGCTGGTCCCGCATTTCAGTCCGTGATACGAAAGGCGAGACGACCGGGGGACGGGGGAAACCATGGTGGAGCGCGCTCCAGAGGGCTGGACCGATACCGAGCGGCAGCTCTGGGAGGCCTACCACCAGGGGGAGATCCTCGACCTCCGCAGTGGCGGAGCCGACACCGACGACCCGTTCGGCGACGCCGTCTGGGACGCTCGGCGCACCGTCCGCGCCGAGGTGCTCGCCCACCTGCTGCTGGTCGGTCCGGAGCCCGCGCCCGGGCGCGTCGCCTCGCTGCGCCTCAGCGGCGCGCTGGTCACGGGCGCGCTCAACCTGGCCGGCGCCGCCATCGGCCACTACGTCGAGCTGCACGACTGCCGCTTCGAGCACAAGATCCTCATCTCCGAGGCGGCGGTGTCCACGCTGCGCTTCGTGAACTGCCTGATCCCCCGCCTGGAGGCCTCCCGGCTCTCCACCACCGGCGACCTCCACCTCGCCCGCTGCCGCCTCCCCGACGGCATCCGGCTCACCGACGCCAGGATCGGCACCGACCTGCTGCTCAACCAGGCCGTCGTCGGCGGCGACCGCTACGGCCGCGCCGTCTCCGCCGACGGGATCAGCGTCAACCAGGACTTCGAGGCCGAACGCCTGCACACCCAGGGCGAGTTGAGCATACGAACCGCCCGGATAGGCGGCCGGCTCTCGCTGCGCGGCGCCCAGCTGCACGCCGACCGGCAGCACAACAACACCTGCCTCAACGCCGTCCGGGTCACCGTCGGCCACACCCTCTACCTGACCGGCTCCGCCGACCGCGGCTGGGCGGGCTCCCGCGGCTACTACGGGTCCGGCTACGGCGCGAACCCGCCGCCCGACGGCCCCGTCACCCCCTTCCGCGCCTTCGGCCGGGTCCGGCTGTCCGACAGCCGCTTCGACGGCGCCTGCCTGATCTCCGGCGAATTCCACCTGGAGGGTGACGACGAACTCTCCCTGCGCCGCATCCACACCCCCGAGCTCCGCTTCACCTGCAAGTTCCGCCCCACCGGCACGGTCTCCCTCTCCCGCGCCCGGGTCGGCAACCTGGTCGACATCCCCGAGGCCTGGCCGCTCGGCAAGCACCTGGGCCTGACCGGCTTCGTCTACGAGAACCTGCGCCCGCTGAGGGCCTTCGGCATCCAGGAGCGGATCGAGTGGCTGGAGGGCTCCTCGGTCGAGTTCCAGCCGGAGTCCTACGAGCAGCTGGCCGCCGCCCTGCGCCGCGACGGGGCCGACGACGACGCCCGCGAGGTGCTGTACGCCAAGCAGCGCCGGCGCCGCCGGACCCTGCCGCTGCCCGCCCGGGTCTGGGGCGCCGTCCAGGACGCCACCGTCGGCTACGGCTACCGCCCCGGCCGGGCGGGCCTGTGGCTGCTGCTCGCCTGGGTCCTCGGCAGCCTCTGGTTCGCCACCCACCCGCTGGAGCCGCTCAAGGCCGACGAACGGCCGCACTGGAACCCGGTGCTCTACACCCTCAACCAGCTGCTGCCGATCGTCGATCTCAACCAGGGCGGCTGGAACCCGGGCGGCCTCGCCCAGTGGATCTCCGCCGCACTCGTGGTCATCGGCTGGCTGCTCGCCTCCACCGTCGTCGCGGGCGCCACCCGGATGCTTCAGCGCGGGTGAGCCCTCAACCGCGCGACAAGGCCCCCGTCCGGGGAACTACGCTGTCCGCCGTGACAGAACGGCTTCCGCTCTTCCCGCTGAACACCGTGCTCTACCCGGGCCTGGTGCTGCCCCTGAACGTCTTCGAGGAGCGCTACCGCCGTCTCGTCGCCGACCTGCTCGAACAGCCCGAGGACGCCCCCCGGCGCTTCGGCGTGCTCGCGATCAAGGACGGCCGCGAGGTCGCCCCGGTCCGGCCCGAGGAAGGCCCGGCCGGACCGCTCGACGGCCTCGGCACGTTCACCGGGGACCCGCTCGAGGCGGTCTTCCCGGTCGGCTGCGTCGCCGACGTCGCCTCCGCCGAGCACCAGCCCGACGGCCGCTACGAGCTCCTGGTCACCGGCACCACCCGGTTCCGGCTCCGCTCGGTGGACGTCTCCGGTCCGTACCTGACCGGCGAGATCGAGCCGATCGAGGAACGCCCCGGCGAGGGCTCCGGCGCGCTGGCCGCCGAGGTCGAGCGGGCCTTCCGGGTCTACCAGAAGCGCCTCGCCGGCGCCCGCGAGGCCAGCACCGTCGGCCGCCAGGACCTCCCCGACGACCCGCAGGTGCTCTCCTACCTGGTCGCCGCCGCCTCGGTGTTCGAGACCCCGGTCAAGCAGCAGCTGCTCGCCTGCCCGGACACCGCCCAGCGCCTGCGCACCGAACTCGACCTGCTGCGCCGCGAGACCGCCGTCCTCACCTGGCTGCCCTCGCTGCCCGCCGTCGACCTCACCCGCCAGTCCTTCAGCCCCAACTGACCCAGGAACCCAGAAACCAGGAACCCAGGAGCCCAGGACCCCTCGCATGGCCAAGAAGACCAAGAAGGGCGGCCAGGGCACCCCGGCCACCGTCGCCCTGGAATCCGCCGCCGTCCCGTTCACCGTGCACGCCTACGACCACGACCCCGCCGCCGCCTCCTACGGCGGCGAGGCGGCGGAGGTCCTCGGCGTGGCCGCCGAGCGCGTCTTCAAGACCCTGGTGGCCGACGTGGACGGCACCCTCACCGTCGGCGTGGTCCCCGTCGCCGGCCAGCTCGACCTCAAGGCCCTGGCCTCGGCCGTCGGCGGCAAGCGCGCCACCATGGCCGACCCCGCGGCCGCCGAACGCAGCAGCGGCTACGTCCTCGGCGGCATCTCCCCGCTGGGCCAGCGCCGCCCCCTGCGCACCGTCGTCGACGCCAGCGCCCTCACCCACCCCACCGTCTACGTCTCGGCAGGCCGCCGGGGCCTGGAAGTGGAACTCGCCCCCGCCGACCTCATCGCCCTCACCCGGGCCCTCACCGCCCCCATCGCCCGCTGAGCCCGCTGAGCCCGCGCCCACCGAGCCCCCACCGGAAACGCCGCAGGGCGGAAGGCCGCGGCCCGTCCCCGGACCACCGACCCTCCGCCCTGCCACCACACCGCGAACCTCGGACCTCGGACCTCGGACCGCCGAACCTCAGCCCCGGTCCTCCGGCCCCACCGGAAGCGTGGGCGGAGCCGCCGGGGGAGCGACCGGCGCCCCCCAGTACGGCGGCGGGTCCTCCTCCCGCTTGCCGAACGCCGCCGACAGCGCGAGCAGCACCACCATCGCCGTCATCGGCCACACCAGCAGCGCGCCCATCGCCCCCAGGTCGATGTTCGCGTCGAAGTGCCCGCCGTTCCCGACCCGCCGGGCCTCGCCGATCAGGTCCTTGGTCGGCCCGAGCCACCGGCCGATCCGCCAGGCCCCCAGTGCCCCGAGCAGTCCGCCGACGGTCAGCCCCAGCGCGACCGCGATGCCGCCGCCGCGTCGCCGGGTGACCAGGAAGGCGCCGAGCGCGGTCAGGATGCCGGCGCCCAAGGCGATGATCACGAACACCGCGTCGGCCCCGGCCCGCTGCTCGCCCTCGGGGTCCACGTAGAGGATCCGGTCGCCGTCCACGACCAGCGGCACCTTCGGTGCCAGCCACGCCCACAGGGCGGCCATCACCAGCCCGGCCACCAGGCAGGCGACGACGACCCCTGCCCAGACCCGTACCTCCGGCAGCAGCCGCTGCACCAGCGAAGGCCCGTGAGCGTCGGACGCGACGGGCGCAAGCCCCTGCGGGGGCGCGTACGGGTCGGGCACGGCGTCGGGCACGGCGTCTTCCGGCGCCGCCTGCACATCGGTGTGGGCGGGATCCGGAGGTGTGTTCGGTACGGTCACAGGCCCCATCGTTTCACGCCGCCCCTCGGAACGACCCCACCACCCGTTCGGCCCTTACCGCGCGACGGCCCGCCGGTACGCCCACGTGGCCACGCCCAGCGACACCACGCCCACCCCGGCGCACACCCCCAGGTCCGCGAGCACCATCGCCCAGTCCGGGTCGGGTGTGAAGGTCCGCGCGAAGGCCTCCACCCCGTACGTGGACGGCAGCAGGTCCCGCAGCCACAGCACCGGCTGCGGCAGGTGGTCGACCGGCAGCACGCCGAGCAGCAGGGCGGCGGACATGCCGAGCTGCCCGAGCATGGTCGCGATCTCCTGCCGGGGCGCGAGCAGCCCGCAGGCCGCGCCCAGCCCGGACAGCGCGGCCCCGGCGAGCGGGACGACCGCCAGCAGCACCCACAGCTGTCCGAGCGGCAGTCCGAACATGACCGCCCCGACGGCCGCGGTGGCGACCGTCCCGGGCAGGGTGAAGGAGGCGTACGCGGCGGCCGCCCCGAGCACCACCGAGGCCGCCGGCACCGGCAGCGTCGCGTAGTGGTCGAGGCCGCCGGTGGCCCGCAGCTTCCCGAAGTACTGGGCGAGCAGGTTCAGCGCGACGAACGCCACCACCAGCACGCTCGACCCGGCGACCACCGACCGTGCCGCCGAGGACTGCCCGGCGTCCACGACGCCGCGCATCATCACCAGGATGCCGACGGACTGGAAGGTGGCGACGAACAGCAGCGGGATCCGCGCGACCCGCGCCCGGGCGAGCTGCGCCCGGTACACGGCGGCGAGAGCCGGCAGCAGCCGGGCCGCGGGGGCGAGCGGGGCAGGTCCGGCCGAGGTCCGGTCGGTTCGCGGTGGCGCCGAGAGCAGGGTCACTTGGCCAGTCCTCCGTGGCGGCCGCCCAGCTTGAGGTAGGCGTCCTCGAGGCTCGGGGTGGCGAGGGTGAAGTCGTCGAGCGCGGCGAAGGCCGGGCCGGTGGTGACGGCGGCGACCAGTTCGCGGGCCTGATCGGGGGTGGTGCGGACGGTCCAGCGGCGCCCGGTGCACTCGGCGCGTTCGCGCAGCGCGGCGACGGCGGGCACACCGATGGGTGCCTCGTCGCGCCAGACCAGGTCGAGCCGGACGTCGCCGTCCACGAGCGCCTTGAGCCCGCCGGGCGTGTCGCAGGCGATCACCCGGCCCTCGTCCACCACGGCGACCCGGTCGAGCACGGTCTCCGCCTCGATCACGTTGTGGGTGACCAGCAGCACGGTCGTGCCGTGTTCGGCGCGCCGCCGGTCGACGGCGCTCCACACGGCCCGCCGGGCGACGGGGTCCATGCCGGTGGTCGGTTCGTCGAGGACGAGCAGCGGCCGGTCCCCGACCAGGGTGGCCGCGAAGCAGGCGAGCCGCCGCTGCCCGCCGGACAGCTTGGCGAGCGGGCGGGCGGCGATGGCCGTCAGCCCGAGTTCGTCCAGGACGTCGGCGGCCGTGCTCCGGGCCTGCGCCCGGCCGAGCCCGCGCAGCCGCCCGGTCGTCTCGGCGGCGAGGGCGACCGTCAGCTCGTCCAGCGCGGTGGATTCCTGCCCGAGGTACCCGAGCAGCCGGGCGGCCCTCTCGGGATATCGCACGATGTCGTGGCCGAGGAGTTCGACCGTGCCGGAGTCGGGGCGCAGCAGTCCGGTGAGCTGGCGGACCAGCGTCGACTTCCCGGCGCCGTTGGGCCCGAGCAGCCCGAAGATCTCGCCTTGCCGGACGATGAGGCTGATGCCGTCGTTGGCCCGGATCTCGGTGGCGGCCGCGCCGCGTCCGCTGCGGTAGGTCCTGACCAGGTCGCGCACGGCGATGCACGGCGGGGTTTCGTCGGGGGCTCTCCCGGCCGTCTCACTCACGACCGAAGACTCTACGCGCTCATACGGGCGAACCGGACAAGGGGGCCTGTTCGCCGGGAGGGGCGGGTGTCACACCGCGCATCCCGGTGCGCCTCAGCCGACTCAGTCGTCGACGACCATCGACCCGCCCGGCACCCGTGCGGCCAGTTCCTTCCAGAACCCGGCCCGGATGGCGTAGCGGTCGTGCTCGTCGATCTGGTCGTCCTTGTGCGCGAGCAGCCCGAAGCGGGCGGCGTAGCGGAGCAGTTCGCCGTCGACGCGGTGGGGGATGCGCGGGTAGTCGGGCCACAGCACGGTGAGCCGTTCGGAGTCGCCGATCCGGTCGCTCCAGCGGCGGGCGAAGACCTGCCCGACTTCGTGGGCGTCGCCGCCGATGGTGGTGATGTCCTCCTCGCGGTCGGCCCAGCGCTGTTCGGAGGTGGTGAGCTGGGCGAGGGTGGGCAGGCTGTCGCCGGCGGTGACGGCGGGTTCCGGGGCGGGCCGGTCGACCCAGCCGCGGTCGGAGGACCACCGCAGCACCGGTCCGGCCTGCGCGACGGCGCCGTGCCCGTTCGTACCGTGGCCGTTCAGGCCGTGCCCGTTCGCGCCGTGCCCGTTGACGCCGGCCCCGACCGTCCCGGACCCGACCGCCCCGTGCCCGTTCGCCACCGGGGTGATCGGTGTGACGGAGGAGGCGCGTCCGGCCAGGTCCTTCGGCGTGGGGACGACCTTGAGCGCGGTGGCCGCGGACTGCGGCCGCCCGTTGGCGGCGGCGGAGGCAGCGCCCTCCTCGGCGACGGCCGCCGGACGGACCGCCGCCGGCGCCACGCCCGGCACGACGCTGGGCAGCGCGGCCGGCGGGGCGGCGAGGATCTTGGTGATCTCCTGCCGTGCCCCGGGTGCCGGGAAGAGGTTGGAGTTGTCCCGCAGCGAGAACGACCCCTCGATCCACTCCCGGTCCAGCACCCGCCGCTCGTCCGCTTCGCCGACCAGGTCCTCGGACTGGTTGAAGTCGCCGTCGGCGGCCTGCAGGGCCCACAGGTGGACGGCGACGCCGTGCTCCTTGGCGGTCATCATGCCGGGCAGCAGGTCACCGTCCCCGGTGATCAGTACGACGTCGGCGCAGGCCCGGTTGCGGGCGAGTTCGGAGAGTTCGGCGTGCATGGCCGCGTCCACGCCCTTCTGCACCCAGCGCCCCTCGGCCCGGGTGAGCGCTCCGAGCCGTACGGTGACCCGGGGCAGGACGCGAAGCCGTCGGTGCTCGGGCATCGGGCGCCGGTCGGGCGCGGCGTCGAACCAGTAGATGCGCAGTAGCGGCAGCCCGGTCTCGGCCTCGGCGCGCTCGCGCAGCGCGGTGATGAGGGCCGTGTGGTTCACGGTGACTTTGGACCGGGACGGATCCCCCGCGAGCAGGCTGGCGGCGGCGCCCAGCAGATATCCGGCGTCCACCAGGACGACACAGCGGTCCATCGCGCACCTCTTTTCGCTCGCCCTCGGAATCAGTCGGGTGGGGCGTTCGGGGGGCGGGCGGTCCGCCCTCCGTCCGGGCGTACTGAGGTGAGGGGCCCCCGTCGTCGCCCGATCGTTGGGTCACCTTTTACCCGGGGTTCGCCTGCCGAACCTTGCCGGATGTCCCGGTACCGCAACAGCCGCCCCAACGGCACGCAAAGAAACGCGAAGGCGGGCCCCGTTCAACGACGGAGCCCGCCCGAGGTCACGCGGCGGCGTACGGGCCCATGGGCCCTGGGCATGGCGAGCCCCGGCGCTCAGCCCTTGAGCTCGGCGGCGACCAGCTCGGCCAGCTGGACGGCGTTGAGCGCGGCGCCCTTGCGCAGGTTGTCGTTGGAGATGAACAGCGACAGGCCGTTGTCCACGGTCTCGTCCGCCCGGATGCGCCCGACGTAGCTCGGGTCCTTGCCCGCGGCCTGCAGCGGGGTGGGGATGTCGGACAGCTCGACGCCGGGGGCGGCGGCGAGCAGCTCGGCGGCGCGCTCGGGGCTGATCGGGCGCTCGAAGCGGGCGTTGATCTGCAGGGAGTGGCCGGAGAAGACCGGGACGCGCACGCAGGTGCCGGCGACCTTCAGCTCCGGGATGCCGAGGATCTTGCGGCTCTCGTGGCGGAGCTTCTGCTCCTCGTCGGTCTCGTTGGAGCCGTCGTCGACGATGGAGCCGGCCAGCGGCAGCACGTTGAAGGCGATCGGGCGCTTGTAGACCTTGGGCTCGGGGAACTCGACCGCGGCGCCGTCGTGGGCGAGCCCGGCGGCACCGTCGATGACCTTGGCGGCCTGGTCCTGCAGCTCGGCGACGCCGGCGACGCCACTGCCGGAGACGGCCTGGTAGGTGGAGACGATCAGCGCGGCCAGGCCGGCCTCCGCGTGCAGCGGGCGCAGCACGGGCATGGCGGCCATGGTGGTGCAGTTCGGGTTGGCGATGATGCCCTTGGGGCGGTCCGCGATGGCCTCGGGGTTGACCTCGGAGACGACCAGCGGGACCTCGGGGTCGCGGCGCCAGGCGGAGGAGTTGTCGATGACGACGGCACCGGCCGCGGCGACCTTCGGGGCGAGGGCCTTGGAGGTGGCGCCGCCGGCGGAGAAGATCACGATGTCGAGGCCCGTGTAGTCGGCCGTGGCCGCGTCCTCGACGGTGACCTCGGTGCCCTGCCACGGCAGCGTGCGCCCGGCCGAGCGGGCCGAGGCGAACAGCCGCAGCTGCTCCACCGGGCCCAGTCCACCTTCACGACCAGCCCGGTCCGCCAGGATCTCGCGGACCACGCTGCCGACCTGGCCGGTGGCACCGACAATGCCGATCTTCATTCCGACTACTCCTCTGAATGGTGCTGTTCACAGCCGCACTCTGCCCATCATGCCTTGTCACGCGGGCCGGGCGACCTGCCATTTCACTGGTTGAGAGGCTCCCCGGACGGGATCCCGGACAGGATGCCGGACGGACCCTAGTGGTCCAGACCATTCACCAGCGCCAACGCGGCCTCCACCTCGGCCCGGTCGGCCGGCAGCAGCGGCAGCCGTACGTCCGGGGTCGGGATCCGCCCCTGGGCGTGCAGCACGCCCTTGGTGACCGTCGGGTTCGGCGCCGTGAACGCGGCCAGCGCCAGCCCGGTCAGCCGGTGCCCGAGCGCCCGCGCCCGCTCGACGTCCCCCGCCTGCCAGGCCTGCGCCAGCTCCACGAACCGACCGGTCGCCAGGTGCGCGGCGGCGAGGATGCCCCCGGCCGCGCCGAGCGCCAGCATCGGCGGCAGGAAGGCGTCCTCCCCGGTGAGGAACGCGAACCCCTCGGGGGTGTCGGCGAGCAGCTCCGCCGCCGCCTGGTCCAGCCCGCCGGTCGCGTACTTGACGCCCACCACGCCCTCGATCGCGGCGAGTTCGCGCAGCGCGGCGGTGGAGAGCTGCTGCCCGGTGCGGTACGGGATCTGGTAGACGAGCAGCGGCAGCGGGCTGCCGGCGGCCAGCGCCCGGAAGTGCGCGACCGTCCCCGCCTCGCCGGGCCGCACGAACGCCGGGACGGTGACCAGCGCGGCCGCGGCGCTCGGCACCCGCGCACCGAGCGCGGCCAGCGACTCGCCGACGGCCCGGGTGTCCCCACCGTGCGCGCCGACGATCAGCTGCGCCCCGCGCGCGGCGCAGGCGGCCGCGGCGACGTCCACCACCGCGTCCCGCTCCTCGGCGCTCAGCGCGGCCGGCTCGCCGGTGGTGCCGAGCGCGCACAGGCCGGCTGCCCCGGCGTCGAGCAGCTCGTGCGCGAGCTTCTCCAGCGCGTCCAGCGCGACGGTGCCGTCGGCGGCGAAGGGGGTGATCAGGGGGACGTAGATGCCCTTGAGTTCCATGCCCACGATCCTGCGGCCCACCGATCACCCAGGTCCAGTTCACATTTCCGACGCTTCTCGTAAGCTGAGCCGATGCTCGACGTCCGACGCCTGCGCCTGCTGCGCGAACTCGCCCACCTCGGCACCATCGCGGCCGTCGCCGAGGCGCTCTCCTTCAGCCCGTCGGCGGTCTCCCAGCAGCTGTCCGTCCTGGAGAAGGAGGCGGGCGTCCCGCTGCTGGAGCGCACCGGCCGGCGGGTCACCCTCACCCCGGCCGGACGCAACCTGGTCCGGCACGCCGAATCGGTGCTCGCCCTCCTGGAGCAGGCGGGCGCCGAACTCGCTCACGCCAAGCGGGGATTGGCCGGTCCGCTGCGGATCGGCACCTACCCGTCGGCGGCCCGCGCGATCATCCCGGCGGTGCTCGGCGAACTGGCCGCCTGGCACCCCGGACTGGAGCCGATGGTCACCGAGGTCGACCCGGCGGCCGTCGGCGCGGCCCTGCGTGCGGGCGAACTGGACGTGGCCCTGGTCCACGAGTACGACCTCGTCCCCACCGACCCCGAACCCGGTCTCGCCACGACCCGCCCGGTCTTCACCGAACCCATGTACCTGGCCGCCCGCACCCCGGGCACCATCGCCGAACAGCGCGGCGCGCCGTGGATCGTGTCCTCACCCGGCACCCTCTGCCACACCATGGCCGTCCGCGCCTGCGAGTCGGCCGGCTTCGCACCCCGGATCCGCCACCAGATCGACGACTTCACCACCGTGCTCGCGCTGGTCGCCGCCGGTCAGGGCGTGGCCCTCGTCCCCCACCTCGGCACCGCCCAGCCCCCGCCCGGCGTCACCCTCACCCGCCTCCCCATGTACCGCCGCACCCGCGCCGCCTTCCGCGCCGGCGCCGGCTCCCACCCGGCCGTCTCCGCCTTCGTCTCCGCCCTCCACACCGCGGTACCCCCGGGCCTCGGCAGCGGTTCCTGAAAACCCCTGCCCCTCTCCCCCGACTCCCCCGACAGAAGTTCCCCGCGCCCGAAAGGGTCGCGGGGAACCGGGCGAGGCGGACGGCCACTACCCGCGCTCAGGCGTCAACCGCCCGTAGCGCACGCAGACTTCTCACACCGCCAGACAGCTGGGCCCGAGCAGCTGCTTCAGGTCACCGAACAGCGCCGGGTCCGACTTCACCCGGTGCCGGTCGAGCCGCAGCACCGTGGTCTTGGTGCGGCTCTCCAGGCGCACCCGGACCTCGGTCGTGCCCTTGTGGTGGGTCAGCACCTCGCTGAGCCGGGCGACCAGCGGCGGCGTGATCTTCCCGCTGGGGATGTTGATGGTGATCGGCGCGTCGGCGTGCGCGTTCGACAGGTCGGGGACGGACAGCTCCATGCCCATCAGCCGCGGCACGTCCTCCCGCTTGTCGAGCTTGCCGCGCACGAACACCACGGCGTCCTCGACCAGTTGGGAGGAGACCAGCTGGTAGCTCGCCGGGAAGAACATGCAGTCGATGGAGCCTGCCAGGTCTTCGACGGTAGCGATGGCCCAGGCGTTGCCCTGCTTGGTCATCTTGCGCTGCAGGCCCGAGATGATGCCGCCGATGGTGACGATCGTCCCGTCCGGCCGTTCGGCGAGGTCGGCGACCGCGCAGTCCGCCTTGTCGGAGAGGACGTGCTCGATGCCGTGCAGCGGGTGCGAGGAGACGTACAGGCCGAGCATCTCGCGTTCCTGGGCGAGCAGGAAGGACTTCTCCCACTCCTCCTCGGAGAAGACGACGTCGAGTCCGAAGCTCGGTTCGTCGTCGGTGGCGTCGCCGCCGAAGAGGTCGAACTGTCCCTCGGCCTCCTTGCGCTTCACCCCGACGACGTTGTCGATCATCGGCTCGAACTGGGCGCTGAGGCCCTTGCGGGTGTGCCCGAGCGAGTCGAAGGCGCCGGCCTTGATGAGCGATTCGACGGTCCGCTTGTTGCAGACCACCGACTCCACCTTGTCCAGGAAGTCGGGGAAGGAGGAGAACTTCCCCTTGGTCTTCCTGGTCCGGATCATCGACTCGACGACCGGCCCGCCGACGTTGCGGATGGCGGTGAGGCCGAACCGGACGAGGGTGTCACCGTGCGGGGTGAAGTCCGAGTCCGACTCGTTGACGTCCGGCGGGAGCACCTGGATGCCCATCTTGCGGCACTCGTTGAGGTAGACCGCGGACTTGTCCTTGTCGTCCTTGACGGACGTGAGCAGGCCGGACATGTACTCGGCCGGGTAGTTGGCCTTGAGGTAGGCCGTCCAGTACGAGACCAGCCCGTACCCGGCGGTGTGCGCTTTGTTGAACGCGTAGCCGGAGAAGGGGACGAGGACGTCCCACACGGCCTGGATGGCCGCGTCGGAGTAGCCGCGCTCGCGGCAGCCCTTCTGGAAGGGGACGAACTCCGCTTCCAGGATCTCCTTCTTCTTCTTGCCCATGGCCCGGCGCAGCAGGTCCGCCTGGCCGAGCGAGTAGCCGGCGAGGATCTGCGCGGCCTTCTGCACCTGCTCCTGGTAGACGATCAGGCCGTACGTCGGCCGGAGCACCTCCTCCAGGGGCTTCTCCAGCTCCGGGTGGATCGGGGTGATCTCCTGCTGGCCGTTCTTGCGCAGCGCGTAGTTGGTGTGGGAGTTGACGCCCATCGGGCCCGGGCGGTACAGCGCCAGGACCGCGGAGATGTCCTCGAAGTTGTCGGGCTTCATCAGGCGCAGCAGCGAGCGCATGGGGCCGCCGTCGAGCTGGAAGACGCCGAGGGTGTCGCCGCGGGCGAGGAGTTCGTAGGTCGGCTTGTCGTCGAGCGGCAGCTTGAGCAGCTCGATCTTCTCGCCCTTGTTGCGCTCGATCGCCTTGACGGCGTCGTCCATGATCGTCAGGTTGCGCAGGCCGAGGAAGTCCATCTTGAGGAGGCCGAGGCCTTCACAGGTGGGGTAGTCGAACTGCGTGATGGTGACGCCGTCGGTGTGCCGGGTCCAGACCGGGATGTGGTCGGTGAGCGGCTCGGCGGACATGATGACGCCGGCGGCGTGCACGCCGGGCTGGCGGATCAGGCCCTCGATGCCGCGCGCGGTGTCGATGACCTTCTTGACGTCCGGGTCGCTCTCGTAGAGCCCGCGGATCTCGCCGGCCTCGCCGTAGCGCGGGTGGCTGCTGTCCGTGATGCCGGAGAGCGGGATGCCCTTGCCCATGACGTCCGGCGGCATCGCCTTGGTGATGCGGTCGCCCATCGCGTAGGGGTAGCCGAGGACTCGCGAGGAGTCCTTGATGGCGGCCTTGGCCTTGATGGTGCCGTACGTGACGATCATGGCGACCTTGTCGGATCCCCACTTCTCGGTCACGTAGCGGATCACGTCGCCGCGCCGGCGCTCGTCGAAGTCGATGTCGACATCGGGCATGGAGATGCGCTCGGGGTTGAGGAAGCGCTCGAAGATCAGGCCGTGCGGGATGGGGTCGAGGTCGGTGATGCCCATCGCGTACGCGACCAACGAGCCGGCCGCCGAGCCACGGCCGGGGCCCACCGCGATGCCCTGGCTCTTGGCCCACATGATGAAGTCGGCGACGACGAGGAAGTACGCCGGGAACCCCATCTGGATGATGGTGTCCATCTCGTACTCGGCGAGCTTCTTGTGCTCCTCGTCGTACCCGCCCGGGAAGCGCCAGTCCATGCCCTCCCAGACCTTGGACTTGAAGAAGTCCGCCTCGGACTCGAAGCCCTCCGGGATGGGGAAGCGGGGCATGAGGTTCTTGAACTTGAACATGCCCTCGGTGTCGACGCGGGAGGCGACGAGGAGCTGGCTGTTGCGGCAGCCCTCCTGCCAGGCGTCCGAGGAGTCCAGCGCGTACATCTCGGCGGCGGACTTGATGTAGTAGCCGGTGCCGTCGAAGCGGAAGCGGTCCGGGTCGGAGAGGTTCTTGCCGGTCTGGACGCAGAGCAGCAGGTCGTGCGCGCCGGCGTCGGCCTCGGTGGTGTAGTGCGAGTCGTTGGTGACGACCGGGGGGATGTCCAGCTTCTTGCTGATCTCCAGCAGCCCGTCGCGGACCCGCTTCTCGATGTCGAGGCCGTGGTCCATCAGCTCCAGGAAGTAGTTCTCCTTGCCGAAGATGTCCTGGTAGTCGGCGGCGGACTTCACGGCCTCGTCGAACTGGCCGAGCCGCAGGCGGGTCTGCACCTCGCCGGACGGGCAGCCGGTGGTGGCCATCAGGCCGCCGGACAGCTCGGAGATCAGCTCCTTGTCCATCCGGGGCCACTTCACCAGCCAGCCCTCGGCGTAGGAGCGCGAGGTCAGCTTGAAGAGGTTGTGCAGGCCCTCCTTGTTCCGGGCCCAGATCGTCTTGTGGGTGTACGCGCCGGACGCGGAGACGTCGTCCCGCTTCTGGTGCGGCTGGCCCCACAGGATGCGCTTGGTGTTGGAACGGGACTCGGGGGCGACGTACGCCTCGATGCCGATGACGGGGGTGATGCCCGCGTCGGTGGCCTGCCGGTGGAACTCGGCGGCGCCGTACATGTTGCCGTGGTCGGTCATCGCGACATGGGTCTGGCCCAGGCGCTCGACCTCCTTGAACATCTGCTTCAGCCGGGCGGCACCGTCCAGCATCGAGTACTCGGTGTGGACGTGCAGATGCGCGAACGGCTGGTCGCTCAAGGCGGGGCCTCCGGGGCTCGTGCTGGTCTGGTGGGCCGGCGAACGTGCAGGTCACAGGGGATGCCCTGGAAATGGATGTGGCCCGGAGCGCCTCGCGGGGCCCGGACCATCACTCACACGTTCACGCGTCTACTCTAGCCTCCCTTCCAACGCTTCCTCGCTTTGCGGGAGGGGCCCCGAGGTCAGCCCGGCGAGTCGCACTGCGGCGGCATTTCTGACCTCCGGCTCCTCCATCGGATCGTCCCGGAGGTAGGCGAGGCGGGCCGTCACAGCGGGCCGTTCCGGAGCGTGCTCGACCGCCCACAGCCGGGCATCGGACTGGCAGTCCCAGAGCGACTCGACGTACGCGCCGTCCAGTCCGGCGGGGTCGATCGCGGCCAGCGCCCTGAGGTAGCCGGGCCGCTCGTACGAGTGCGGGGTCCAGAGCCAGAACCGGCGCAGCAGCGATGTCGCGTCCGCCGCCCCGGGGCCGGACCGGGCCAGCCCCCGGGCGGTGTGCATCGGGCCGCACCAGACCTGCTCCACCCAGTCCCGCTCCAGAGCGGCGAGCAAGGTCGGAACGTCCTGTTCCTCGATGTGCCGGGCCAGCGCCTCATGCCCGAGCCCCGCCAGCCAGGGCGTCCCGGAGGTGACCCAGCCCCGCGCCGCCGGCCGGGCCAGCGGGCCGAGCTTCCCGACCGCCCGGCGCAGAAACGGCATGGCGTACCGGCCGTTCGCCATCCCGAGCAGCGGCACCAGCGGGACCAGGCCGGGCTCCGGCTCACGGTGGATGAGCCGGCCCAACGTGAACGCCTTCCGCAGGAACGACTCACCCGGGTCGGCGAGCAGCTCCAGCAGCTCCGGGGAGGCCATCTCCGCCAGCTCCGCCGTCTGCTCCCGCGCTTCGGCCGGGCGCTCCCGCTTCGGGGCAGCCAGGTCCCAGCGGTGCCACGGCAACGCCCACGGCTGCGGGTCGTCCTGGCCCGCCTCCAGGCGTGCCCGCGCCACGTCCTCGAGGTCGTCCCACCACGCCACCGGCCAACGGCCGGCCACCGACTCCAGGACGTCCACCCAGTGCTCGCCGTCCCGGACGTACGCCCGCAGCGCCTCCCGGGCCTCGTCCGAGCCGCCGAGTGCCAGCCGCTCCAGCACCTGGGTGGCCCGCGCGCAGGCGTACTCGTCCCCGGCCAGCAGTTCGACAATCGGCCCGAGCGGCAGCTCCAGGTCCCGGACCAGTCGGGCGAGGTAGAGCGCCCGGTCGTCGATCTGCCGGTGCCAGCGCCACTCCCAACGGATGCAGCCGTACACGAGGTCGGCGGCGGCTACCGGATCCTCGGCGGCGATCAGCGCACCCTGCCCCCGGCCGCGCTGCAGGAGGCCCGGGAGGGTGGTCGGCGGCGCGTGCTCGTACATCCGCTCTGTCATGGTCTGGCCCATCTCGCGAGTCGTGCTCCGGCGGCCTCACGGACCTCCGGTTCTTCCATCAGGTCATCCCGAAGACAGGCGAGCCTCAGCCTCACGGACGGCCGGTCGGGAGCGCGCTCGATCCCGAGCAGGCGGGCGCTCGGCTCGCAGTCCCACAGCGACTCGGCAAACGCCTCGGCCATGCCCGCAGCCTCCATCGCCGCCAACGCCTCCAGGTAGGCGGGGCGTTCGTACGAGTGCGGGGTGGAGAGCCAGAAGCGGCGCAGCAGGGAGGTCGCGTCGGCGGCCTTCGGACCGAACCGGGCCAGGCCGCCCGCGAGTACGTCCGGGCCGCACCAGGACTGGTCCGCCCAGCACTGCTCCAGCTCAGCGATCAACGTCGGCACATCACTCTCATCACCGTGGTCAGCCAACACTCCCAGACCCGTCCAGGCCAGCCATTTTCGGTCCGAGGCCGCCCACTCCCGAGCCGCCGGCACGGCCTGCCCGGCCAGCCGCTCGACCGCCCGACCCAGGAGCGGCAGCTGCCGAGTGCCGTCGGCGGCACCGAGTTCGGGCACCAGCGGGATCAGCGCGGGCTCGGGCGGCCGGAACGACAGCGCGCACAGAGCGGTCGCCTTGGCACCCTCGGAGGCGTCCGGGTCGCGCAGCAGGGCAAGCAGGCTCGCGCTGTCCCGCTCCGGGTACGGATCCACCCGCTTCACGGGGCGCCGCATGGTCGGCTCCTTGTGCTCCGGCACGAAGTCCGGCAGCGCCTTCCGGGCTTCCTCCGAGCCGGCGAGCGCAAGCAGCTCCAGAACGCTGCTGGCCCGGTACCGGGTGTCCTCATCCCCGGCCAGAAGTGCGACGATCAGCCCGAGCGGCAGCTCCAAGTCCCGGATCAGTCGGGCGAGGTAGAGCGCCCGGTCGTCGACCTGCGAGTCCCAGCGCCACTCCCAACGGATGCAGCCGTACACGAGGTCGGCGGCCGAAGCCGGGCCCTCGGCAGCGATCAGCGCACCCTGCCCCCGGCCGCGCTGCAGGAGGCCCGGGAGGGTGGTCGGCGGCGCGTAGCGGTCGCCTCTCTGCTCTGACATGGGGTTCATCGTGCCGCAGCCCCCGACGCACGGGCGGCGGGGGCTGGCGGGGGCCGGCAGGGGCTGGCCGGTCAGGCGTCCTCGTCGGGCGGGGTCGCGCGGAGGGCGGTGACGACGCCCAGGGCGACGGTCGCGAAGGCGAGGGCGAGGAGGACGGCAAACGCCGTCCCGATCAGGAATCGCACGGGGTCTCACGTTCGGCGTCGAGGAGCAGCATGAGGAGGTTGAGCAAGGTCGACGCGGGCGCGGTGTTGAAGCAGACGAGGACGCGGCCCTCGATGGTCTTGTCCGTGCAGGCCGACGGCCAGATCAGGCCGAACTTCCTACCGCGCTCCTGGACTTCGGCCAGCAGGGTGCGGATGTGGTCGTCCGTGTAGTGCCGGATCCGGGGATCGGTCGGCTTCATGGGGTGGCGCCTCACGCGGCACCGTCCAGCTCGAACCAGACCGACTTGCCACGCTCCTGGGGGTCCACGCCCCACCGGTGCGTGAGGCCGGCGACCAGCTGGAGACCCCGGCCCGATTCGGCGAACAGGCCCGGCGCCTGCGGGGAGGGCGGGATCGGGCTCTCGTCCGTGACGGAGACGCGGAGGGTCTGGTTCGCGGAGATGATCTGGACGATCGGCGCGGGCGTGGCCCCGTGCCGCCACGCGTTGACGAGCAGCTCAACGAGCGCGAGCTGCGCGTCGAAGATGATGGACGACTCCCACCCGACGCGCTGCATGGTGTCGCGCAGGGACTGACGGGCGATGGCGATCGAGGGCGTGTTGAGGTGACGCATGGGACTTCTCCCGAGGCGTGAGTGAGGGAAGAACCGGCGGAACACATGTCGCCGTGAGCAAGGCCAGGCAGATGGGCCTGGGTGCTCTGCGGTGCTTGCTAGCAGGCGTTACTGACGATCCGTCGGATCGATGTGAAACCGACCATAGCGCAGCAACTACTTAATTTTAGGTTGTTCTGCCGAGGTTCCCTCTCCCGAGGGACAGATGGCCCCATCGAGTGCAGGCGAGGCAAACTGACTCCATGCCTGGTCGCCAGAACCCAACCCTTCGTCAGCGCCGCCTGGGCGCCGAGCTACGGAAGATGCGCGAGCAAGCCGGCCTCGGTGGGAGCCAGCTCGCTCGCGCGCTCGGAGTGAGCGCTGCCCAGGTGACGCAGATGGAGAACGGAAAGACCAGCGTCAACGTGGACCGACTCCGGTCCTTCGCGGCAGCCTGCAAGTGCATGAATCCACCTCTGATCGAGGCTCTGGAAGCCATGGTTCGGGACCGATCCAAGGGCTGGTGGGAGGAGTACCGAGGCACTGTCCCGGACGGCGTCCTCGAGAACGCAGAGTTTGAGAAGACCTCCCGCGAACTCATGCTGTGGCTTCTCACCCACATGCCTGGCCCCTGCCAGACCCTCAACTACGCCTCAGCCGTCTTTGGACGCGTCTTCCCTCCGCTGCCTCGACACGAGCTGGAAGCCCGCACCGCTTTCAGGATGCAGCGCAAGGCCGATCTGCGTCGCAACCCGAAGCCCTTGACCTTCTTCATTTACGAGTCAGTGCTGTGGACGCGGTTCGGCGGCACGCAGATCCTCAGGGAGCAGCTTTCTTCCCTGCTCGAAGACTCCGAGTTGCCTTGGATGACCATTCGAGTGGTGCCGTTCGACATCGAGACCTTCCCCGGGCCCGCCGAGAACCTCACATACGCGTTCGGTGCGGTCCGTGAACTGGACACCGTTGAACGGGAGTCCTCCCACGGCCCCGAATACCTCGATGCCGTCAGCGAGCTGACCAGCTACCGGGCGATCTTCGAACGCACCGAAGCGTCGGCGCTGAGCGAGGATGACTCTCGCGACTTGATTCGCAAGATCGCGCGAAACCTGTGAAAGGGCCCGACATGACCGACACCGAGTGGCAGAAGTCCTCCTTCAGCGGCAACGTCGAGAACTGTGTAGAGGTCCGCGCGGTGGGCGGGACGGTCGAACTCCGCGAGTCCGACGAAGGCCACACCATCCTCAGCACCACCGCCACCACCTTCGCCGCCCTCCTCCACGGCATCAAGGCCGGCGAATTCGACCACCACGCCTGACAACCCCACCCGGAGCCCAACCAATCACAGCGGGAGGCCCGCGAATGACCGACACCGAGTGGCAGAAGTCCTCCTTCAGCGGCAACGCCGAGAACTGTGTGGAGGTCCGCACGGTGGGCGGTGCGGTCGAACTCCGCGAGTCCGACGAGGGCCACACCATCCTCAGCACCACCGCCACCACCTTCGCCGCCCTCCTCCACGGCATCAAGGCCGGCGAATTCGACCACCACGCCTGACACCTCATGCCCCGCCCGCGCAGGAAGTCGGCCCGCCCGACTTCCTGCGCAACCACCGCCCCTCCGCCACGACCCACCTCACCCCACCCCACCGACCGTGCGGATGCGGTCAGATGAAGATGCCGCCGACCTTCTTGACGCATGAACCAGCGGTACCCGAGGTAGCGTCGCGTACGATCCCCGGTGATCGTTTACGGGGACACGAGAGGTACCACGTACATGCGCAGGTGGGGGATTCCGGCAGCAGCCCTGGTTCTGGGTGTGCTCGCCGCAGGGTGCGGGTCAAGCCAGGGGGACGGCGGCAAGCCGGCCGCCGCGCCGAAGGCGGAGAAGCTCGGGCCGGACACCGGCACGCGCTACTCGGAGGTCACCGTCCCCCGACTCGACGGACTGACCTGCTCCGATGGCGATGGCGGCTTCAGGTTCGGCAGCGACCTGGACATGGGCGTCTTCGGGGTCAACCGCCTCCCCGCCCTCAAGGAGGACGGGCGCGAGGTCGAAGGCGAGGACTCGTGCTTCGGGAACCCCCGGATCACGATCAGCAAGGGGTCGCACAGCGCGACGGTTCCTCACCTCACCGGAAGGACCAGCCTCTTCACCAAGGTCGCCGACCCGCAGAGCGCGCTCGACGCGTCCTTCGAGCACTCCATGAAGCTGGCTCAGGGCTACGGCCGTTCGCCCGTCGGCGAGCCGAAGGCGTACTCCACCATGACCATGGTGATGAAGTGCCAGCAGAACGTCACCGACGGCTTCCCGATGACGACGTGCTTCTGGGCGAACTACGGCGCGGTCGGCGAGGTCGACTTCTACCCGCCGAACAACCAGCACGTCCCCCTGGACCAGGCCGCGGAACGGACCCGCGCCTTCGCCGCTTCCGCCCTCTCCACCCAGTCCGCCACCGCCTCGCCGTGACGCCTGCTCCTGCACCCACGCGGACCACAGCATGACGCCGGCCCCTCGCGCCCAACTTTCGCGCGAGGGGCCGCCGGTCGCTCCAGGCTGTCGCCGTTCTCTACGGCGGAGACACTTTGCCCGTTCGCATCACCGCACTGACCGATCCTGCCGGCGGCCCGTCCGCCCACCGCCTGGCCTGGCTGGCATCCGACACCGACGGAGTCCCCGTCGGGTCGGCATTCCTGCCGGCCCGCCCCGCCCCGGCCCGCCCCGACAATCGAGAGCCCGCCCTGACTCCGCTTCATGCCCGCCCGAACACGGAGCGGCCCTAGGCCCAATGCCGGTGATTTAAGGTCCTGCCCGGTCCGGCGATCGTGACGATGGCCGGAGCGGGTGGTGGCCAGTCGCGGTGTTCGGCCCGT